>CAYIEN010000006.1:0-63367 GCA_964362535.1 uncultured Methanosarcinales archaeon | reverse complement strand
AAAAAGAATTCACTACGCAACTCATCAAAGAATTGCTCGAAAAGAACGCAAACGTCCTTGAAACCACAACCGATGCACGCACCGCACTCGAATCGCAACTTTCCAAATTCGAAGCATACCGCGACACTCTCGCAGACATCAAGGACCGAATGGACTCATTCAGTCCTGCATTGCGCGAAAAAGTCGAAGCAACCATCGCAGGCTACGAAATCAACGCCCGCAAAGTCCAAATCGTTGCACGACTTTCAAACTATTTCATGAGCGCACACGGCGCATGGAACAAAGAATACTTGACGCAAATCAATCTTGATGACAACATCAGCAAGACATTGCTCAACGGCAGCTTACTTCAGCTTGGACGCACCGCCGCAGTTAACAGAGAAATCACCATCGACGACGAAACAACCACCATCGATGCAGCTCTCGAAACTCGACTTGCAGACAACGCAAAATTAATCCACAGCAACGACACCTACCGAAAGCGCAAAATGACCAGCAACATCAGAGAACCGGTCATGACTGCAACGTACGACAAGTACGTCCGCGCACAACCGGAAGACAAACTCTTGCCGGAATCGCTCCACGGTATCGCACTTTACGCAGACAAGCGCATCATCGAAAAATCACAGCCCAAATACAAGCCCGAAACAACGCTTGAAGACGGCATCTTGAATGTGCTCGATGTTGGCTCAGACTTTGCTCCCTACGCGCACTTCCCGAAAGCGATTGTGACCCATGCAGGAATGGTCAAGTACCACCAACACCTCGGCAAAAACCTCCAGCAAACTGGACGCATTTATGCAGAAACATTCTACGGCGCACGAAAAGACCCGTTGCTTATCGACGACTCGTGCCCTGAAGGAATTTTGGCAGTCAACGCAGTAATTTTTACTGGAGAAGTACTCCTTACCCTGTACTCCGCAGGCGTTTTCAAACATGGCGGCCACGGCAGCAACGGAAACGGCGGCGGAAGCTCAGACCCGAGCCCGAAGAAGGGCATCAGCGGCAGCGAAACCGGCGGAAACGGAATCAAGTAAAGGTGAATAACATGAACAAACTCAACGCAATCGTCACATTGATGCTGGTCTTAATGTCCAGCTTCGCATCCGCATACGTCGACGTCACCTACCATTTCAACACAAACAACGTTGAAACCGCGGTTTACGACCTCGACAACGCAGATGGCTCAAGCGTTTCGGACTTCAGCGGAAGCTTCCCTGACGGCCAAACAACCAGTGACGGAACGTTGACCGTTCGATATCCTGATTCACTCGCAACACCGAACGGCTACGGAGTATACTTTGTTTCCGAAGGATACGCTCCTCTCGAAGCAAAAGCAACCTGGAACAGCCAAGGCGACGACAGCGAATACACCCTTGATTTGAACTACATGTTCACCCAAATCCCGGCATGCCGTGCAGTCATCGACCAATTCAGCATCACGAACACGGCACAACCGAACGTTCCCGTTGTTGTCAGCATGGAAGCAAGCCTTGACGGAAACGTCCAAAGCGCATTCTCCTTGACAGACAACCAACTCGAATACGTTCCTTCCCAATTCAAGGACGAATTCTACAGTGCAGATGTCCAAGTACAAATCCAAATCTTCCAAATCATCGGCGGAGATGTATTTTCCCTCGTTGACACACAAACCGAAGACTTAACGCTTTTCGCAGACGAAAACGCACCTGTTAGTTTCACGTGGACACCCACCGTCGCAGGACCGTACAGCGCAGTCATCACGACCACCGTCGTTGACAACCAATGCAGCTCAAACATCCAAGGACAAAGCAGCAAAATGTTCGAAGTTGGTGATAGCTTACCTCGAAACGAATGCTACACCATCTTGAATGACCTCGCGGCAAGCCCGCAAGTACCGCTCGTTGGCGAAACCGTCACGATGACGTTCAACAAAATCAGCAATCACGCAAACGACGTTGCATTCGGCGACTCAGGTTACGTATTGACTCCGATTCCGACCGGAACGACAGCTAATGTTAACGGCCCCGGCATGAACACACAAGACATGAGCACGCTTCCGGCAAACTCAAACAACGTTGACCCGGCAAGCTTCACGTTCAGCTTCACACCCCAGCAAGCAGGCATGTACGCAGTCAGCGTCACCGGCATGGGCGCAAGCAGCATGTGCAACGGACTTTCAAATCCTTCAGACACCATCGCAATGAACGTCCAAGTTAACGAAGAACCGACCTACAGCGCAACATTCCAATTGTCTGACTCGTTCAGCGGTGCAAAAATCTCGGGCGCAGTCCTCAACATGAACGGACAATACCTGACCAGCGACGCAAACGGTCAAGCAATGTTTGACAACCTCGAACCTGGCACGTACGCATACGTCATTACGCACCCGAACTACGAAACGTTGAGCGGCACCGCAACCATCACGGACTACAACCAATTCATCTTTTTGGTCATGACGCCCGGTAACGGAACAGTAACTCCGATCCCGACGCCGACACCCGCACCGGCAGAACCTGTCGAAAGCGATGTCTTTGGCATCCACATCGACACCATCCGAATCGGCGACGCGTTCGAACAGCAAAACGGCAACGATGTACCGTTCTACATCTCATTCACGAACAACGGCAACCGCAAACTCCACCATGTGGAAGCAACAGTTGTCGTTCAAGAATTGGCCCTCCGTGCAAACATGGGTCCGTTCGACTTAGGTGTTGGGGACGACGAAACAAAGCTCCTCTTCTTGCCTTTGGACGCCGTGCAAGTGGGCCTTTACCCGGTCAGAATCACGCTCCACAGCGATGAAGAAAACCGAGTCGTTTACCGAGAAATACAGGTAATCGAATAGGAAGCTTTATATAGTAGATACTGTTACTAACAAGTAACAACACAGTGTTTCTCCTCCGAAATGGGGGCTGAGACAAACATTATAATACAACCACACCCGTAGTGAGGACAAAAACCATGGCAAACAACAAAATTTTCGCATTGATCGCATTGTTCATGCTTGCACTCGCAAGCGTAGCAAGCGCACAATTGTTCCCCGGAAACGGCGGCAACAACGGCAACCAAGCAGGTTCCAATACACAAGTTGCACAGAGCACGCTCCCCATCAGCATCGACGAAGTCGAAGTTGACGGAACCACGCTCAGCGCAAACCAAGACAACAAACTCAGCGTTGAACGAAACGAAGAATTTGACGTCAAAGTAACCTTCACCGGCACCGCATCGCACGATAACATCGTCTTGCAAGCCTACATCTCAGGATACGAACACGTTTCAGAAGCACCCTACGACGTTGTCGGACCCTTCGATGTCGAAGACGACACTACTTATACCAAGACCTTGACCATGAAGTTGCCCAAGGACATCCAAGAAGACAGCTACAAGCTCCGACTCTTGTTCACGGACAGAAACGGCCAAGAAATCAGCCTCAACTACAACTTGAAGATTGACGAATCCCGCCACAGCATCGAAGTCAAGGACATCACCTTGTACCCCGAAGCAAGCATCATGGCAGGAAGCGCACTCTTGACGACCATCCGAGTCGAAAACTTCGGCCAGCGCGACGAAAACGACGTCAAAGTCCAAGTCAGCATCCCTGCACTCGGCTTGAGTGCATCCGACTACATCGACAGCATCGACCAGAATGACGAAGAAGAAACAGAAGAACTCTACCTCCGCATTCCGAGAGAAACCAAAGCAGGCGACTACGAAATGCTCGTTGTTGTAACATACAACGACGGCCACGACACGGTTGAATCCAGCAAGGTAGTCCACGTCGATGCAGATGATGCATACGTCGCAGACCAAACACCGAAGACCACATTGACCGTCGGCAGCCAACTTGAAAACGTCAAGCAGGGCTCCCAAGTCATCTACCCGTTGACCATCGCGAACACGGGCAAGACTGATGTCGCGTACAGCGTCGCAGTCAGCGGCGCAAGCGACTGGTCTGATGTCACCATCAGCCCGACCAGCACACAGGTCATCAAGTCAGGCGAAAGCAAAACCTTCTACATTGGAGTCAATGTTAAGGACGACGCAGCTGTCGGCACCCACGTCTTCACGGCAACCGTGAACGCAGGCAACAGCCAAATCGAACAGATCGCCTTGACCGCAAACGTCATGAAGAACTCCAGCGCTTGGTCGACAATCGGCAAAGTCGCGGGCATCCTCTTCGTGGCATTGATCGTTGTGTTGGTCATCCTCGGCATCCTCGTCGGCTACAACCGAATGAAGGACAACGAGCCGGCACAACCGCAAACGTACTACTAAAGTACCTTTGTTTTTTTATTTTTATTTTTTAGTTCAGAAACAGTATATGGGGGGAATGAGCAATGAAAGTAAGCACATACACATCCATTCTATTCTTACTTGCCATTTTACTTTCCGTTTCTGTCTCTGCCCAAACTTCTCCTCAGTATATTGAAGATTTTACGCTTCGTGGCGATACATCTTATACCGTCTTCCAAGGCACCTTACACTCCACTCAATTTGTCGTTACGAATACTGGTAACATTGCGTCTAGTTATTCCTTGACCGCAACCGATTCTGCTGTTGCTTCCTGGACAAAAATGAACCCGTTGCAGTTCACCCTGCAACCCGGACAAACACAACAAATTCAAGCACTCTTGAACATTCCTGTCAACGCCCAACCCGGCAGTGGCTATTCTCTCGAAACGTTTGTAACAACCGCATTTGGCGAACAAGCATCCATCAAACAGCACGTTACGGTGGCTATTCCTCAGAACGTACAGTTAACTTCTTTCGCAGACCAAACAGTCTTGCCCTGCGGTAAAGCAACCTTCCCTGTTACCATTACAAACATCGGTCCGTTCCCTGACACGTACGCATTAACCGTCAGTAAAAGCATCACTGACATCGCAACATTCTCAACGAACGATATTATTCTTGCACCTGGACAAAGCGGCACCATCAACGTGTTTGTAACACCTACGGACTGCACATGGTCTGGCGAAATGCCCTTTGATATTACTGGCACTGCCGCGACAACCGATGTCCACGCAACGTTGCCTGCAACCTTCACCGTAACGAACGCATTCATTCCTGACGTAACCTTCGATGACTTGCGCATGACCTCAACGAAGACATCTGTCAACATCACTCTCGCAAACACTGGCGTCTCGACCGCAAATTATACCTTGCTCGTTACCGAAACAGACTCCATCGTTGTTACTCCGAAGACCGTCACCTTACCTGCAGATAGTGAAACAACTCTCACTCTGTCCGCAAAAGGAACCATTGAACAAGGAAAATACCCTGGCGTCTTGGGCGCGACCGTCAAAGGCATCACGTACGAATTCCCCTTCACGGCCAACATTCGCGACTACAACTGGTTTGAGACCCACAAAGCATTGACCGTTCTTATTATTTTTGCAGCAATCATCATCATTATTGTTCTTGTTTTGCTTTTGTTGAAATGGATTGCTTACACCAAGACTCCTGAATACCAGCAAAAGAAAGCCGAACGAGCGCGTATTGCAGCAGCGCTCGCAAAACAACGCGAAGCCGAAAACTCCGAAAAGGCAAAACAAAAAGCAAAAGACAAAGCCGAAAAAGAAAAACAGAAAGAATTGGCACGCAAAGAAAAGGAAGCAGAACGCAAGAAGCAAGAAGCTGAACGCGTTAAAGCACAAAAGGCAAAAGAAAAAGCAGCCCTCGACGCCAAATTAGCCAAAGAACACGCCAAAGCAAAGAAAGAAGCCGAACGCGAACTCAAAGCAAATAACGTCCTTGTCTCCAAAGAATCACTCGTCGGCGACACGGTCGTTCGACACGGCAAAGGTATTTGGTGGTTCCTCCTTGTATTATTGCTCTTAGTTGCAGGCGTTGTTGCATACGGATTCCGCACTTACTTGATTGCAAACCAGTCCGCCGCATGGGTAGGACTTGTTGTACTGCTTGTCGCTATTTTTATTATCATCTTGTTCATGATGCTTCGCGGCACCAAGATTGTCAAACAATCCTGGACAGCCCTCAAGCCTCGTAGAGAAAACGAAATCGAAACCGGCTGGAAACACGGCCTCGGCCAACTCTGGCTGCGTGTCTCGCAAGTCGTCCCCAACGTCACCATGACGTTGCGCGGCAGCAAAACCTACCCTGGAAGCGCATCAGCTCCTGAAGGAGAAGTCTACCAATACATCAACGTCAGCGCAGAAAACCTCAACGAAGACCTCATCGAAAGCGAACGCTTCGTCTTCCGAGTCTCACAACGCTGGCTTGCATCACGCCAAGTCTCCGAAGGCAGCATCAAGCTCATGCGCGAAACTCCCGACGGCTGGAAAGGTATCGGCACCGAAAAAGTACGCTCGGACAAAAAATGGGTCTACTACAAAGCATCATCTGAAGGTCTTACCACGTTCGCAATTGTGGGCAAAAGCAAACTTCCCGCAGAAGCAACAGGCATGGCGCCCGGCTGGTGGTTCGTCATCTTCGGCATAGTCATCATCGCAGCAATCCTTGCCGGCACATGGTACGTCGCCCACGCAGGCAATGCAGGAACCAATGTTATTGGCGTTTCTCCAACCGCAACCGGCATCCCTGCGCAAGCATGGGACGAAGACACCCGCTTAACGCTCGACTTGGGCACGTACTTCAAAGACCCCGACGGCGATGCGCTCGTCTATACATACACGCCTATACCGCACATCATCGTCACGATTTCTGGCAACAAAGCAATGTTGATGCCTGAGAAAGACTGGTTTGGAACGGCCACAACTTCCTTTACTGCCACTGATGGCAAAGGCGGCAAAGTCACTTCCAATGTCGTTTCCTTGACCGTCCGCGACGTTGCTGAACCGACGTTCTGGACAAACCTTTTAGCTGGTCTGGAACACTATTCCTTATATATCGTAACAGGCATCATCCTGCTTGTCGTGCTCATCTCGATACTCGAATATCGCAGAGTGCATGTCAAGGGATAAGACGTGCCTGAAACCAACGAACCCACTCCGGTTTTTCCTTCTGGACTTCTACGTATTGGCCGTATCTTTGATAAACAATCAATGAGCCTCAAAGAAGTCGACGCATACATCAAAAACGAGAATGAATCGCGCCAGAAAAAATCAGGGTTCATTGACGTTTCTAAGATTGATACTCCCAGACCCAAAATCGAATCCCTCGGAGGCCCCTTAGATGTTCCTCACGAATCCCTTTTACAAGATGGTGTTGTCAAAATACCTTCCAGGTTTTATGTCGCTGCAGGAGGCGAACACACCCTTTCCGTCCCTGAAGTCAATTTTGGTCTTGTTGCGGCAATTTTTTACTTTGAACCACGATTTGCATTGATTGCACACCTACCGCAAGATGTTTATGAATCTCATGCATCACAACACAATCTAGTCATTAGCGCAACTTCCGCAGTAAAAGGAATACTCGCAAAATACGGCGCTTCCTCCGCTTTTTCCAATCATCGTGTTGCATTGTTTGGAGCAACACAGTATCTTACCGATGTGAATCGCGCAGAAAAAGTACAATCGTTTGAAGAACATTTCAGAAAATTCGATTTCAATGTCATTGACACCGTCAAAGAAGGCTACGCAGGCTCTCAAACAAAATTCATTCGACAATGGAAAGCAGACGTTGGCAAAGGTACGCTGGAAGTCTTGCTTGGTAAACATGTTCAGTTCAAATCCCGCACTCCTCAAACGCGAGACCCCCAAAAAATAAGCGACCTCATCCGCGCAAACCACAATACCGTTCAAACAAAGACCGCGACTATCGAACATCTTCGCGTAAGCTATAACGGACTTGAACGATACAAACACACCGCAGACATTCCCGAAACCGTACCTCTCACATAAGACATAAATACCTTCATTCTTTCTATTACTTCATGCCCATGCCTAAAACCGAAACGGATTGGAAGAAGAAATTAAGCTCTGATCAGTATCATATTTTACGAGAGAAAGGCACGGAAATGCCCGGCACCGGTAAATTACTTTACAATAAGGATAAAGGAACGTACCAATGCGGCGGTTGTGGGGCTGACCTTTTTCCTTCCGATTCTAAATTCGATTCAGGCACTGGCTGGCCGAGCTTTGATAAGGCTCTCCCTGGCGCTGTTGAACAGCATACTGACGTTTCGATGGGCATGAAACGCGTCGAAGTCGTTTGTGCAAAGTGCAAAGGCCACCTTGGACACGTCTTTGATGACGGACCTACAGCTACAGGTAAGAGATTCTGCATCAATAGCTGTGCGTTAGGGTTTAAGAAAAAGTGATGGGAACACGAGGATTTGAACCCCGATTAGCCGCTCTGGAGGCGGCCGTCCTACCAGGTTGGACGATGTTCCCGACAATACTGAGAATCCTCGAACACGTTATTTAAAGGTTACGACGTCACCGACAGCAAAATCCGTCGGACTCGGAATCTCGATCACATATCTTGCTTTGTGCTTCGGCGAGTAAAACGTGAACGGCATAAAGTTCTTTTTCACTTCAAGAACCGTCTTTTTTTCATTTAAGAACAAAACATCAATCGGGAAAAAAACAAACAGCATGTGCAATGGCACGTTCGTGTCTTCTTTGAATTCGAAAATCAACGTTTTTCTTTTTGAAAACATCAAACCACGGAATTTCGACCATCCCGACGTACAAACAACTCCTTTGATGCTGTGATGCATACAGATTTGTTTATCTGTTTGTTTAAAAGAGTTTTGCACCACACAAAACTATTTAAACAAAAAGAACATCATAATAATCGTGGACAAGCTCGTTGTCAAAAGAGGACGCATCAAAGCACAGGTAAACATCCCTGGCATCGTTCTCGATCTTAATGTACCAGACTCGGTAAGTTCTTTACGCGAAGTTCGTAAGTTGATTGAAACCATTCGTCGCCAAGAAACGGTCGAGTATGATCCCTTTGTTTGGCAATTGTCTGACGAATTGCGAAGTTCGCCTGCCGCAATGGAATTCGTCAAACAGGCAGCTCGCGCTGAACGAGGAATGCTGTATCGCAAATTATCCTTTGAGAACGTACGCGTCGTGGATGCTGATAGGAAAGAATCCTTTTCAACACTTGATACGCACAAATTGAAACCTTTTCTGACAAACTCACTTGCGGATATTTCTGGTCGCGATGCAACACTTGGTTTAGTTCATGTCATGAGCACGATTTCCAAAGACGACAAAGCGCTGCTTGTCGATTCCCTTCGTAAACACTTTCCTTCTATTGAGCTGAAGACGCAATACACGCACAGAGACGTGTTAGGAAAGACGATTGTTGAATTGATTTTGTTCGGACAGTTTCAGGAAGAATACTGAGTTTCAAATGGTCTGTCAAGAAATTTAGTATTTAGAAAGAATTTTGATTAGTTTATTGTATGCCGCGCAGGCATCAGAGACGCTTTGCGTAATCTCGAGTTGCGCATTTATTGGTAATGCGCCTTTGGCTTTGAAGCGAGGTAACATTTTGAACTTAGGAAATGCATTCTCGAGTTCTGAAAGCATTGCGATCCACGGGTTTTTCGCTTGAACTGAAAGAAGCTCTTCAAAAAATACTTTCAGAATGAATGCTCCTAGTTCCATGTTGCACTCTAACCATACGCTGGATTTGTATGTGCCATTCTTATCTAGGATGACTTGCGTCATTATGGTAGAAGGAAATTGAACATTGAGCCCGGCAAAATTCAGGGTGTAGGATTCTGCCAGCACCGTTTTTTGAATTTTTCCCATGTTTTCTTAATCTGTTCTGCTGTATTTAAATCTTTTTGATAGGGGTATAAACAATGATTATTTCTGTATTGCCCGTAAGAACTTCTTCACCGGCAGCGTGTTGAGCACGTCTTTCGCTTCCAGCCAGCCTCTCCTTGCTTGTGCTATTCCGAGTTCCATGAATCTGAGATGTTCCGTGCTGTGGCTGTCCGTGTTGATGAGGAACTTTGCGCCGAATTCTTTCGCAATCTTGATGTGTGTGTCCTTGAGGTCTAATCTGCTTGGAGAACTGTTGATTTCTAATGCAACGCCTGCTTCTTTTGCAGCTATTGCAACTTTTTCGATATCAAACTCAAACGCTTCACGCTCGTGGATAAGCCTGCCTGAAGGGTGACTGATGCACGTAATGTGTCCTAAACTAATGGCTTTCAGATAGCGCTTTGTTGCTTCATCTCGAGTCATCTTGAATCGCTGATGCACACTTGCCATGACTACGTCAATATCTTTGAGAATTGCAGGGGAATAGTCAAGTTCGCCATTGCTCTTGATGTCGACCTCGCTGCCTTTGAGAATCGTGATGTCACCGTACTTTTTTTGCAATGCGTCGAGTGCTGCGTGGTGTTTGTGCAAACGTTTTTCGTCAAGGCCGTTTGCGATGTACGAACTTTTACTGTGGTCCGTAATCGCGACGTATTCGTAGCCTTTTGCGATGGCTGCCTTCACCATCTCTTCAGCCGTATTCGCGCCGTCGCTCGCCGTTGTGTGCATATGGCAGTCGCCGCGCATATCATCGTAATTGATGAGGTTCGGAAGCTGTTTTGCCTCAAACTCGCCATTGTTCTCTCGTAGCTCGGGCTCGATGAACGGAAGTCCGAGCTTTTTGTAAATGTCCTGTTCTGTCTTGCCAGCCACTATTGTTGCGCCTTTGAAGAGACCGTATTCGTTGAGTTTGAGACCTTTGTTGATAGCAATCTGTCGCAGTCGGACGTTGTGCTCTTTACTGCCCGTGAAGTATTGCAATGCCGCGCCGAACGACTTTTCGTCAACAACTCTTACATCTGCCTGCATTCCGCTGTTGAGAAGAACTGCTGATTTGGTCGGGCCGTTCGCCAAAATCTTCTTGACATCCTGCATAGTGGTGAAATAACTCATGACTTGCTTCGGATTTTTGCTTGTAACGAGAATGTCAATGTCTGCAATGGTTTCTTTTCTGCGACGGACACTGCCTGCGAATTGGACTTGTTGCACGCCAGGAATACCTTTGAGGCGGTGCTCGATTTCTCTCGCAGCAGCAAGACCGTAGATGAGCAGCTTTCGTGTTTCGCCTTCCTGCACGAGGTCAATGCTTTGGAGTATTTCTGTTTCGCTTTTTTCGCCGAAACCTTCTAGTTTACTGATTTTGTGGGATTCTGCCGCTCTCTGGAGGTCTCGCAGATTTTTGATGTTGAGCTCTTTGTACAATCTCCACGCTTTCTTCGGCCCCAAACCAGGAACATGCAGGAGCGTGTCGACGCCTTTCGGAATCTTTTTCTTCAGCTCGTCAAGCTCCTTGACTTTGCCCTTTTTGATGAACTCCTCAATCTTGTTCGCTATGTTTTTTCCTATGCTGGGCAGTTCTTGTAGCGCTTTCGTGCCGCCCTTGTTGTAAATCTCGTCAATAGGTTTGCTGAGCGTTTCGATGAATCGTGCTGCCTTTCGGTACGCATTCGGCGTCCATTGAATGCTGAGAATCTCGCACAAATCCGCCATTTCGTAAAATATCGCTGCGATTTCCTGATTCGTCATTTCGCCTTGACCTTTTCCACAATCGTGAAATCAAGAGGTTTCCCTGCAGTGTCATACGCCGCAATGCGAGAGAAACCATACGGCTGACAAATGATCAAATTAACCAGACCCATCTTGAACAATCCGCGTTTATCAACCCCGCTCGGCAGGTTGTTCATGCTCGGATGACTGTGCACGGTGCCTACGACTTCATGGAGTAATGGAAGATCTGCGCTGATAACTGCCTGGTTTTCTGTCGCGTGATAATGTTCATACACAATACCTTTGACGTAAAGAATGCGGTTTGTGACTTTGCCTTGCAGATAAGCGGAGAATTCGTTTGGCTGCGCACGCTTCGCAAACTCAATAATCGTTTGCATGACCGGGCGTTCTATGAACACGGTGTGAAACATGAATTCTTCAAGACCAGAACTCCTGAGCGCCCAACGAACCATGTCCTTCCACATAGCATTTCTTTTGTTGTCGGAATTTATTAAGGTTTGTGACGGATGGAAGAGCATAATCCTTATAAATGAGTTCTCGTCGAATAAACCCTATGAAATGGGCGGTTTGGGTACTTCTTGCGTTGCTCTTGATTGTTCCCGTTTCAGCCAACAAAGGAACGGTCAAGTTGCTTGCCTTGCTTGATGACAACGGTAACAGCACAGGCATTCTCGCTGATTTATCATTGGAGACCACTCAGGGTTATGGGCGAGTTTTCCTTGAAACCTTTCCTTTAACGAAGATTGCAACACAAGTTTCGTTGCAACTCGCGAAACAAATTGCGTGCGACGAACTTGACACTGATTGCACTCAAACTGACTTCCTTTACACTATTCAAGCATCGCCAGGCATTATCGGCGGCCCCTCTGCAGGCGGAGCAGCATCCGTTCTTGCCGCAGCGCTTCTTGACGGCCGAAAACTAGACCCTACTGTCGCCATGACCGGCACGATTAATTCAGGCGGACTGATTGGACCGGTTGGTGGCGTGAACTACAAGATAGAAGCTGCGGCAAAAGGAGGAATCAAAACAGTATTGATTCCTGCAGGTACTGCGGTGTATAAAGATGGTAATGACACGGTTGATTTGATTGAGCTTGGCAAAAAACTAGGTATTTCTGTAGTGGAAGTCGCCACCCTTGATGACGCGTTGAAGTATTTCACCGGAAAATCTATTGATAGGCCCGACCACGAATTTGTGCTTGACAAGAATTTTGAGAATACTATGAAGGCAGTTTCGCAGGACCTTTGTGACCGCGCAAAACAGAATGCGCTTGTCCCTGACGCGCTCAATTTGACTTTACTTGCTGACACATATTACGCTCAAGCAGAATACTACGCGTCTGCGTCCTATTGTTTCCGTGCGGCACTCAAACAAAAAGAAGCAGAACTCAAAGGCATCACCAAAAAAGAATTTGACGAGCGCCTTGTTATATTGGTAAAGCAGCTTTCGGTGCAAGAGAAAAACCTCCAAGGACAGCCCTTGCAAACAATGACTGACTTGCAGACGTTTATGCTCGTGCAAGAACGTATTGCTGAAGCACAGGAAACCGTTGTAGAACTCATAGAATCATCAAAGGTTCCGAATACTGGTGCACTTGCTTATGCGGAAGAACGCGCGTACAGCGCACAAGTCTGGAGCAAATTCTTTGGCGCAGGCGGCAAAACCTTTGTGCTGAATAACCAAACATTGGCTAATTCTTGCTTTGAAAAAATCAACGAAGCAGAAGAACGATTTGCCTACGTTGAATCATTCTATCCCGATGGACTCAAACAAACACGTAAAACACTTGACCGAGCAGAAGCACGCGCAAAGTCCGGCGATTTTATCGTTTGTTTGCATGATGCCTCCCGCGCGAAATCAGAAGCAGACATTTTACTTTCCGTAACAGGAGTGGAAGAATCACGCGTGCAGGACATTATCTCAATCAAATTGAATGTTACCCAACGCAGTCTTGCAAAAGCCCAAGCACAAGGCATTTTCCCGCTTATTGGTTATTCCTATTTTGAGTATGCAAATGCATTGCGCACGGAAGATCCGTATTCCGCATTATTGTTTGCCGAGTATGCAAACGAGTTAAGTGGATTAGACGTGTATTTTGCGCAGTCTAACTTGCCGCGCATCGTTGTGCCGTGGTCACAAGTAGGATTAGTCGTTGCAGGAATTCTTATCGGAGCAGGAGTTAGTTTTCTGACGCTTAATCGCGCCAAACAGAGCTTCCGCAAGAAGCGTTGAAACCCGAGCGTACGTCCTTGCGGGCGTACGCGCGGGAAAAAGAGGTGATAGTCAAGATGAATATCAACTGTTACTACTCAAATAGAGTCTATGACCTATATAAAGGTTTCGGTCTATTAGCACTTGAAAGTAGTATCTTAAATGGGTTGTTCTTCCCACTCACTACTCTTTTATAGCCGTTCGCCCTTATACCCTCTATGCATAAGGGGTTCATGTTCTTATACGCGCTGACACTTTTAATGGGCTGTCAGTTCGCTTCTCAGACACCTTCAGGCGAGGTTACCATTCCTTTAGAATCACCCTCAGGAACGCTCTGGGTCGACTATATTGACGTCGGACAAGGAGATAGTACCCTCATTGTACTGCCTAACCACAAAACCATCCTGATTGATTGTGGGAATACTGGGAAGGGCGATGAGGTTCTTTCTGTTGTCAAGAAACGGACGAAATCTATTGATTTGCTGATTGCGACACACGCTGACGCCGACCACATGGGTGCTTGCGATGAAGTCATGCGCGGCATTCCTGTTGTGTCTGTTTTAGAGAATGGACAAGGCAAAGACACCAAAGCCTACTCTGATTTTGTGACTGAAGCACAACTTCGCGAGTATCGTATTTTGCTCGATGACGAAGATCTTGCTTTCGATCCAAGCGTTGGTTTGAGACTTATGGCTGCGTATGATGACGATGGCATGGACAAAGACACCAACGAAAACAGCATAGTTTTGAAATTGACGTATGGTTCTCGATCACTGCTGTTTACCGGCGATTGTGAATTCAATTGTGAAAAGACTTTGCAAGAGACTGAAGACGTGAATGTTGACGTGTATAAGGCAGGGCATCACGGAAGCAGCACAAGCAGTACTGATACTTTCTTGTCGGAAGTCACGCCTTCTGCCGTCATTGTGTCTGTCGGCGTAAAAAACTCGTACGGCCATCCTTCACCTTACGCACTTGACCGTTTGGGAGCGTATACTGATGCGGTGTTTCGAACGGATCAAAAAGGAACACTCACGCTTTCTACTGATGGAACTGAACTGAAAATTTCTGATAAGAACGGATTATTGTGGTGGAAGAACTAAACTTACCCTAACGAAATCTAGATGCATTCGCCAGGCGTTGAGGTGACTTTTGCGCAGTTTGCGGCGCAAGAATTGCTGTATGTTTTGCCGTCACTGCCGCACACAGGGTCGTAATTTGCCGTGCAGATACAGCTCGGCTTTTCTTCGCCACCGCTAATGCCGCCGCCGTTTGCAGGCGTATTCGGAACAGAAGGGGTTGTCGTACACGCAACAAGAAATACTGCAATAATCAATAAAAGAATCAAGGCGGGAAGCAGTCTCATTTGATGAGGTTGTGCTTCTTCAAAATCGTTTTGAACTTGTCGTAATCCGGAGACTGCTTGAACTCGTGAATTTGTTCGCCCGGCATCTGCTTCATAACACCCAAAGAAATTCTTGCTAATTCCTTCAAGTCCGTATGTGTTTCACTTGAGCTGATTTGAGAATGAACCTGAGCTGCTGGAACGTCTTCCGTAGCTTCATCAGCGGCTTCGCCGAAAATCTTACTCGATACCTTGGAAAACCAACCCTTCTTTTCAGTTACTTCAGTATTTTCCACGGCAGATTCCTCTTGTTTTGGTTTATATTCCTGGATTGTAGGGTGAAACGGCTTTGTAAAGCTCCAATCGCTCTTCCTACGCGTCGAAATGTAGGACTCCATGTCCTTCTTCAACTGTTTACGACGCTCATCCATGACTCTTGCAGAGTGGCAAGTGTTTAAAAGGTTTATTGTGGTAGCGTATACGCAAAGAATTACTCGCTTTCATCCGTGAAAACAGGAGCGCCACACGTCGGACAATAATGCTGGTCTTCAGTTATTCCGCCACCGCACTTATCGCAGGTGGAGACGACGTCATTTTCTGGACTTTCATCAATTAATTCGGAATGCTGACCGCCCGATTGTACTGGAGAACCGCATTGAGCGCAGAAGGTGTCGTTCGAACCAGTTACTGCTTGACATCTTGGACATGACATGGATAATTTGTTTTATTTCCAGTTTATTAAGATTTGTGTGGTCATTTATTTGATTGTCACAAGACACTGGACAAGGAGACGCCCAGCATATTTGAAGGTGGCCAGTGCTTTGTTTTTTGTGCGCCAGACTTCCCTCCTAGAATTCGGACTCAAAATAACCACCATCTACGTCCCGATACGCAACTATCCTTACATGACCCGACGAGGATTGTCGGAATTACAACTTAGGCGACGATTGGAGAAACAAGGCTGGCAAGTCTGGAGAGGAGGATTCTTGCATGCTGCTTCTGGTTATTTTCCATCCGTTAAGAAAAAGTATGACTTTCTTTTCGGGTTGCTGAAAGAGTTGACTAATGAAGATACTGTTCAGCGACTTTGTTACCTTTCGTCTGTACATCACGGCATGCCTGACTTTCTCTGCTACAATTCTGCCACTAAACAGTTTAAGTTTGTTGAATGCAAATTAGGACATGAGGCATTATCGCAACGACAGGTCGTGACTATTTCTAAACTGCACGATGCTGGATTTGTAACAGAAGTGCACAAATTAGTGGATGCGTGCACGAAAACAAGACGGGCGGTTGTGAATATTTCTCTTGGAACGAAACAGGTTATGGAAAAGGAGATGACATTGAAAACAAGATGGTAATTACTTCTTCTTCGCCTTTGCTTTCTTGATGGGTTTTGCGGGCTTTGGATTAACGATTTTCATCAATGCAGGTGTTGTTTCGGGGCTTGCAGGAACGGTTGAGCCGGGCATAATCACAGGGTTTGCGTTCTTCACAACGCGGTCGGCCTTCTGGATGAATCGGCACTTCGGGAAGGCGTCGCACGCAATGAATTGGCCGTAGACACTCTTTCTGACGAGGAGTTTACCGAGGCCGCACTTCGGACACTTTGTGCCGACAACGCTTGAGACATCAATAATCTTCTTTGGACAGTCAGGGTTGATGCAGACTTCTTGCGGCTTCTTTGCCTTCTTAATGATGAGAATAACAGGGTGCGTACACACATCGCAAATCTTGTCCGTGACTTGCGTTAATCCGTTTGTCGGGAGCTTGAACGTGGCTGTGCACGTCGGATACGTGTCGCAGGCAATAAACTTGCCAAACTTGCCCTTCTTTAGGACGAGGAAACCAGCTGTGCATTTCGGACACTTACCGACACGGGTTAAGCTGGTTCGTGTGTCTTGGAACGTCGTCTTCAGACCTTCGCCAATCGCGACTTCCTTCTTCTTGAACGCCTCAAGAATCTTGGTCAAGAGCTTCTTTGCGTCATCCAAAATCACGGGACCCTTCATCTTGTGCTCGCGAATCTGGTCCATCTCATCTTCGAACTTCTTCGTGAGGTGTTCGTCCACAATTTCGGGAACGTTTGATGCAAGAACGTCAGTAATGTGAATGCCTAACTCAGTAGCTTGGATGGCTTTGCCAGTGATATAGTTTCGATCGTACAATGTTTCGACAATGTTTGCGCGGGTTGCCTTCGTGCCGAGATTGCGCTTTTCCAACTCCTTGATAATGCTGGCTTCCGTAAATCGCTTCGGAGGCTGGGTTTCTTTCGCATGCTGCGTGAATTTAGTAATGTCAATAACATCATTCTGTTCCATCGGCGGAAGTTCATCTTCCCCAAACGGAACATACGGCATGTATAGCGTGTGCCAGCCCTTTTCAAGCGTTGTCGTTCCGGATGCAACAAATGGTTCGCCCTTGACTGCGATTTCTGCCGTGATTGTTTGTCGTGTTGCTTCGGAACCGAACGTGGCGAAGAATCGTTTTACGATAAGGTCGTAGACTTTACCCGGTCTGTCTTCGAGCGATTTGGGAAGAATACCAGTCGGATAGATGGCTGGGTGTGCAGGGTCTGTCTTTGCGCCGTTGTTCGGCTGCATTTTACCCTTAAGCGTGATGTCTGCGAGCGGTTTGAACGTCGGGCTTCGACTTAAGTCTTTCATAATCTTTGCGAAACCAATTGCGGGAGGCAACTGTTGGCTGGACGTTCGCGGATACGAAATCAATCCTGCGGTGTACAAGTCTTGCGCAAGATCTAATGTGAACTTAGGTGAGATACCGAAACAGCGGTAGGATTCTGTTTGGAGCGTAGTGAGGTCGAACGGATTGGGAGGTTGCTGTTTGAATTGTTTCTTTGTGACGCTCGCGACGTTTGCCTTCTTTTCGTTACTGACTTTTGCAAAAATAGCGTCTGCTTTCTGTTTTTCCCAGAACTTATCCTCCTTGTGCCACGCACTCAGCGCTTTCTTTTTTGCTTCGCCTGTTAATTCAATCTGCCAGAACGGCACGGGCTTGAACGCCAAAATTTCTTTTTCTCTATCAACAATCATTTTGAGCGCCGGACCCTGCACTCGACCCGTTGAAAGAATCTTGAACATACCTGACGTCTTGATGGCTGACGTCAATGCGCGAGAGAGATTGATACCGTAATAAAAGTCAAGGAAGTGTCTGGTTTCGCCAGCTTCTGCCTGCGGCCAGTCCAAATGAGGAAGAGCCTTCGCGTATGCCTCAACCAAATCTTCCTTTGTCAAGGTGCTGAACTTCATGCGGTGCGCGTCCTTCTGTTTGCACGCATACTTTACGATGTTCAACCCAATAACTTCTCCCTCAACGTCGTAGTCCGTTGCCACCGTAAAGGTATCCGCGGTTTTCGCTAACGATTTGATTTCGTCAAGATACTTCTTTGAAAACGCTGCACCGCGAGAAATATCACTCGTAGGAACCCATTGGATGTCAAACACCGGATACTGGAAACCCTTGGTTTTGACCTTTTCTGCAAGACCGTATAAGTGACCAACGGCGCACGTAACAATAATGTCCTTGCCCTTGTGTTTTAGGGTGTAGTACGGCGCGCCCATCCCCTGCTTTGTCGCCTTGCCATCTGCCAATGCTTCCGCTATCTTTTTGGCCGCATTCGGCTTTTCCGTAATGATAAGTTCAACCATTGACACACACAAGGCAGCCCGTACTTTAAAAAGGTTTGGACACTATATTATAGGGCAAAACCACCCGAAGGTATATAAAGGCCCTAGGCATCGCATCTATTCTATGACACTCCTTTCCGCTGTCGCAAACCTTCTGCATGGTCTTTCAGGTAATCCGCGTGATGCCGTTGCAAAAGTCATCCGTGCAAATAAAGACCACCAGCGACAAATCGAAGAAACTATCTCTTTTTTAGGCGCCGGACATCTTCTCGTTATCAATCGAGCGCTACCCAAAACTGCCTCCATTCAATCACTTATTGCAAAATACGATCTTGACTTACCTTCACTCACCGGCGCGGATGCATTGTCAAAAGCACGCGCAGAACTTGTTGACGCCCTATACTATTTAACCCCTGAATGGCGTGCTATCGACGCCGAAGACCCGCTCTCCATCCTTCTTCAAGCACGCTACACCGCGTTCAACCTACTTCTCCGAAAAAAGCTCACCCTGCTCGGAGCAGACTTGCTCAAACAAAAACTCGCAACTAAAACAGAACTGGAACAAATACAGCGCGAACTCGACGCACACTTCATCACCATCTCCCACTTGTACAAATTACTTTACGCATACGAACAACATCAACAACAGAGGGCATAAATGGTCACACACAACTTCGCAACACAGTTTTTGAAAGACGTCTTTGGAGACATCCTCGGACAGGAACGCACAAAGCGACAGCTGAAGTCTGCTCTGTTGATGAATAGACATGTCATTATCTTGGGTCCGCCGGGCATCGGAAAGACAACACTTGCGAAGAACGTTGCACAGCTTCTTCCTGAAATAGTTGTTAATGATTGCGACTACCACTGCGACCCGAAAGCACCCTTGTGTCCGGCGTGCATCGGGAAGAAGCCGAAGACCAAGAAAATTTCTGGCGAAGAACGATTTATCAGAATCCAAGGAAGTCCCGACTTGACTGCAGAAGACTTGATGGGCGACATCGACCCGGTCAAAGCACTCAAGTTCGGTCCGACCAGCTTGGAAGCATTCACTCCCGGAAAAATGTTCAAAGCCAACAATGGCATCCTGTTCTTCGACGAATTGAACCGAGCTCCGGAGAAATTGCAGAACGCATTATTGCAGGTTCTCGAAGAAGGTAAAGCAACGCTCGGAAGCTATTCCGTTGATTTGCCCGCCAACTTCATTTTTATCGGAACCATGAACCCTGAAACTTCAGCTACTGAAAAGTTGTCCGACGTGTTCCTTGATAGATTCGACATCATCCACATGGGCTATCCTGAAACCATTGAGTTGGAAAAACAAATTGTCGTTGCAAAAGGACAAACGTTACAGGTTGCGTTCCCCGATGATTTGTTGACTTTTGCACTTATGTTCGTGCGTCTCTTGAGAGACCACAAAGACATCCAAAAGAAACCATCCGTGCGTGCCTCGATCGGTATTTACGAACGAAGCCAAGCAAATGCATTTTTATCAAAGCGTAAGTCTGTGACCGCGCAAGACGTCACGGACGCACTCATTAGCGTGCTCGCTCATCGACTTGAACTGAAACCGTCTGCGAAATATTTGCAGTCTGCCGACGACTTCGTCGGGGAACAGTTCAAGAATTTCCTCAGGGACCATCCCGACTTCGAGGAAAACGGGGGGGAGGGTCTTTGACCTCGAAGCAACCACCGTTGAAGAGCTCAGTGAGATAGACGAAGAAGAAGGCAAACTCTCCAAAAGCCAAGACGAAGCGCTGATGCATTCGGTCTTAGAGAATGACAAGTCTACTATTGATGATGGAAAGCTGATTGCTGACTCGTTTAATCAAGGATTAGGTAGCTTCACTCCTGACATGTTCTTCGAACAAATGGTCAAGAATTACTCTCTCGCTAAACAACTTTTTGGAGATACTATCTTACGTCTTGTCTCTGGCTACAACCCCGACTACATTGAGAAGAATTTACCCATTCCTGAATTCCGCAAGGAATTGAAAGCTAATATTCACAAACGCATTGATGCGCTCAAGGATAAGGATTTGCTTGATAATCAAGGAGTCATTTCTGATAAGGGCATTGATTTGGCCAGTGCCGTTCTGTATGTTGAAGAATTGGACCATTTGATTCCAAAAGGCATGCTTGGCGAAACAATCTCCAAAAAGATTGCGCACTATGGCGAGCGTTCTGATACACGCGCATTCCGCAAAGGCGACAGGTACAGAAACTTGAGTATGCGCAGCACCATCCGCAAAGCAATCCAGCGAGGGCATACTGAATTAGCTCCCTCTGATTTACGAACGCAAGAACGCAAAAGCAAAGGCGCCGTTCACGTCATCTATGGAATCGATGCAAGCGCCAGCATGAAAGGAAGCAAAATCGAGCAGGCCAAAAAAGCAGGAATTGCTTTAGCTTATCAGGCAATACAACACAAAGACAATGTCGGACTGGTCGTGTTCGGAGCCGATGTCAAGAACGCGATTGCGCCGACACAGAATTTTCCATTGTTGATTCGTACTTTGACAACGATTCGTGCGTCTCGTGAGACTGACTTTACTGCGTTGATTAACAAATCCATTGAGTTGTTCCCGCATGAGGAAGTCACGAAGCACTTGATTATCCTTACTGACGCGATGCCTACGGTTGGCGATAATCCTGAAGAGGAAACCCTTGCTGCAATCTCTCAGGCTCGCGCTGCAGGGATAACTGTTTCGCTTGTGGGAATCCAGTTGGAGAAGTCAGCGATACCTTTTGCACAGCAGGTTGCTACATTGGGTGAGGGCAGGCTGTATATTGTCCGAAACATCGCAGAATTGGATAAAATCGTTCTTGATGACTACAATTCTCTCGCCAGATAACCTTAATCGCTCATCGAAGCCTTTATATACTCGTTTCGGCACATTTTGGTTATGAAAAAAAAGGTGAGCAGGCAGAGTTCTCACGCAAAACATCCCGGCGTCAAGCAAGATCATCAAACGCTGTTTGTGCTTTGGGTGGTTTCGGCCGTTCTGTTGATTGTTGTCGTTGCCCTGCTCCGAGCAGCATGAAACGCAATAAACAACACAAACACGCAAAACATAGTGGTTCTCCTATTATGCTTCTCGTACTGCTCATCTCCGCAGTCGGATTATCCATCGCACTCGGCAATACCTCCGAAACACAAGGAACAACCGGAGCGGTCAGCACAAAAATCGCAACCGCAGTCACCGCAATTCCCCCTGCGAATGTAGCCTGCGCGTCCAACACTCCATGCGAACAAACATTCACGGGAATGCAGCAATGCAAACGTATTTCGGACAGGTATGCACAGCAAGGAATTCCCAACGCAATCAACTGCGTCAACAATTGCTGTATCATCCTGCCGCGCTAAGATGAAACTTCTCGCCTTCACAGACGTCCACGCAGACAGCACTTCTCTGAAAAAACTCGCTTTACTCGTTCGCAAAGAAAAACCTGACTTATTGATTAATCTCGGCGACTTCACCATCTTTGAACAAAACATCGAACAAGTCTGCGCAAAACTTGCCAAACTGCACCCCATTCAATTAGTCATTCACGGGAACCATGAAGACGAAGGCATTGCCGAACTCATGTGCAAACGTCACAAATGGACCTTTCTTCACCAGAAAACCGCGCTTGTCGATGATGTTCTGTTTATCGGTTATGGCGGCGGCGGATTCATGACAACGGATGCCGCGTTTGTCCGCTGGACAAAAACGATTGTCGATAAAGTCAAAAAAGCGAAAAAAACCATTTTAATAACGCACCAACCCGCATACGGAACGGCGGTCGACAACAAATGGGGACAGCATGTGGGTAACCAAAGCTTCACTGATTTCATCAAAAAACACAACATCACCCTTGCGTTATCAGGACACATCCACGAAACAGCCACCAAATCAGGTAAACTCGGCAAAACACTACTCTGCAATCCAGGACCAAACGGAAAGGTTTTCGTCCTATGAACCTCAACAGTAACCAAAAAGCAATCATGCGCCAAAGCGGCTGGTGGGGACTCTTTGACGGGCTGACAGCAGGATACATTCTTGCATTCGCACTTGCCCTCGGCGCCAATAACACCATTGTCGGCATCATCGGAGCAATACCCTACATTGCCATTCTCTTCAGCGAAGTCATCGGCGCAAAATTGCTCGAACACTATACTCGCGTTCGCATTTATTCCATCGCAACACTACTTTCTCGTTTTGGCTGGTTAGGAATCATTTTTGTTCCTTCATTGCTACCAACGCACCCATTGCTTGCAGTTTTGCTGTTCTTCTTCCTCATCAAATTCCTTGATTACTTGACTGATCCCGCGTGGACCGTTTTAGTTGCCGATGTCATTCCGAACAAGATTCGCGGAGAATTCATCGCCACCCGCATCCGCAGATTAAGCGTCACGGGAATGATTGCATTGTTAGTGGGAGGATGGTATCTGGATTTGTTTGCACCCAATGATTTGACGGGATTCATGAGCATGTTTGCCGTCGGCATGCTTTTTGGCTTGACAGCAACATACATCATTTCCCGCATGAAAGAACCCCCTTACCGCGACCACGAACATCACGGCTTCAAAGAATTCTTCAAAATCGAAGGCGATTTCAAACGATACACTGTCTTCGTGTTCTTCTTCAACTTCGCATTCATGATCGCGTCGCCCTTCTTCACCGCGTACATTTTGACAGACTTAGGACAAAGTTACTGGATTTACGCTCTCTCTACGGCCGTCGCTACAATTAGTAAAATACTCGTTTACAAACACATGGGCAAACTTTCCGACCGATTCGGCGACAAGCCAGTATTACTCTTGAGCGTCGCAAGCACTGCCTTAGTCCCTATCGCGTTTTTGTTTGTCACTCCCGAACGACTTTGGCTCCTGTGGCCAGCGCAAATCGTCGCAGGAATCGCCTGGGCAGGATATGATGTGACTATTTTCAACATGTTCCTCAGCTTAACTGATCCGAATAAGCGAGCTGTGCAAACCGCCACGTATAACGTTATCACGAGCATTCCCCTAGTGGTTGCGCCTGTTGTTGGCGGATTCATCGCAGACCATTATGCATTCATCTTTGCAGGAATCCCGCTGCTGTTTGCCTTATCAGCCGTAATGCGCCTCGCGTCATCATTACTCCTCATCCGTATTCCCGAACTCCGCATCAAACACAAATACCCATTATCCGAAGTATTGATGCACTCCATCGAACTGCATTCTTCCCGCGGCGTCCACAACCGATGGATAGGCTTCGTCAAAACCGTCAAAAGACGAGGAATGCTGTTCGTCGGAATGTTGAGATAAAACTACCAACGCCACAATTTTGCGCCATACATCTTTCCTTCAGCAGTCTGCAAATGCGCAAAGCTATCATTTTCCACCTGAACAGCGCCTTGCCACGAGGCAAGCAACGACTTTTTTCGAACGAAAAAATTACACGCGAACTCTCTGAGCTTGCCGCGCCAACCACAACACTGCACTTTATCAGCATCATACACAATCTTTGCCTCAATCGTCTTGACTTTGCTGATGTGCATCGGATGACAACACGCAACACAATGTATCACGGCAGCAGCGTCCTTTTTTGAAATGCCCACTTCACTCAGAATAACGCTCGCTTTCTTGCTATCATGCAATTGGTGAAGCAAAACTCCCGCGATTACAATCGAACGGTCACACTCCCCCTTTCGCATAATCTTGTTCGCCAACAACATTGTCCTTCGCAAATGATGCACCCCATGGAACATGTCCTGACGTGCGTAGAATCCTATTATTTTCTTTTTAAGCAAACTTATTTTTGTTTGGTTAATCATGTTTTTAAAAGATTTACGAGAATGAACTACTTTGTCAACGCTGCCTGAATAACATCACGAACATCCGTTCTGAAATAAATATCGAGAATGTTTCCCGGCTTCAAGCCCTGCGTCGCGAAATATTCGCGTTGTTCCACCGCATCAAAATTTGCTTCAGCCAAATGCATTCGTTCTTGGTTGGTGAAACGGTCCACAAACTGTTCCACATACTTCTTTGTCCGTTCAGCAGGAATCGGCAACAGGAACAATTTCGGGAGGAACAACAAATTCATCGCCGTATCAGCTTCCTTGACCGTCATTTCAGGACTGACAAATTTCGACGGGTCAAGTGCGACCATTTCGTTCTTGTTCGTGTCAAAAAAGAAGTTATCCGGATACGGGTCGCTGTGCAAAAAGTCCTTGTCATTACGCGCGTATGCTTCGTCACGAATTTGATGATATAAATTCAATACTTTGTCGAACATACGATGATTGTCTGACTCAATGAGATAGTCTTTCGCAGGACGGCCTTCCAAACACTCCATAATTATCGTCAAGGCACCGTCATAATGAAGTATTTTCGGAGAAGGAATCAAGGACTCGTTCCACAATCTCAACGTTTTGACTTCTTTTGCGACTTCTTCTTCGAGCGATACTTTGTGAATGTAACGTGGGCCAGCCATGCTATGCACCATTTCCTGAAATTTAGCGTATTTTGCAATCGCTTCCGCAGAATACACTGGACGCGGAGCATAACGCTTGTGCATAATTTTGCCTTCCGGCGTTTCTATGATTCTGAGCTGTGCAGTTGATTTAGAACCGGTAACGAGCTGAAACTTATTATCAGTAATCGCTTGCTCAATTGCGGCTAAATTCAAATCCCCCATATTTTTTTGCTGTCAGGAGCTACTATAAAAAAGTATCGTGCTATTGACGGATTTTTGCGCTTATTTCTCGAAATTTACGTTCTGATTTCGTACCGATAATGAGTTTTTCCGACGGAACATACGAATCATAGTTTATTTCGTCGCCATCAAGATACGAAAAATGAGCATTTGCAAATTTTAAGACTGCGTGAGGCGCGCAAAAATCCCAGGATCGGGCCTTTACCGCACTGGTAACCAACAAGTCCCCTTTATTTTCCGCAATCAGCATCATGCGCAAGCCCGTGCAGCTCGCACGCACAATGTCAGTTACTTTAATACCGTCCAAAACTGTTTTTAACGAGGCTGATTCATGCACAAGTAAGGTGCTAATCAAGACCATGTGCTTTTCGTCATCCGTCGCCTTGAGCGCCACTTTATTTTTTCCCGCTGTTTCTTTAAACGCCCCTTGACTATCTCCGTAATACATCTCTTTCGTCGAAGGGCGGTAAACAACACCCGCAACGGGCACCCCTTTGATGCAGAGACCTATGTGCACGGCGAAATGATCGATTCCCTCGATAAAACTTCGCGTGCCATCCAGCGGGTCAACATACCACTTGCGTTCGCCCGCGATTGCTTCAGACTCTTCCGAAACAATCCCGTCTTTAGGAAAATGCTTTTGCAAACCCGCAATGATGATTTTGTTCGACGCAAAGTCAGCATCAGTCACGCTCGAACCATCCTCTTTCGTTTTGATATTCTGCTTTTTATTAAAATAAGTCATGATAACCGCGCCCGCTTTGATAGCTAATTCTTTTGCGATGTTTAACTCGTGTTGAAACGCCATGTTAGTATTCGTAAGCTCGACGCTGATTAATAAGGTTTCTGCAACAATACTCTTTTAAACCCTGATTTGTCTCTTTCCCTCATGGAATTCCCCCACGTCATCAAATCACTCCAGCAGACAAAAGAATTCAAGGAATGGCACAAAGATCACGCTAAGAGCATTCTTGCGCATGGATTCTTATTGCTTGATGAGGCAAATAAGGATGATTGGCAAGTCGGGTATTACAACGAAGACGGCACCATTACTACTTTTGTGATTTCTGAACACCACGTTGAGATTATTCCAAATCAAGAAGTACTTCGCAGCGACCACGACATTTTGGCTTTGCGGCCGGACCACGTCGTGTTTCCTGTTGCCGAACTTTTGAAGAAAGCCCGCGAATACCACCAACTACATTATCCGCGCGAGACTGTCTTGAAACAGTTTTTTATTATTCAAGAAGCACCTACTGATGCCATTTACAATCTGACGTTCTTCTTCCAAAGCATGAAAACACTTAACTTGAAGTTTTCTGCAGTAACTGGCGAACTTCTTTCTGATTCATACCAGTCATTAATGGAATTTGACAAGAAACCTGAATTCGCAAAAAAGCCTTGAATTCTTTTCTATACCCCCTGTTGTGTCACGCAAAATGTTTCTGTTAGTGACTTTTGTTTTTTGTGACGATAAAACTTTTCTTAACTTGCGCGGAGAGACGAACCTGTATGGTTGAACATCTTATTCAAAGACCACTCGTGTTTAAATAGCAAAACAACCATGATAGTTTTAGAAAAAAAGAGGTGCAGTCCGTGGAACCCCAAAAAAGCATGATTTCTTACAACACCATCAAACGCAACAAGACATTAATGGGCTTCGAAACACCCGAAGAAGAACTGCCGGTTGCGGAATAATTAAATTCCTCGGTCCGCGACTCTCGCATCCGCTGACCAAAAATTTTCTTCATAGTGGAACAATACTTTTCTCACAAATGCCTTTGTGTCTTCCGGAGTCTTCAGTTCTGACATGTTCAAATCAACTACTTCAGTTCCTCGCAACGCATATTGCCGTTTAATACGATCTCCCGCGTATATTTTTGCAATTTCTTCTTGAAAATCTTTTGTTTCGAAAATAGCGTTGTCGTCCTTTTCACGCCTTTTACGACGTTCTTCAGTCACCTCAGCGGAAATAACGGGAACCATCAGCAAACCCGGAACGCATGATTCCTCCACTTGATTGCCAGGAATGCCTCGGACGTAACTCAAAAACCACTCGCGGTTATATCCTTCGAACAATTCTGCCTGCACCGGCTGATACGTATCGGAAGTAATACGTCCGCGATCGGCAAAAACGATTTTGTGCTCTTTTAACGCGGGAATCGCAAGACGTTTGAAAATAAGCTCGCGGTCCAACCCGTATGCCATGGAAGTTGATACTGCAGAATATTTCCGCGGATTATCCTTTTTAATAATCTCATTTCGGATAATCGCGCCTAGCCAGCTATAGCTCGGTTCCTGCATGATAAGCATATCGCAACTTGCAACAAGATCCTGCACTTCTGACCACGTTGGAATGTGGTTAGCCGTGTTGCTAAAATGCGTAATGTCAAAAATGCGCCGTGCAGCAAACTTTCCCCAGTCTTTCACTGCTGCAGTAATTGTTCCTTTACCAGCACCATCTATAGCATCACAAAGAAAATAGGTCGGGTACAGCGTCCACGGCCTCGGATTCTTTTCAAAGAATGCGTCAATGCCTTCACTTGATGATCTGGTAAGCCGCGGGTGCTTAAACGATTCTAAAATACCTGACTGCTGATGATTTAGCGAGAGCACCGGCACGTTACGTATGCCCGTGCCCTGCGCAATCCAGAAACCCTCATCTTTCGTAGTATTATCCGTGACAACAACATCGGCATCCGCGAGCATTTCCAGCGGATTTTTGCTTTCCAGAATCTTGCCGTGTTGCACCAAACGAGACTTAACTGATGCATCCGTGCCAGTATAGAATATGAAACGCGGAACGGGTTGCATATTAAATCACTCTTATTCCATCCGCAACAGGCGTTCTCCACACAGCAACGCCACAGTATTTGTCGCCTTCCGGACAGACTGGTTTCGCGCCTGCAGTAACGCGCGAATGACAGGGCGCTCCGAGATGCTTCGCGATGCGCGGATGCACAGCAGCGATTTGTATTACCTGTTCCTGGCTTGCACGCCAGATTTCTTCTTGCGCATTAAAGCACAACCGCATGTGCCACTTGTGTGCCCAGTTCAGCAAATCCCCGCTTTCGTGAAAATTAATCGCCGTTGCGTTCGGCAATGCGTATTGCGCAGCTTCCCACGGCAAACCATCACTCAGTAAGTCTCCAATCTCCCGCCACACATGGTTTTCAAATTGTTTCACACGCTCCGATGCTTCAAGAGACTGTTCGAATACTTTCGGCCAAATGCAGTCAGGATTCTTTGCATCAAAATAACGTTGCAAAAGAGGTCGTGGACCTTGAATGGTACGATGTCGCTGGTTTTGGCTGTCTGCCGTATGCGAAATGCGCGTACGGAAACCGTATTGTACCAAATTAAGACTGCGAGTTAGGTCGGAAAGTGTGGTTAGATTAAATTTTGCGCCAAATAACTTGTTCTTTGCCGGATTCATCACTGCATCAATCGCATCATCATCGTTGAGAACAGACGCAGGAACTCCCATCACATCACGCACGGCTTCCGCCAGCGTTTCTTCCGCATTCTGCTGATACGTTTCCAAACGTGAGAATGCCCCGTTCATCTTTGCCTTCAATTCTTTCGAATGCTGGGCAGCATAGGGATTGAGTTCTCCACCGAGCGACTTCATTAACGTGTATTCCGGCGTTTTTTCAATCGGCATAGTATCTTCCGCACGAATTTTTGCAATAAAGCTGGGGAATCGTTTTTCAACTGCTTCAAGCATTTTGTTGATAATAATGCGTCCTTCTGCAGGAACTTCTCCTTGCTCCGCCATGATATGATATCTAAACAGAGTTACCGCATTGATCGTGTGATACATATGCGCAAGCGCGGCGACAGGAAGCGCGTATCGCGCCATTTCCTGAATGCGTTTTTTAATCTGTTTTTGATAATTTTCTTGGGTTTTCCCTACCGCATTCTGCCTTCCCGTCCACACTTTATACCATTCTTCACTCACCGGCGCACGTAGAATATCTTCTAAATCAGCATACGTTTCCATTTCGTACCGCAACAACGTTTCAAACTTTTTTTGGAACCTTTCGTCGACCTGCGGACGCAAAAAGTTTTCCTGCTTCATTTCAACATATCGCTGACTGACCTGTTCCGAATTGTAGTACGGATGATCGTGCAGAAATGCCCAGATACTTTGTCGACTAATCCCGTCAAGACCAAAGACAAAATGCACGTGCTGAATCGTGGTGTGGTGCCCTGCGTCTTTTATTGCATTGAATAAGTCATCTGCCCGTATCGCAGTAGCACCTGTCTGATCCTTTGCTATGCTGTCTTGCATGTATGTTGGCGTAATAGGCTTTGAAGAATAACAACTACGCGCAGCACCGATAATAGTGTCTAGAGGCTCATGCCGAAAGCTGTCAAGTAACGTCACTTTTACTTCAGGTTTGAATTCCATGGTTCTCTTTTTAGATGAATGAAAATAAGTTCTATTTATCTTTCTCGTAAATGTTTGTGACTTCTCGGTCCTTCCACATCTTAGGTATCATAGCATCGGGTTTCCAGTCTTGTTGAAGTTGGGCGAGAGTTGTGCCTGACTGATATTTGCCTGACTTTGTATAGTCTTGTTTGAGAATGGGTCCTGTCGGGAAAAAAATAATCTGTGCCACTCTACGGCCGACAACAAGCGGAATGGTATAGTGCGGAGAGTTATTCGTGATTTCCATCGTCCATCTGTTTGTGTATCCGACATCGCCCCAGCCGGCGCATTTGCAGACTTCAATACCGATACGGCCAAGCGAAGATCTTGCCTTCATCATCGTCGTGATTTCCTTTGCGCCACCAATGTATTCTTCAGTATGCCCAAGAATTGTTTCGTGCGGTTTGATGAAAATAACTCTGTCTTCGAGCCTGATTCCTTTGCCGACATCCTTGCGGTCAAGTTCTCGGTCTTCAAGTTCCCATTGTAAGCTGTGTGCTTTTTCCGGTGTTGACCAAATGCGGCGAACGCATTGTTCATCATACGGGTTCAGAATCGTCGCTTTTCCAACAGGCTCTTCCTGACGGAAAAAGTATTCACCGAGCGTCACGTCATAACTGGACGTCGCAAGATTTTCCCGTTTGAACGGCTCAATAATAAGATTGCCAGCCTTCATATGTTCTAGAATTGCTTTGTCCGAAAGACAAGAACGTTGAGAACGTGGAATGGTCATAGAAAAAAGTGAACGAGCCATATTTAAATCGATTATTATCCTGCATTCTCTATACTCAAGAGCTTAGAAAGTTTATATAGTGGGCAAACGGTTTCACGTCTATGAACCTCCATGATTACGCGACGCTGTTGACGGATGCGTTGGCGAGGAATGAAACGATAGTTTTAGCTTGCACCTGTACAATTCGTTATTCTGGACGTGCCGAAAGCTTTCTTGGATTAGGTGACAGAATCGTGTTGATTAAGAATGATAAGGCTATTTTAGTTCATCAACCAATGGGCAACGCACCCATCAATTACATGAAACCAGAAACAACACACAGCATAGTGTTTGAAAATGGAAAATTGTTGCTTAAAAGCAAAAATACCCCGATGAAAGAATATTTGGACATCACGATTGAACGTGTACATTTCTTGAACAGTCAAAGGCTCGAAGATGGCCAAACAATTATTGTTGCCGGCACCGAAGAAGACATGAGCAATATGCTTTACAACAACCCTGACTTAATTGAAGAAGGATTTCGACCGGTTTCACAAGAAGAACAAACGGTTTACGGATTCATTGACGTCTTTGGCACGGACAAAGCAGGAACGTTGACAATTGTTGAATGCAAACGATACTGCGCAGATTTATCGGCTGTGACTCAGCTTCGACGTTATGTTGAAAAAGTCATGGTCAGCAAAGGCATCAGCAAAGTACGTGGAATATTGGCCGCGCCTAAGATTACTGAAAACGCCAAAATCATGCTCGAAGACTGGGGCTTTGAATTCAAAAGCATCAAGCCACCCAAATATCTCGAAGAGTTTGATAAGAAACAAAGAACACTGGAGGGATTCTGATGTCCGAAATCAACGCAGTCATCATGGGTATCCAAGGCTCTGGCAAAGGAACACAGGCGAGTATTTTGAGCGCTCAATACCGATTCACCCACATTTCAACTGGTGATATCTTTCGTTCAGAATACGTGAAAGCAACACCTCTCGGACTCGAAGCGTATCCCTATTGGTCCAAAGGAGTATATGTTCCTGACAAACTCACCATTTCCATGTTCGGAAACAATCTCGCCCCGAACAAAAACTTGTTTGACGGATTCCCACGAACAATCCCCCAAGTACAAGCACTCGATGATTTACTTTCAGAACGAAAGAGCCGCGTCACACATGTCATCGCGCTCGAACTTTCTGACGACGAAGCGCTCAACCGCATTAATGGACGCAAAATCTGCACGGGATGCGCCACTATCTACGGCGCGGCAAAACAACCTCTTGAACCAGACGTTTGCGACTCATGCAAGAATCCACTCATTGTCCGCGAAGATGATACTCGCGAAAAGGCACTGATCCGAATTCATGCCCACCACACAAAAACAAAACCAATACTCGACCTCTATGCTGCGCGCGATATTGTGCACCACATCAACGCAAATTCTCCTCCTGCGCAAGTAACCGCAAATATACTCGGCGTGCTGAACTTATAACATGGGCATCGAACTACGCGTATTGGGAAAATGGATACGCTGCGCAGAGAAAGGACACCGACCCGAAAAAGTCCCGCAACAAAACGGACTCATGTACGTCTATTGCCCTGTTTGTCAGTACCAAACACTTCGTCGACAATACCGCTCCGAAGTTTCTTTCGCCCGCGCGTATCACTCAGGAAAAGCCAACTCCATACCTTGCGAAATTCCTTCTTTGATTGAATCTCATGATGAGTTCTGCGGGACAAATTGATTACTCAACAACTGTCCAACCCTCAGGAATCGCAAATGCCTGTTGGCAATTAAACACCTTCTTCTCGTTCAAATCAACCAACACGTAGCCTTCTAAGAGGTTCAGGGCTGGAACGTCACTCTTTTCAATGCAAGAAATCTGTGCCTCTAGCAAAGATTTTGCTTCGCGCCAGTGCATACGCTTTGCCATCAATTTCTTCCCATCAACCAAAATAAGTGTTATCGAGGACATGACTGAATAGAAGTAAAACTCCTTAAAATAAGCACTTACTCAAAAACCGGAAAAACAACCAGAAAATCCAGACGGTTATTCGGTTTTGGAATCATTCAGGGACGTATTTATACTAATTGCAACACTTTTTCCCTTGATTTTGCGCCTGAAACAAGCCGAAATGATAGTTTGTACTCTTTCTTCAAGAACGAAAGTAGCTCTTTATTTGCCTTGTTGTCTTCCGGCGGAGCAGCAATTGAGACACGTAAACCACGAACCGCGTCAAAACCAAGCACACAATTCTTTGCTGCAGAAGGAGTAATTCTCACGCGAAGAACACCGTCTTTCACAAACTCGTTTATTTGTATTCGCGCCACACGTGTTTGCACTTTTCACACTTGTAGAATCGGGTTGCGGGTTCGTCTGCTGATCTTGTTTGCACTTCCCAGAAAAATGATTTCGGATGACCACACTTTTTGCACTTATTGTCCGTCAACGGCAACGTTCCTTCCTCTTCTTTACCAACAATTTGCACATCCTTTGCGGTCGACTTCACTTCTTCTTTGATGGTTGAGATCGTTCCTGTCGCAACGTGGCCGCATGAACAGCCCATGACTCGCTTACCGCCAATCATTCTCGGCATGAGAATTGAACCGCATTTCGGACAAAACATTACGCTCGCCCCGTAACCAAACCCATCAAGTTCACAAAGCCAATCTTAATCCAGCCAAGCAACGGAATACGCAATTGCGCCTTACCAACCAAACGTGAATTAGGAATGTCTTGTTCAAACCCGTTCAACCCGCAATTGTTGTCTCCTCTCGTTGTTAAGGTGGAGTTTGTTAACAAAATGACTCGGTGAATGACTGGTTCGCCCAAACCTGCATTGAAGACTGCAACATCACCCACTTTCAATTTTGTTGGTCCGCTTAAAATCATAATATCTCCCTTATTGAACCCATTATGAAATGGAAACGCAAGGAACTCAGCTTTGTCAATGCCATATGTTCCGTAACTCTTGAGTGCGGTTTGGCTCATATCTCCGCCGGTGCAATAACCGCCTTCAGTCCACCACGAATCAAAATTAACATCATGCTCCATCGAGCTTGAAACAACCGCGACAATCGGATGGGTTGTGCCTAAGGCGAAACCCAATGCGGGATAGACAAGGAATTTGATAAGTACGAATGCAAGAATGATGTTGGCAAACCAGCTCCAAATGCTCGTATCTTCCCAAATAAACCACCACAACCAACGCCACGCCTTCTTGAACGCAGACGTGCCAGGAGGATGCGTCGGAGGCATACTCTTTTCGCTCGCAGGAATAGATTCAGAACGCGGATTCTCAAAAACTTGTTTGACCGTAACTCGAACGGGAGTCACTGGCTTTTTTTGATGGCTGCTCATAGTTTACTGGCTCGTTTTCTGCTTTTTAAAGGTTTGGGCTACTTCCTATCAAGAACAAACGCGCCATCCCAGTCAGAACTAGGCGGATGCTGCTCATACTTTTCACAGCGCTCAATAAACAGTTTACACGACTTGTCATTTGCACGGACCTGCAACGCTTTCTCAAAATTAACTTTTGCAAGCGCGAATTCACGTTTGAAATACAACGACAACGCGTGTTCATACGTCTTAACAAACGCAGGATCTTTGTCGACGCACAGATGGTAGAGCAAAACTGGCTTTTTCTTGCCTTTCACTTTCACCGCATCAAGCTTTCTGCATGGCAATTCATCGTGAATCGCGGCGTGCGTATCCTCCGAAATAATAATACTCACACCATACACTTTCGTTAAACCTTCAATACGCGAACCAAGATTAATCGTGTCCCCAATCGCGGTGTAGTCAAAACGTTCCTCCGAACCCATATTACCAACAACCGCCGGACCCGTATGAATGCCGCAGCCAATTTCTAATACGGGAACACCGCGCTTGCTCCATTCATCTTGCAACTGCCGTAACGCTTTAACTTGCTCAATCGCCGACCTGCACGCCTTCATCGCGTGATGCGCGTCCTTCAACGGCGCATTCCACAACGCCATAATCGCGTCACCAATAAACTTGTCAACCGTCCCCTGATGCTGCAGAATAATCTTGGTCATAACCGTCAAATATTCATTCAACAAATGAACTAACTGTTCCGGATCAAGCTGTTCGCTAATGCTGGTAAACCCGCGAATATCCGAGAAGAACACAGTGAGCTCGCGCTTTTCGCCACCTAACTTCAATTGTTGCGTTCGAAGTAGCTCGGCCAACAAATCCTTGTTCACATACTTTGAAAATGCATCACGCACAAACGCACCCTTCTTCTTTTCTTCAACATAATTCATGCCAATACCTGTTCCTGTGAATGCAAGGAGCGCAATTGGAGCGAAAAACAAGTCTAAGAGTAAGTATGCGTTGTTAAATGCCCAAATCGCACTCAACCCATAGAGAACCAACAAACCAATCGTGAGCGGAATTGCAAGACCCATACGCAATCTCGACAATACAAACATGCCGAGAACTGCTGCAATCAAAATACCGAGCAACAGACCGTTAAATGACGTTGCGTGAAGGAAATTGTTTTCTTTGAAATTTTGCACAATATTCGCGTGAATCTCGACGCCAGGCATAGGAACTCCATCAGATGTCGGGACGAAGTATTCGTCATGCAAATCCGGAGCCGTCGCGCCAATAAGAACTGTCTTGCCCGCAAAACTCATGTTGCCCTTTAGAACGTCTTTCGCAGGAATCATGGTGAACGAATACGGTTTGTTCACAAAATTAATGAAATAGGGTTTCGTTTGAAGAGGAATAGGATTGGTTGTTTCTGCTTTGTAAATCTGATACGCAAACGGTACTAGCTGATTGTCTAAATTCGGAGCAAAACGTCGTGTAACTCCGTCTTGGTCGCCCAACAAATTCACATAACCAGGAATGCCCGCAAAAATAGACTTGTATGTTTTACCCTGCTGGACTTCGGCAGCAAGAACAACATTCTGCATCGAAGCAAGCGTTTTTTTCAGCGCATCATCGTTGTCGCTCGGCTCAAAAAACGAAACATCGATTCCGATTACTTTCGCGTCTTTCACTTTTTGGAGTAATTGAGCATGAATATCTCGATTCCACGGCCAGCGACCAACGCTGTTGATGCTTGCGTCGTCAATTGCTACGATGATGATGTCTTCCAACGGAGCGCGATTACCATACAACTTGTCAGAAAGCGTCCCGCGCACGTGCGAAAATGCATTTACATAAAGTAAAAAAACAAAAAAAAGAAACAAGCCAGCGAACACGCCGGCCTTCGCAAGCTTAGCCATTCAAAGCCTGAATATCTTTATTCAGCTGTTGGATTGCCTTTGTAATGTCTGCAACCTTGTCAAGCGAATCCGTTTGGATAGGCGATCGGTCGCGAGCATTATCAACATCCCACTTGCCTTCATCGGCCTCCTCGAGCTTCTGGTTGATGAACGCATCATCAATACCATACACACTCTTTACCGTGCTGACAAGAATCGGGTGTTTTTCAAGCTCAAGCTGACGCAAGAAGCGTAGCTCTTGGATTGCGTTTGTGAAGTGTGCGTTTATTCGTGCAAGTTCTTCTGCCGTCGCGACACGAGCAACGCCATCTTCCACAACATTACCTGCAGAAACTTGGAACGTTGAACCATCGAACGTGTAGTCAACCGTTCCCGCACCAGTCACAATCAAGCCATTGCTCAACTCAAACGCAGTACCGCGAACGCTTGCAACCGTTGTGCCCATCTTGACATCATACCCTTCAACGCCCGCGAGCTTCGTAAACGTGCTCCACGTGCTACCGCCTTCCTGCTCTACTTTCGGATGCGCTGCAATCAATTCGGAAATCGTCACTTTTGTATTCGGATCCATACTGATAACCGTGCTTTCATAGAGGTAGATTGATGCGTGACCATTCTGGGTTTCCACTACATCATCTTCGTCCAACTTTTCTGTGCCTGTAACGGTGCGTCCATTCAATGTCGCGCTACCATCAGTCACGTGCAGCATAGCAGGAACTGTTTTTGAGGACGTTGCCGCGTAAAACGCAAATGCGCCACCCGCAAGAACGAGCAATACAATAATACCAATAACGAGACCTTTCTTTGATTTTTTATGTGTATGTTCCATATAACCCCTCCACTCTTTTGCGTTTTTTATACACAGCAGGTTTATAAAGGTAGTGTGGGTTTTTAACCTCATGCCCGTCAGATTCCAACAGCGCTGCGCCAAATGTAAGAAGAACATGGTCCCCATGTACTCGTCTAAGCAATTCCCTATCTGTGCGCCTTGCCAAATGTCCGAAATCAACCAGCCTATTGATAATGCAGCAATGAAGAAATTCTTCAATTTGCCTGAAGCGCTTTATCAAGAATCAAGCTTTCTTCGCAGCATCAAGTCAAACTATCTGAAGTTTGGTAACCTGTCTCCGAAACAAAAAGAAATGTTCGTCAAAGTCGCGAATGAGCTCAAATTAGGCATCAAGAAAGACAAAAAAATAGCCAAACCCGCACCGCTCGCCATTGGCGAAGACCCCGGAGACAAACTCTTCAAAGACAAACTCATCGTTTCATTGACTGATTTGGTCAAGAAAGACACCAAAGCACGCAGACTGACATTCTTTGAGCTCGTTGAAGAAATCCACGAACAGCCCATCACTGACTTCCATCTTAAACACGCGATCGACAAACTTACCGAGCGCAAACACGGACGCCCGGCAGCGCTCATCATGACGACATCTGAGATGAAAGACGTCCTCGCACGAGTCATGACATGACCAAAGAAAAACACGCAGAATACTTCGAAGGAATTCTCCAGCTCCGAAACGTCACCCAAAAAGTCTACGACTGGGTATACGACACCATGGAAAAAGACGGCAAAGCAAAAGTCGCCAAAGAAAAAATTCTCAAAGAAGGATACGATTTGTATTTGTCCGATCAGCACTATTTGCAAGCGCTCGGCAAAAAAATGAAGATGAAGTTTCCCGGCGAAACAAAAACCAGCATGCGTATTCACACACGTGATAGAATGACGCACAAAGCACTGTATCGAGTTACGGTTCTATTTAGAGGATTATTGTTTGACGTTGGAGATGTTTTGCATACTGATGAAGGAGACTTGCAAGTTCTTCACATCGGCAACCGCATCCAAGTCAAAGACTTAGCATCCGGCAAGAAAAAAGAAATCCGCATCGACGACGCAGACCGATACGCACGAAGATCACTCCTCTGATTTTACTTTCAATTCAAGACCTGATAATGTCGCTAATTCTTCTCTGAACGCGCGTATGTTCATATCTTTCACTGAATGATATTTTCTCGGAGGACCGAATTTGATTGTGCTTTCGTACGGAATTTTTATTTTATTCGTCAACGATAGCCAAGCATGATTGACCCCTGCCGGAACAACTGGATACTGGTTGTTTACTAGCTCGCCAAGCAATCCCGTCAACAAACGCCCCATTCGGTCAGGCCACCGATGACCTTCTGGAAACGCAATGATGCTGCGTTCTTCTAACCCTTGCCTTAACCGAGCAAAGCTTCTCGCGTTAAACTCCTTCTGTGGCATTTCCTTCTGGTCACTTCCTCGGTCAATCGGAACTCCCCCGAACCAACCATATTGTTTCGGAAGCCCTGCGTTCATCGCAATCAACGGCATCTTACCCGTTCGAACACCCACAACATATGATAACTGCAACACTTCAAGCAACGAACGATGTTTTGCGAGAATAACGGATGGTTCTTTTGGAATGTAACGTGCGCCTTCAACATGCATCAACGCCGTGCCAGTAAAACGAAAAAAATGTTGCGTGACGCCATACAACCCCGGCCACGCCTCATACAATTTAGCCATACCTCACTTCAGAATAATAATATTCCCGCGACCTTTCTTAATCTTTTCAATCGCACCTTTGTGCTCGAGTTCGGCGATGATTAACGAAATCTTTGCTTCGCTTAACGGGAATTGCTTTCGGATATCTTTTTGTGTTGTTCTTCCACCCTGCGCCTTGATGAACGCAATAACAGGTGTGACGTCGTCTTTCTCGGTTTGCAGCTCCTCTTTTATTTCTTCTTTCTTTACTTCTGTGACTGGAGTGTGATGGTCTGCTTTGTGCTGTGCGTGCTCAATCGCATGCGCTTGGGACTTACTCTTCGGCTTTAAGAAAAACCAAAGCAACGCGCCAACAATCAGTATGCCGATAATGACTCTCGGCCAAACAGGAGACTCATCAATTACTTCCGCAGGATTGATATCTGGCTCGTTCAACAAACCTTCCTCAATATCTGGAAACAAAATAAGGTCAAGCACGTAATCACCATCATCCGTAATTGTCAGAGATTCTGTCGCAGAAGCAGTTGTTTGTCCGTTTTGAATCAATGCCGCAGACAAATCATACATGCCTTCCGACACGGTAAACGCATACGTTCCGTTCGTTGCGATAAAGACTTGCTTCGGCTGCGTCGTAATGTCGATTCGCGCGTTCTTCACCGGATTCAAATCAATATTGTAAATGGTACCATGAATTGTGGCTGCAGATACTACTGGCAGAAGGAATAATATTGCTATAATGAACGAAACGCCCCATTTCATAGCATTCCGAGAGCTCTGTTCATATAAATAGCTGTCGAACAACACACTGCAATAAAGCCTCCTGCTGACCTAAACATGCGTAATAAAGCGTTAAACAGCGCTTTTCGAAAGCATTCCGCAAGTTTGTTTATAAACAACATCCGCGTACTTCAATTTATCACAATTGCGGGCTACGGCCCGGAGGAAAACAATATGGAACTGAAAAAATGGACCGTTATGATGGTTCTGTCACTGTTCCTGGTCAGCATTGTCCCTGCGGCATTCGCAGAAGACGGCACCAGCAGCGACGACACATCAGATGCGGAAGACGCAGCGGATGACGCCGCAGATGAAGCAGAAGACGCAGCAGAAGACACTGCAGACGCCGCGGACGAAACCGCAAAAACAGCACGAGAACTTACGGCAGAAAGACTCAAAGAAAGCCGTGAAAAAGTACGCGAAGCAAACAAGCGAGTTATTGAAGCACGCAAAGACGTTCTTGAAGCTCGAACCGACTTTGCAAAAGCACGATCGGCAATTCGAGACAAAGACGCAACACTCGCGGACAAGCAAGCATTCTTGCTCGCATCCAGCGACAAAGTCTTGGAACTATTAACTACCTTGAAAGCCCGAGTTGAAGCATCTGACTCGGAAGACAAGGCAGAAATCATCGCGGACATCGACGCTTCAATCACCGCAATGACCGACGCACAAGAAACCGTTGAAGGCATCGACACCGATACCGCAACACGCGAAGAAATCAAAGCAGCCGCAGAAGAAATGCAAGCAGCATGGAAAGACGCACGCGCAACCCTCAAATTAGGAGCAGGCCGTGTCGTTACCAACCGCGTCGGACTCGTTATCTCGCGCATGGACGCGATGGATGACAAACTCGACCGCATCGTTGCACACCTTGAAGAGCACGGCGCAGACATGAGCGCAACAATCGCCTTACAAGCACGCTTCGAAGCAAAGCTCGAAAGCGCAGAAGCAAACGCGGACAGCGCAAAAGCACTCTACGCAAGCGGCGACGTTGAAGCAGCACACACTGCACTTCGCGCGGCACACGCAGACCTCAAAGAAGCGCACAACCTCTTGAAAGAAATCATCAAGAGCATCCGAAGCACCACCAAACCCGGAGACTTTGAATCAGCCGACGCAGAAGTTGGCTCGAGCACCGAAGTCGAAACTGGCGATGATGCAGACGAAGCAGATGATGACGTTGATGGCACAGATGAAGCTGATGACTCTGAAGCTGATGATGACGCAGCAGATTCTGATGAAGACGATAGTGCAAGCACCGAAACCACGATTGTCAGCACCGATGTTGACGCAAGCGTTGACACGACCGCAGGAGTCGTCATTGGGTAAAGTTTAATAACCAAAAAACACACAGGTGAACCCAATGAACAAACTACTCTTCGCGACATTGCTCCTCGCACTCGTCATCGTGACGGGCTGCGCAAAGCAACCAACGCAAGCAACCGCAACAACGTCCACCGACCAAGAAGTCTCAAGCTTTAACGACGACTTCTCCGACGTTGACTCGCTAGACAACGAATTCGACATGAGCGAACTCGACTCGTTGGACAGCGACTTTGCAGCAATGCAATAGAAAACTTCTTTTTTTTCTTTCAATTTTTCAGAAAAATTGATCAAAGTCCTTCTCGTTCATCCTCCGGAAGCGTTTTATCAACTGCCCGCTTCGCGGTCAGAAATAAAACTCTTCCCTCGTCTTCACGAAGTCGGACGATTTGTCGTTTCACTCCGTTCTTATTGTGTCTAGAAAATTGAGCTTACGGACTCCAACTACTATGGCCCCATTGGACTAACAAGTCAACGCCGAGCTTTTCGACTTCCGTTGGTAAGTCGCATGCGCCATAGCAAGAACCCATCCAAATGATGACTTGCGCTTTTGTCTTTGACTCAATCGCGGTTTGGATTTCAGGAGCATTTGGCTTCAAACCTTCAGGTAATTGGATGCAGACAAGTTTTGCTTTCTTGTCGTTAATCTGCTTCACGACATTATCAAGTTCAAGGTTGTAACTCATGGGTGTTCCTTCTGCATATACTGCATCCAGTGGGTTTTTAAAACCCTCTTTTCCAACGTGTCAAAATTAAGCTCTGCCGGATCTTTTCCCTCAAAAATAATGCCGTGTAGTTCAGGCAAAATAACAAGCGGAACATTATGCGTTTGCGCGTATGAACAAATAGCCTGCAACGTCGGCAACCCTTCCACTGTCTTTTTGAGCCCGCACTTCAACGCCTTTGCGACTGCACCCTGATCTTTAGTCCGGTGCGCTTTACCTAGCTTCCTTCCAAACTTGTAGTTACGCGAGTCGCTACTTGTTGCCGTTGCTGAAAGATCCCCCATGCATCCTTCAGGAAGATCTCTTGCTTCGCCGAATCGTTGCTCCGAAATTTTCTGATAAATGCGTTTAAGATCTGTCCAGCCCCACTCAATAACGGAACCGAACGTGTTACAGGATGGCCCAAAATATGCGCGGATAAACCCCGTCGCGATAGCCAATGGGTTCTTTAGTGCTCCGCCATACTCAAGCCCCTTCAAATCTAATCCTGGAATGGGACGGAAATACGACGTTTTAAACAAACGGCACAATCGTTCCGTAAGGATAAGATACCGTCTCGGACCTTCTTTGTCCTGCGCGGCAATAACAGTAAACGTCGGCTTTTTAGCATTAATCTCTGCCGACAGATTCGGACCTGAAAGTGCCGCTATCACGTTATTCGGAAATTCCTGCTCCAGCAAATCAGTTGTCGTGGTCAGCGTTTTTGTTTCAGCATCATACCTCATTCCTTTCACCGCAGAAATAATTTTTGCGTCCTGCGAAATGTACGGTTTCGTTTTTTGTATTACTGAAGGCATTGCCTCGCTCTTCACTGTGTAAAGAATGACATCCGCCGTTTTCAGAAAATCAAGCTGTTGCGCAGAATACTCCCCTTGCGAGTCACGGTGACAATACGAAATTTCTGAGTGTCCCGCTTCCACAAGCAAGCTTCCGAGCGTCTGCCCGAATTCTCCTTTACCTACAATTGCGACGCGGTTTGTGATTGCCATGGTTGTGTGTACTGCTTGATACTGTTAGCGTAATAATTCAAGAGATCATGATTATTGATGATAAACCTACCATCCTTCAGCGGAATATGGTCGCCAATAAATCGGCGAGATCGTTCAATCATTGCAGCAGGATGTGCCTTTTCAATGTGCAATGTTGGATGCATATTGTCAATAGCTGATTGCATGCGAATCATGCGTTGTGAAACGTCATCTTTTCTGCAGCTTCCCTCATGGTTGTACGTGTCTCGTAATGCCGCACACACAAGGGCGGTTGAGGTGATAGGAACAAGTTTTTTTGCCGCGGTTTCGAGGTCGCGTACAAATTGGTCTTTTTGATGACGGCTGCGCCCCTCGGATTGCATCGGCACTCCAAATGAAATTGTGACGTTGCCAAGCGATCGCCCTCGCACTCCTTGCCATAAAATGTACGGCCAGTCTCGAATGTAATACTGTGCTTTTTCCCACAACGTATGCTTTCCTTCCGCTTTGTTGCGCTTGTACTCCGCAAAAAACGGAAACTGCGTTGCCTCCGGAACACGCTCATAACTGATATCTATAGGAATAAACACGTGCTGCTTGTTCGCTCTTTCAGCCGCGCCGGAAAAAACGTGCACTGCAGCAGAATCAAACGGTTTAAATTCACCGTTGTATGACCGACCAATACCGGCAAACGTCAAAAAATGGTCGCCTTCAGCCATACGATGAGTAATATAATTCAATTGGTGCTTTGTCACTCCCGTTGCTTTCTCTTTTGGCACATCTCGCAAAATCTTGAACGCGCCACAATTACGCCAAAACTTGCCGATATTAAGAACTGTGTCTCCTAATTTTTCTCCAACAAACAAATTATCACCTGCAGCGATCGCGAGCACCGGCTTTCCCGCACAATCATTCTGTTTTCGTGACCGTAACGCATACGCCTCAAGCATGTAATCCACTTCGCTGCGATGCGTCGAAACATAGGTAATAGCAGTTGAAGAAGGAACTTTTTTGATGTGCTCAAATCCACGCACAATCAAGTCATCAATGCAGTTTTCGGTGTATTTTCCAACCCAACCCGCGAGTCTTGCCAGTACATCCTGACTAAATGTGTGACCAATATCGCTGAAGTCTTCAGTCATACCCCACCACTCTCAGGGGCTAAAATAGCGTTTATAAAGGTATTGACGTTGTCCCTATACCACAATATTTAAAAAGCACTTACAGGTCATTGCTGTATTATAGAGTATAGAGCATTCACCGACCCTGTAGCTTAGCCTGGTTGAGCGCACGACTGATAATCGTGAGGTCCCGTGTTCGAATCACGGCGGGGTCATTCAAGTTAACACAGAGCATGAGACCGACGTTGCCGACGAACTCTGTTCGGCGAGCAGCGGCGGGGTCATAGCCCTCCTAGCTCAGCGGTTAGAGCGCGTGGCTGTTAACCACGAGGTCGCCAGTTCAAATCTGGCGGAGGGCGTAAGTTTTATAACAAAGCGGTGCGTAGAAATGAGTATGAAAAAACTGGTGTTACTATTCTGTTTACTTTTCTTAGCGGCATGCGCAAAACCTGAAGTCACCGTTACACAAAATGTGACCGCGAATGTTACCGAAAATAAAACAGCTGCTCCGGTAGAAACGTTCGGCAGAATCGTCGTTTCCGTCGGCTCACAAGGAGACATTGACCTTGATACGCTTATTTTTGAAGTAACTGAAGTCCAAGCATATCTCAAAGCAGAAGATGAATGGGTAAAACTTACCTCGGCAAAAGTTCCGTTTGATTTGGTTGCGTTGAATAATCAGCAATCTATTTTGATTGATGCTCCTGTCGACCCCGGAGAATACACGCAGCTCAAGTTCCGCGTCAACGATGCGGAAGGAACAAAAGGCGATGCAGAATATGAAGTTGTTCTTCCCAACACGTATTTCGTCGTTAACACCAAATTGACCGTTGCGAAAGACAAAGTCTCATCGGCGCAAATCATTTTCCTTCCAAACACTATCTCGCTACTCGCAGACAAAGGCTACATGAAGCCCAGCGTCAAAATTATCACGACAAACGACGCAGATGTGATTGTTGAGGACAAAATAATCACCGTTACCGGCGGAACCCCTGGCAGCGATGATTCCCATGACGTCATTGACTTGTACACTGAAGCCCAACTCCTCAGCATGAAAACCCATTGCAGCAGCGACTGCAAAGACGCATGCGTCGACACGGCAAACGACTGCGTAACGAGTTGTGAAGAAAAGGTAGAAAACGGATGCGACACGGAAGACGAAGATTTATGCCGTGACTCTTGCAATGAATTTATGCATCCCGCAGACTGCCGCGACGGCTGTCAAGAAAGCACTGTAGGCGGGTGCATGGACCATCTCGTTCCTCGATGCAGTATCGGCTGCAGCGCAACACTCGACACGTGCAACACAACATGTTCAACAAATTGTAGGTGATACCATGAAAAAACTAGTGATACTATTAATGGCGCTCGTATTGATCGCGTGTACGTCTCCCGTTATTGTAGAATCTCCAGGTCAGATAAAAACAACGGAAACGGTAACTACCCCTGCTCCGACCCCTACCTCAACGCCTCCTGTCGTTCCTGCGTCTACCGAGACTGCGCCCGCATACGAAACACCTTGTGGCGACGGCTGCATCGATGAGTGTGGCGAAAATTCAGTTGAGGCCTGCGGCGAAGGCACGGCATACGTTAACTTTGAAGAATGCGTCGTCAGATGCAATGGGTATTTGCGAGAACAAGGCTGCAAAGCATCCTGCGCGGCAGAAAACACCATCGAGTGCGGCGTGATTTTCAAAAGCGAATGCAAAAAAGAATGCAGAGACGCCTGCGCCTAAATTCTTTTATAGTCTTCTTTTGTTTGTTTTCTCATGGATGGCGTGATAGACCTCTGTCAGGATACTCTGAACAAGAAAAAACAGGCATTGATTTTCGTTAACGCTAAACGAAGCGCTGAAAAGACTGCGGAAGATATTGGGAAGACCCTTAAAATTAGAAGTGCTACTTTACACGCTCTTTCTGAAGAAATACGAAACGTTCTTTCTAAACCTACGAAACAGTGCGAACGACTTGCTGATTGTGTGCATAACGGAGCTGCGTTTCACCATGCAGGATTGCATGCGCAACAGAAAACACTTGTTGAGAACGCGTTTCGTTCTGGTGTGTTAGGGTTGATTGCATGCACTCCGACGCTTGCGATGGGACTTGATTTGCCGGCGTTCAGGGCGATTATTACGAGCACCAAACGTTTCGGGCAACACGGTATGCAGTTTATTCCGGTATTGGAGTATTTGCAGATGGCTGGACGTGCAGGACGTCCTAAATATGACGCGGTTGGCGAAGCGATATTAATTGCGTCAACCGAAGCTGAACGCGACGAGTTATTGGACCGCTACATTCACGGTGAGCCCGAAGATATCTATTCTAAATTGGCCGTTGAACCCGTCTTACGTACGTATATTCTTTCACTCATTTCTTCTCGCGTTGTTGGAACACGAACACAACTGCTTGACTTTTTTTCACAAACATTCTGGGCACACCAGTTCAAAGATTTAGCGAAGCTGAGCGGCACGATTGACAAAATGCTGAAATTACTGATTGATTGGAATTTTATTTCTGGTCCGGCGCAAGATGATTTTGTTTCTGCACACGATTTTGGCAAAGACGCGTTCAAAGCAACCTTTTTGGGCAAACGAGTGGCTGAATTGTATCTCGATCCACTTACTGCGCACCAGATGGTTTTGGCATTGCAGGAAGCGTCAACGCTCAAGACGTTGAAACCCATTTCGTTTCTTCATGCGCTGTGTACAACGCTGGAGATGAGACCACTTCTTCGCGTTGGCGTTCGTGAGTATGATTTGATACAATCCAAACTTGTCGAGTGGGACCAATGGCTGCTCATCCGAGAACCAAGCGCGTTCGACCCAGAATACGAAGAATTCCTTGACGCCGTCAAAACAACAATGATGTTCGCTGATTGGATTGATGAATGCGATGAGGAATTTTTATTGGAGAAATATAAGGTGAGACCTGGAGAACTCAGTGCTAAACTGGACAACGCAGATTGGTTGCTGTACAGCATGACCGAACTGACGAATATATTGAATCTCAACGAGTTGGTGAAAGAATTGGCACGTGTACGATTACGACTGAAATATGGGGCTAAAGAAGAATTACTGCCGTTGCTTAAACTGTCCGGTATCGGAAAGGTACGAGCTCGCAAGATGTTTATTGCAGGACTCAAGGATATTGGAGATGTGCGAAAAGTAACAATTGAGAAACTCACTGACGTACTTGGCAAAGCAGTTGCTTTAAGCGTTAAGAAACAAGTCGGAACGAATGATTAAGCTGCGGATAATTCTTTTTCGAGATCGCTGATGACTGTTTCTGCGTTTATTTTTTCTTGAGGAGAAATAATTTTGTATTTGATGCTGATTTCTTGACCTGTCATTTCCTGCTGCAAGCGTGCTTTTAATGCTGCAACATTTTTTTCAAAAGTATCAGGATCAACACCTTCAATGACTGCAGCGTATTCTGCAGGTCGAAGTCTTCCTTTTTCTTCAAACGGCAGATCTTGCAGCGCAGCGCCAATGCGTTTTGAAAGTTCTTGTTGTTCATTAATAGAACTCGTGTTATATGCAGTGTTCACTTCAAAAATGACGACGCCGACCGGTTTGACGTCGATGCGCCCTTTGTACAATGCTTTTTCCAGTTCCGTCATGAAATACTGCTGCGTATCGCAATGACTTTCAGGATCCTCATATGGGTCGAGGTTTTGGATCACGTTGTTGTTCATGTTTGTTTACCTATTTAAACCTTTGGCGGATTTACACCTTGCAAGTAGTAGTCCTTCATTTTTTTGAGTTTGAGTCGAGTGATGAGTGCAGGGCCGTTATCTGATTGAATCTGGTTTTTCAGCATTGATTCGGTGGCAACTGTTTTTTTGCCGATGGATTTTGCGTAATACATACACTTGTCAGCGCGTTTCACGAAAAATTTCGCGTCGTGTCCTGCCACGTACGGCACAACTCCGAAGCTGCCACTAATGGCGTAAGGCTGGTTGTCAATGAAGAAAGGTTTGGCGACTAAAGAGCCGAGTAAGTTGCCTGCAAGCGTCGCACCTTGTTCTTCAGTGGTACGGCTAAGTAAGACTGCAAATTCGTCACCGTGAAGACGAGCGAATACGTCAGTTTCACGATCCTGTTTTCGTTTCAGACAGCGTTCCACTACTTCTTTCAATACGTCATCGCCCGCGTCGTGATCGTTATCGTCGTTGACCTTTTTGAAACCGTCAAGGTCGAAATAAATCAGTGTAAGAGGAACATTTTTTGCATTCGCTTCTTTGATTTCTTTACCGAGTTCGCGCTTGAAATAAAATTCGTTATACGTGCCGGTGAGCTGGTCTTTGGTGAGTAAATTGTAAAATTCGTCATTTTTCTTTTGAATTTCTTGACGTTTTGTTTCGAGTTCACGATTTGCTTTGATTAACGCATCATTTGTATCTGAGAGCTTTATTGTTTTCACGACATTGTCTGACATGATGCGAGTGAATCTCTTACCTGAACGTTCATACGTGTTTGCGGTTTCAAACATGGTGATGAGTGCATCATATGCGCTTAACCCCGCGTCATATGCTGATTCGAGGAGACGAGAAGGAGCATGCTGAAGGGAGCAAGTCAGGTGGCTTACGGTGGATGTGGCCAGCTTATACATTGCAGCAATGCTTTTGCGAAGCGAACGCACAATGTCTTCAAGCTCGGTGCGTCCTTGACGTATTTGTGTGTCTCCATGAGAGACTATTTCGGTGTTCGGGATTTCAATTTGGGGAAGGTGGTTTTCTACTTTATCGGAAAATGCCGTTAGCTTATTGACAAGTGATTCAATATTTTGACGAAGAGATGTCTCAATCATACTGAGAATAAGCCAAAATGCCCTTTATAAACCTTTCTATTTATGACCACTACTTAGTGACTACAAAACCGAATCAAAACGCCCCGGCGGGGATTTGAACCCCGACTGCAGCCTCCGCAGGGCTGCGTACTATCCAAGTTATACTACCAGGGCTTGGAATACGTTCAAAAGCTGAAGGTTGCTTTAAATACCTTTGCTCACGGCTGTTCGAGAAATTATCTTCCGCGCTGGTGCTTGTACAGGTCTTCAATGTCCTGCAACGTGTTGATGTCGTCCGGTCCGCGGTCTTCTCGCAATTTAACGAAACGAGGGAATCGCAAGGCATATCCTGAATCGTAAGTTGGGCTGGCCTGGATTTCCTCATAATTGACTTCGATGACGATGTTGGGATGAACCGTCATGACACGGCCTTCCGTTTTGATAATGTGTGGCTTGAGCAAGTCCGTCATGTATTGGAACGTGACGTTGGTGACGGATGCGACTTCGCCTTCCGCAATTTCTTCTTCTTTTTCTTTGAAACCCGTCCCGACACGGCCGACCTCTTTCAGTTCTCCGCTGTCGGGGTCTCTAACTGCAATGATAAACGTCGCAAGCCACTGCCCGCGCTTACCCTCGCCCCATTCAGCGCCCGTGATAACGACTTCCAACGTCTCCATGACTGGTTTGACCTTGACACCCTGACCAACCCTGGCACCCGGCGTGTACGTTCCTGAAAGATTCTTGACCATCACTCCTTCGTTACCTGCTTTCAAACTTTGTTCGTAAAACTTTTGTGCTTTTTCTTCAGAATCCGTGATAATTTGTTCCGCCAATCTAATTTTCTTTGCTTTGACGGTTACGATTTTGTCAAGAATCTCTCGACGCTTCTGGAACGGTTCGTTCAATAAGTTTTTGCCGTTGAGTTCAACGACATCGAACAAATTGAGTTCGACAGGGAATTTTGCCGCGACCTCGGCAATGTCATACTTTCGCTTGATTCTTTGACTGACACTTTGGAACGAAACATAGCCACCCGTTTTTACATCGTAACCGACCGCCTCGCCATCCAAAATGAAGTCTTTACCTTCCACAGATGTTTCGACCAACTTTGCGACTTCGGGGAATTGCTTTGTGACATCGTCCAATCTTCTTGTGAAAATCTGGATGGTTCCATCCTTCTTGTGAATCTGCATGCGGAAACCATCATACTTGTATTCGAACGCCGCAGGCTTGCCCACAATCTCGAACGCGTCAGCGATACCTTTCGCTTTTGGATACAGCATGACTTTAATCGGGGTTTTTGGGTTGAGCGTGATTTTGCCCAATTTCTCGATGCCGTGCTTGGCTGCTTTAGCAACACTGGCGAAATCGTTTGTCAGATTGATCGCGTCCTCGACTGCTGCACAGCAGTGGTCATACTCTTCCTTCTTTTCATCCGGAATCGTGAACTCGTTCTTCTTCTGGTCGTAGGTCGTGACACCTTTCAGCAAGAATGCCCAGACTATGGCGTCTCTGATAGTTCCTTCACCGAGACCGACACGCAAATCTTCCAGCACCGTTCGAATGATGTATTGCGCCTCGATTGGCGTTGCGCTGGTCAGGAGCTCTGCGACCAATTGGAGTTTGTTTTGAACAACTCCTGCGCCTTCCATGCTCGCGAGCTTTCTCAAGTTGTCAAACACTTTCTTCGTTGTTAATTCTTGTGAGAATAATGTCGCCTGTTTCTTGTGCGTAGTGAGTTGCTTTGCTGTTTCTCCCAAATCTCCTGTCTTTTTCCAAACAGTGGCAAGCTTTTCTTGACTGATGCCAGTTGCGAGAATAATTGCCTTTACGACTGATTGCGAAGCCATGCCTATAACGCGCTCGTCCCACGCCGGAAAGACACGGCCCTGCACTAGCAGTAAGATGTGGTCAAAATCTGCATCCGGCACTTTTTTCAAAAACTCGGAAAGAATGTGCGTCTTTTCCAGCCTCTTTGTCGTGCCGGTAAGTTGCTCGTATACCTCAACAAGATCTGCGTAGCGCATGGTCTTCATCACATTTACCTGATATAATAAGATATCCGCAGAAAACCCCTTGAATAAAGCCACCAAACCTTTATAAATCACAAAACGGTGGTATCCCTATGCAGAAAAAAGAGGAGATACCGAACGTCCTGAAGGCAATCGAGACGCGACGAAGCATACGCAAATATCTTTCTTTACCTGTTGAATTTGAAAAGGTAGGACATATTCTTGACGCTGCCAGGATGGCACCTTCCGCAGGCAATTTGCAGCCGTGGAAATTTATTCTCGTCATGGAATCAGCACAACGATTAGAGGTTGCTGAAGCTTGCTTGCAACAGCACTGGATGGCACAAGCGCCCGTCAATATCGTCGTCTGTGGCGAGCCTGCAAAGTCTGAACGATACTATGCGAAGAAAGGCGAACGATACGCAACACTCGACGCTGCTGCCGCCGTGCAAAACATGCTTTTGGCTGCGCACGGACTTGGTTTAGGAGCGTGCTGGGTCAGCGCATTTGACGATCACATGTTAAGAAAAGTGTGTGACATTCCCGAGGATGTACTTCCTGTTGCTGTTGTAACTCTTGGTTATGCCGACGAGAAACCCGTCAAGCCTCTCAAGTTTGAACTCCATAATGTAGTCTTTTTCAGCCATTATGGAAATCGCGTCAAGGACATTGCTGAAGTATTCGGCACGTATTCCACCTACGTCGCGAAAGCATTAGCAACCGCTAGACAATGGGCAGAAAACGCATTGAAAAAAATGCAGAAAGTGTAATTATTTCTTGTCTTCTTTTTCGGGAGTTAATTTTGCGTCGAGAGTTTTTTGCGGGATTTTGTTCTCGATAAGAAAATATCCGGATCCTGTGACGATAATGAGATCTTGATCTCCATCACCATCAATATCTGAAGTGGTAACTCCTTTGCAATCATAATTACATTCTTTGTCGTCATAACGCCCGAATGCATCAAATGAAGAGGGGACTTTTTTTCTGTTCTTTTCAAACACTATTTCCGTTGGAGGAGGGGAATTTGAATTGTTTTGAGGATCACAACCTAGTGCTGTCGCCATCAAGACGTATGTTGCTATTTTCTTGTACATAATGCCATTTATCGACGGTGTCTTTATAAACGTTTCCACAAGAAATGAAGGTAAAACTCCATCTGAACCGTAGGCCTAGTACTTAAATAGGTATATTTAAAGAACGAAGTATATTTAAATAAGGTTTAATAAACAAAGAGAATAAAATTTTAAACAATCCCTTGGCGGGGAAAGTTAAAAATTAACTGTGGGTTTTGGTAAATAATATTCAGCGTTTGTTCGAATTGGCGTTCGAAAAAACACAGATACAAATCGAGTTCGTTGGCACAAACCAGATCGTGTTCTAAAAAGAGAATGGGCTACCGGGGAATATAAAGCTTTTGGTAGTTGAATCTCTATACTACAAAATATAAAACAGAAACAAGGGGGAGAAAAAAATGGATTTTAACATGGAAAGCGCACAACGAAGCGCACAAAGAGAAGACGACTTGCAAGTGGGGCAAGCCAACATCAAAGTCATCGGTTGCGGTGGCGGCGGAAACAACATGGTTTCTTGGCTTTACAAGCGAGGAATCAAAGGAGCAGAAATCATCGCCGTTAACACGGACCAGCAACACCTCAAAATCTCAGAAGCCGACAAGAAATTCTTGATTGGTAAAGATGTCACGCGCGGACTCGGATGCGGCGGCTACCCCCAAAAGGGAGCAGAAGCAGCACAAGAAAGCGTCAACGACTTGAAAGCAGTATTGAAGGGCTCGGACATGGTCTTCGTCTGCGCAGGAATGGGCGGCGGAACCGGAACAGGTTCGGCACCTATCGTTGCACAAATCGCAAAAGACATGGGCGCAATCGTTATCGGCACCGTCACGATGCCGTTCAAGATTGAACGCGCACGCGTCGACAAAGCAGAATTCGGACTTGCACAATTGCGTAAGGCCTCGGACACCGTCGTCGTTATCGACAACAACCGATTGGTCCAAATCGCAGGAAACTTGCCCATCCAGCAAGCATTCGCAGTCGCAAACGAACTGATCTCGACCATGATTCGCGGAATCGTCGAAACCATCGCAGTACCTTCATTGGTTAACTTGGACTTCGCAGACGTGAAAGCCATCATGACCAACGGCGGAGTCGCAGCGATCGGTGTCGGAAGCTCAGACACAAACAATCGTGTTTCTGAAGCAGTACACGGCGCACTCGAAAACCCCCTCTTGGACATCAACTACGCAGGAGCAACCGGCGCATTGATCCACATCGTCGGCGGACCCGACATGACCTTGGACGAAATCAACCAAGCAGGTGAATTAATCACCGAAACCTTGGACGAAGACGCAAACGTCATCTGGGGCGCACGAGTACAAGACGACATGAAAGGAAAAATCATGGTGATGACCATCATCACCGGAGTAACCTCCCCCTACATCACGGGAGCCTCCGTCAGCAAGCGCGAATCGGCCGTCAGAGTTTCCGCAATGAGCGACGAACTCGGCATCGAAATCGTGCACTAAAAACACATTCTTGCATCCACCATCACCCCCCAAATCGAAGGTGGACGCGAAATAAGAGGGCCCGAGAGGGCTTTCTTTTTTTTCTTTTTTTCAATTTTTTTTCTCGAAACGTTTAAAAGCGCCCCTTCGAATTAGAAAGGTATGGGATTGCGAGAAGATGCTGAAAAAATACTGAAAGAAAACAAAACTTGTGCTCTTGCTACTGCAAAACTCGATATGTTTACTGAAGATTCCCTTGTTCGTCAAATCGCGATTCCTGAAGTTGCAACCATTCGGTACGTCTCAGAAGGACTGGCTGTTTATTTTGAAACGTCAGCAAACTATAAAAAATATGAAAACCTGATGAGAAATAATTTTGCGGCCATAGTAATTACGCCTCATGAAAGAACCACATTACAAATGGAAGGCATTGTTCGAGAACTCTATGATGAAAGTGCAGCATATGTGCGTTCGCGCTTAATGAACATATTTGGTGAAAGTCCTTATTTTAGTCACGCACAAGCTAGGTTCATGCAATTTGAAACAACTTGGTTCAAAATACTTCGTGATTCTCACTTTCCTCCGAAATACGAAGAAATGAAGGTATAATTATGCTAAACATCATCGGCATCGGACTCTCGGACGAAAAAGATATTTCTGTCAAAGGACTCGAGCTCGTCAAGAACTCGGACGTTATTTACTTGGAAAGTTACACTTCGCTATTACAAGTTCCTCTGTTGACGCTTGAGAAATTTTACGGTAAGAAGGTTTTGCTGGCGGACAGAGCAACCGTTGAACAAAAAGCAGAAGAATTGCTGTTGAAGCCCGCGAAAAAGCAGGTGGTTTCATTACTTGTTATTGGAGATTCTTTATTTGCTACGACTCACGTTGATTTGATCGCTCGCGCGCACGAAATGAAGATTCCTGTCGCAGTAGTGCACAACGCATCGGTCTTGACTGCAATCGGAGCGACGGGACTGCAACTTTACAAATTTGGCAAAACTGCCTCGATTCCATTTACACATGAAGGTTATGAGCCCGATTCTCCCTACACTATTTTGGCTGAAAATCACTCTATTGGAGCGCACACCTTGTTCTTGCTCGATTTGAAACCTGACGAAAACAAATTCATGACGGTTAAGCAGGCAATTGAGTATCTGTTGTTGCTTGAGAAAAAGCACGGCAAAAAACTCATTACGGAAACTACGCTTGTTGTTGGCTGCGCACGATTAGGTTCTGATTCTCAAAAAATTATTTCTGGAAAGGCAAAAGATGTGCTGAAGAAAGACTTCGGCAAACCCGTCCATTGCTTAATTGTGCCGGGCAAATTGCACTTCATGGAAGAAGATTGTTTGAAACAGTTCTCATAAGCTTTATAAACGGCTTAATTGACATTATCTAAATTGACAGCCCCATCGTCTAGCGGTCAAGGATAGGTGGCTTTGGACCACCGGACCCCGGTTCGAATCCGGGTGGGGCTATAAGTTTAAAAAGAGAAACAACGTAGGAACACACATGTCCTTGGATGATTTAATCAGCGATGTCAGCGCGTTGGGCGGACTGCCCGTCTATCTCGTTGTATCATTTGTTTTGCTTCTTACTGAGCAAGTTGGAACGTTCTGGAGATTAATCCTGGGATTGCTCATTTGTTACGTTATTATTTCTGGCGCTCGCTCTATTTTTATCCGCGACCGACCCAAAGCAATGCAGTTCCGCACCTGGTGGGAAAAAATCGATGCTGGCACAGTAGTCAGTATGCATTCTATGCGAGCGGTTGTCTTAGCGATGGTCATCATGAGCATATTCCGCAATATTTGGGTTAGCACGTTCTTGGTTGTCTTAGCACTGCTTGTTTCAAGCACACGCATCCTGATGAAGAAACATTATTTGGCTGATGTTGCCTGGGGCGTTGCCCTCGGAGTTGTTGTTGGCATTGTAGTTCTTTGGGTAGTTTAGATTCTTCGGCAAATAAATCCTTAAATAACTCGATAACTCTCTTATTCTCGGTGTGATTAAGGCTACAGATGTCCAAAAACTGATTCTGTTCACTTTAGGGAGCTGGTATCTTGAAGCCCAACGCAAATTCCAAGATTCGCCGGTCAAGCTTACCATTTCTAAGGCGACTTTTATTGACTTGATTATGCGAGCCAATATCGCAGGCAAACAAGAACGTGCTTTGTATAAAAACTTAGAAGGATTAGAGAAGAATCGCTACATTAGCTATGAAGACAAATCATTGGCGCTCACTAAGAAAGGCCAAAAACTGTTTGAAAAAAGCTACAAAGAATTACGCCCCTACATCAACGTCATTCATGTTCTGAAGCAGAAAGACCCGTTGAGCTATTCTCGCAGAATGCAGACCAAACTAACGCTTTAGGCAACCTTTTTAAAGCGCCTTCGAGAAACAATATCCATCAGCCTCTTCGTCTAGCGGCAAGGATAGCGGGCTCTGGACCCGTTGACGGCGGTTCGAATCCGCCAGAGGCTATATCTTAATTTCCGACGAAACCTTTATAAGGCGTCCGAGTGAAATTAAAGGTATCGAGCGATAGAAGGGTTGCAAGACTCAGCTATACGGGAGAGACAATTTCTCTTCAGAATCTCGTCATGAACAATAGAAGGAGTACACAACATGGCAAAAATGCACAGTAGAAAGCGAGGCCGATCCGGTTCAAGCAAACCCTTGAACAAGACAAAGCCAAGCTGGTCCCGAATGAAGGAGAAAGAATTAGAACTCCTCATCGTCAAATTGGCGAAAGAAGGCAAAACCGCATCCGTCATCGGACTTGAATTGCGAGACAGCTACGGAATCCCTGACGTCAAAACCGTCGCGGGAAAGCGTATTACTGAATTGTTGATTGAAAAAGGTCACAAGCCCAAAATGCCCGAAGACTTGATTGCTCTTATGAAAAGAGCAGCTGCAGTCCGAAAGCACCTGGAAGCCAACAAGCAGGACATGCCTGCTTTGAGAGGCATGCAGTTGACCGACGCAAAAATCAAGCGATTGTTGAAGTACTACCAACGCATGGGAACGATCCCTCTTGCGTTCAAGTACGACCCGACGCAATTGAAACTGTACACGCAGTAATTCTTTTATTTTTTTAACTTTTTTATTGATATATACTTCTTATTGCTTTATCAAAATTTGTCGGCACAAAATTGAAATCTTTTTGTAAGGGTTCAAGATTTACTTTGAAATCTCGTCCAAGATTACGCACCTGCCCCGAATGAATGGGTGCCAGCTTGAATAATTGCAAAATGTGCACAACACCCAGCATAAACACTATAGGAACGACGAGCGTTCGTTTCTTCTTTTGTTCCAACTCTGAAATTAATACAACCATATCTCGTAGACACGTTGGGGTTCCACCCACCGTATACGTTTTGTTCAATGGTTTTTTGTCAAGCGCAGAAGCAATTAAGTGTGCTAAATCATCCGCAAAAATAGGCTGCATGACAGCAGTACCTCCCGCAGGCAACGGCATAAGTTTGCCACTTCGGATTCTATCCTGCAACTTGCCTATTGTCAATTTATCGCCTTTCCCAAAAATGGCCGTCGGCCTAAAAATCGTGAACGGAATGCCTGACTCTTTCACTAATGCTTCCTCTGCCCGTTTTGCAACCGCATACGCCGTTACTGCGTCAGTTTCGACCACATAACTACTGATGAAAATGAAGTGTTTCACTTGACACGCCTTTGCGATGTCGAGCATGCGTTTGGTGAGCTCAATATTATGCGTTCCGGCATCAGGATGCACCTGCGCGGCACAGTGTACAAACGCATCCATCGGTTTTGGCACTATCTTGTCAAGATTCCACATTTCACAACCAGTAATTGTTGCAGAAGAACGTACCAGACACACTTTTTCGACAAGCGGTAACGCCAAAACAACACGCGAACCGAGAAAACCAGTCGCTCCGGAGATAAGAACAGAGTTCATACAGGACAAATTGGTTGTGCGTATAAAAAACTTCAGAATTAAAGCGTAACTCGGATGTGATCGATCTTTTCCGCGACTTCAGTACCCTTCTTGGTAAGCGTCAAAAGCTTCAATCGACCCTGTTTGTCAAAGTTAATCAAGCCTTCTTTCTCCATTTGCTGCAAAATTTTGACAACGTGAGAGTACGTGCAATCGATTTGTTTGGCTAACGAGCTTGCGTAGACTTCAGATTTAGCATTTCGAAGCTCAACAAGCATCATTGCGGGCTTTTCGCGGAAGAAAACGCGGAAGATCTCCTTGTTTGCCGCTGAAATTGCCCCCCAAGTGTTCGCCATGTTGTTAGATAGTGGAATACATACATTCTAAGCGATATTTAAATGTTTCGCCGCGCTCCGCCCGACTTTTTTTGTCGACGGAAAAGAAAACTTTTTCCGTATCACCTCGCGGAACAAATCCACTGAATTTCTCGCTACCTAAATTGTATTTAAATGTTTCGCAGTTAGTGTGGGAAAGATGTAGTTTGTCAAAATAATTCATTTTGTGCATTCATTGACGAGAAAAAACGAAATGAAAATTATTAGTGAACTAAAAACGTCAAATCAAAACCTAAATATACTCCGTGAAAACAAAAAAGTAAGTGGCAGAACTCCTTTTTCCTCACGAATCCATGCGCAACGTGCAGAAAGAATTGGTCGCGTTGATTCAGCACTGCATCGAAACAAAAACACCCTGCGTCGTGCACGCGCCGACAGGACTCGGAAAAACCGCAGCGACACTCGCGCCCGCGCTTTCTCTCGCGAAAGAGAAAAACTTGACTATTTTCTTCTTAACTTCACGACACACACAGCATTTAATTGGGATGGAAACCCTCAAAGCAATAAAACAAAAATTCAATGTCAATCTCGGCAGTGTTTCCATGGTCGGCAAAAAACATTTGTGCTCCCAAGGAGGAGTCGCCACCATGCACTCCGAAGACTTTACTTCCTTCTGCAAAAGTTTGCGTGAAGACGGCAAATGCAGTTATTATTCTAATGCGCGGACTGAAAAAGGTGACGCTACCGTCAAAGCAGCATTCGTTGCAAAACGATTAACGATGGAATCTCCCATCGCCAGCGAACAAGTCCTCATGGAAGGCACTAACGAGGAATTGTGTCCTTACGAATTGTCCGTCATGATGGCCCAAAACTCCAAAGTCATCATCGCCGACTACAACTACATCTTCAACAAAAAGATTCGCGAATCATTCTTGGGCAAACTTGACCGCAAACTCGAGAATTGCATCGTGATTATCGACGAAGGGCACAACCTGCCTAGCAGATTGCGCGAACAAATGACGCAACGCCTCAGCTCTGTCACTATCAAACGAGCAATCGCCGAAGCAAAACTTGCCGATTTTCCGGCCGTGCAAGACATCCTCGTCCAAATTCAAGACATTTTAACTGGTTTGTCAAAAGGACTCTATCGCGACCAAGAAAAGAACGTGACAAAAGACCAATTTATCTCTCAAGTTATCGCGATTAAACCCCTCGAAGAAATGACAAATCTATTTACCATTTCCGCTGATGCCATCCGCGAAGACAAAAAAACAAGCGCCATCGGAAGCGTCGCGAGCTTTTTGAGTAGTTGGAATGATGGAGATATTGGATTTAGCCGTATTCTTTCCGTTAGTGACTTCCGCAATGAACGCATTGTAACACTCTCTCATCGCTGTTTGGATTCATCTATGATTGCGAAAGAAGTCATTGAACGCGCGCACTGCACCATTCTAATGTCCGGCACATTGACGCCGACGTCGATGTTCGCTGAAGTGCTTGGCTTTCCGAAGAATACCATCCAAAAAGAGTTCCCCAGCCCATTTCCCATCGAAAACAAGTGCTGCCTCATCGTGCCGAATGTGACGACAAAGTTCAGCGAACGATCGCCTGAACAGTATCAAAAGATTTCCAATACTTGTGCGGCAATTGTTAACACTGTTCCTGGCTGCACCGCCATCTTTTTCCCCAGCTACGCCATTCGCGACGCCGTTGCGGCATCGCTTACAAACTCCTGCACCAAAACAGTTTTCATGGAAGACTCCAAAGCCACTAAAGAAGATCGCGAAGCAATGTTGCGCCGCTTTTCTGGATACAAACAAATCGGGGCTGTGTTGTTAGGAGTTGCGGCCGGGTCTTTCGGCGAAGGAGTCGATTTACCAGGCATTCTCAAATGCGTCATTGTCGTCGGCATTCCGCTTGACAGGCCTGATTTGGAAACCAAAGAACTCATTGCCTATTATGACAGACTCTATCACAAAGGATGGGATTACGGTTATACTCTGCCAGCCATTACAAAAACGCTACAGAATGTTGGTCGATGCATCCGTTCCGAAACCGACCGCGGCGTATTGGTGTTCATGGACGAACGCTATGGCAACCCCATGTACAGCAAATGTTTTCCAAAAGACTGGAATCCGAAGATCGCGTTCGCACCACTCCCTATAATACAGCAATTCTTTTCAAAATAACAAATTTGTCAAAATAACAATGTTTATAAGTTTCTGAAGTAGCCTTCGTTCATGCCAAAAAAGGTCATGAAGAAGAAAAACGTCAAGGCAAAGCCCTCAAAAAAGGGCAAAAAAGCCCCCGTTACGGATGACGAACCCGTTGATGCATCCAAGACTGAAGATGACGAGTATGACCTTACTAAAGAAGAATACGAAGACAAAATAGAAAAGAAAGAAGCAGACGAAGACGTCTACACCGAAGAAGGCCGCGAAGACCTCCTCGACGACGACGAAATCGACGACATGGAACAGGGATTCAGCAAAGGCGCAAACCCCGGCAAAAAGCGTAAATGAAAAAAGTTTCTGAAGGAAAAGTTTCTTTTTTTGCACCCATTGAAAAAGTAATTTCTGCAGCAATGCCCGTTTTTTACAACCCCATCATGCACACTAATAGAGATATCGCGGTCGCGTTGCTTACAGCCATTGGTAGAAAAGGAATGTTCATTGCCGACCCCTTGGCGGGATCGGGAGTGCGTTCATTACGCTTTCTCAAAGAATTGCCCCGAGGAACCATCAAAACACTGTATGCCAACGACGGCAATCCGAAGTTTCCTTTATTGTTCAAAAAACAATTGAAACTCAATAACATTCCCGCAAAAAATGTTATTGTTTCGCAAAAAGACGCATCTGGCTTTCTCCTCGAACACAACGGTTTTGACTACATCGAAATCGACCCGTTTGGTTCGCCTAATCAGTTTCTTGACGCTGCGTGCAAACGCTTGAGTCGAGACGGCATTTTGGCAGTTACGGCGACAGATACCGGTGCGCTTGCTGGTTCGTTTCCCGACGCGTGCCGACGCAAATACTGGGCAGAACCCCTGAGAAACGAATTGATGCACGAAATTGGCGTCCGAATTCTTATTAGAAAAGTACAACTTATTGGCATGCAGTATGATAAAGCCTTGATTCCGTTGTTCTCGCATGCCACCGACCATTATGACCGTATTTACTTGCAATCAGAAAAATCAAAATCATATGTTCAGCGCATTTGTGCTCAGCACGGATATGTTTTGTATTGCGAACGATGCATGAGCCATTCTGTTTCCAAACATAATCTTGCGGTCTGCTGCAAACAAAACATGCGCGCAGCCGGACCACTCTGGCTCGGAGCACTCTGGAACCACGCGCTCGTCACGAAGATGAAACCACATACTGAAGGTCAGACGCGCAAACTCCTTGACATTATTCATGGCGAGTCTCACCTTGCGATTGTCGGTTTCACCGATATTCACAAACTCTGCAAACATCTCAAATGTGTTGTTCCCAAGTTTGACACTATAATTATGGCACTCAAGAAGAAAGGCTACGTCGCAGCACGAACACACTTCTGTGATACTGGATTAAGGACTGATGCGCCGATTGATGTCGTGAAAAAACTACTCAAGAACTAACTATCCCAGCGCTCTGTCCAATCTGACGACTTCCAAATTCTCAACGCCGTGCACTTTCTTCATTTCGGCTTCGATGGCGTCGCAGCCCTTGGATTCTTCCATCATGAACGTGACTTCAACAGCCTTTAATCCGAAGGCAAACGGCTTGACTTCGAACTTCGGCTCGCCCTTTGATTCCTTGGCTAACAGAGTATGCAAGTCTTTCTGTAATTTTGCGATGTCTAATTCCGGAGAAGTAGGCATGACTCGGTACGTAAGAACAACGTAAGCCTTACCCATGTTAATTCGGACCTGAAAATCCGCACGCACACGAGAACGTAGCCGCAATTTCACGGCAGTGCTGACAACGGACTAACTCTACCTTGCCACAGCAAGGACAAAGAAACTTCGCAGCACCCTTCGCATTCGCGATGGGTGTTTTGCAAGATGTGCAGTTGTGTGCCATACCTTCACGGACAAGAAGGGGGTTTTTAAAGGTTTCCTTACGGAGACCGCGATTCATTTGTCTTGGGCAGTCGTTATTGTGTTCTTGTTGACGACTCAAAGACTACCCGGGACACAGAACGTGCGGGGAAGAAACGAAGATAAATTGACAAAATATCATTGACTTGACCACTCAACAATCATAACAAAAGAATATAAAGCGAGTTTAGGTCAATAAAGGGTATGGCTTCAAAGCCCGCGAAGGGGACATCTTCAGGTATTCTATCCTTCTTCAAGCGAGAGCTACCTGCGCCGCCATTGCCGCCATCCGTCAGTTCGGACAAAGCACTCAGAAAACAACGCGAACAAGTCCATTCCGAGATGCAAGACCTCAACAAAAAGGCAGCCGCACTCACCAAAAAAGAACACGAACTTGCCGATCTTGAAGTCACGCTCAAACAAAAACAAAAAGCATTCTCCAACAAAGACTCGCTCATCAAAGAAACCATGAGCTCGGTCAATCGCTCAGAAAAGCACAAACTCAACGTTGCCAAAGAAGTTGATGAACTTGAAGCTCAACGAAACGCACTCGAAGACAAAATCGCAGTCTTACGAGGAGACCTCAAAGCATTGCAGGAAGATGTCATTGATAATCGAACCGAGTTAGGCAGCAGCGAACGCACCATCGCCAAAAAATACCAAGAAATGCGTTCACTCCAGCACCGCGTCGAAGCCCGCGAAAAATTGCTTGATTCTAAAGAAGACGTCCTTGCCAATAAAGACGCAGGATTAACTTCATTGCACAACCAACTCCAAAAGCGTTCCAAAGAACTCGAAGCACAAGAAAAGAAACTCACCGCAATGGCCGAAAGCCAACGCCACACCAGCGCAGACCTCGAACAAAAACGAGCAGCGACACTTGCCGAACTCGCCGAAATCAAACTCCAAATCAAAGAAGGACTGTCCACCCGCGAAAAGAACGCGCAACAACGACTCCTTCAGTTCGAAGCACAGGCCGCAAAGCGAAAGAGCGACCTCAACACCGAAATCGCCACGCTTCACCAACAAATCAAAATGCTTGAGAAGACACATGACGAGCTTGTCAGCAAGAAAGAAACAGAACTCCGACAACGACTCACTCAATTGCGTAACGACGTCAAAGTTGCCGACAGAGAACTTGAAGAACGACGCTCCCTCACCATCAAAGCAACACGCGAAATCGACAGCCGCATGCGCAAAATCGACGAAACACAACGCGCGCTTAATCAACAAAAAGCACTCCTTGACAAGAAAGAGAAAGTACTGGCAGAAAAAGAATCAGGACTCATCTCGCTTGACAAACAGCTTGAAATCCACAAACAAGAATTTGCGGATCGCGACAGAGAACTCATCCGTTCCGAACTCAAACTCTCAGACCAACGCCGAGTCCTTGATGACGCACGCGAAGAACTCGAAGGACTCAAAGACTCTTTAACAGAGGAATTAGAAGGGCGCAAAGCAGAATACCAAGAATACCTCTCCCAATGGAAAACAGAACGCGACGCCGTCAACAAAGCACGCGCAGAAGTCACCCGCGAAAAGAAATCCATCGGCAAACTCGTCGAAGGAGACGTTTCTGTCTTGAGCGAAAAGGAAGATGAAATCTCCAAATCCATCAAAGAATTCGAGCGCGACAAAAAACGATTACGCGCTGAAGAAGACAAAGTCGTTGATCGAGTGCGCGAATTAGAACGAGTCGCACACCAGCACAACAAAATCGAACAACAATTCCGCGAACGCGAAACTGCGTTGAAACAATTTGAACAGTCACTCGAAAAGAAAGAAGCACTCCTTACAAACGCACTCAAAAAGGCAGCCGAAATCCGCAAAAAGACCCAAGCAGCCCAAGACAAAATTTTGCACGTTAAAGAAGTCAAAGCAGACATCAAACGCCTCGAAGCACTACGCTCTGAACTGGACTGGACTGTTGAGCGCGAATCCCGCAAAGTCATTTCCCTCGGCGGCAAATTGAAGTCCACCCAAAGCAAAATCAACGAGTTCAAAGTCTTTAAAGATCCTGAACCAGTGAAACCTGCGCGCAAAGCAATACCCCACCGATTCACACCCGCGGAACCCGAAATGGAAGAACATATCTACGAACCTCCGCAACGCATGCAAGGCCACGAGGAAGGAACTCCCTCAGCGCGCCCGTCCGAAATTCCCCATCTCTTGAATCAAGCACATGATGCCATCGCAATGAAAGACGTCGACCGAGCCAAACAAGTCTTGGCCAAATTACAGCACGTTCACTCACAACTCCGCGACGGCGAATCAAAGAGAACACTCGGATACGAAATACTTGATTTGAGAACTTCTCTTAAATTGGCTCTAATCTCTTAATTGTTGTTCCTTCTACAACAACTTCCGGACAGAATTTGTTCACCACTACTACGTTTGTCTTTGTATGTTCTGAAATTGTTGCCGTTTTGTACTGCCCTCCACGCATGCCTACCAACGGAACAAGCTGGTCCGCAAGATGCACATCAACAGGAGCTTCCGCATTCATCTCTGCAAGAAGCGCATTAGCTGCCAGTTTG
>CAYIEN010000005.1:0-65415 GCA_964362535.1 uncultured Methanosarcinales archaeon | reverse complement strand
CGCATTAGCTGCCTGTTTGCCCATATCTTCAGGAGTAATGTCTTTTTCTCCGAGAGCACTCGCGCCCAAACGAATTGGTCGAGTAAACTCCATCTCATCCTGCTGCAGCGAAAACATCGCCCACAATGTCATGCCCGACCCCTCAGAAACAGAACGCACCATCTCCGAACGAATCTGCGTGCGGCCTTTTTTCGCAAGCAAATGTTGCGCAGTTTCTGTTTGTCGCTCGGCAACACCCTGCATTGATGCGTGTGAAACACCATTTATGACGACCAAATGTCCTTGCTGTAGAGAGTCAATCTTTGGAACACTCGCCTGCAACATCGCCATAAATTGAGTGAATGACTCGTAATCATCACGGAAAATCTTGGGTTGCACAATAACTTCCACAACCCCCTTACCGACAGGAAAATAGCCACGCTTCAGAACGCGTACTTCAATATTCGCGCACCACGTTCTAATGTGAGGAACGAACACTTCCGTAAAATAGTCAATCGTGGGAGCAAACGCAACGTCAGTGCCGCCCGAAATTAAGAAACGCGAAATTCTGAGCCCGAATAATGCTGGAAGAATTGCGGCTTGAAGGACAAGAGTGATACTTCCTGCCGTCCCAATATCTATGGCGACATCGGCACCCTTCAACAGCTTCGGATAAAATGTTATTTCTGTTGAACCTAATTCGGCGCCGTCAACAACCGCGCCACACAACTTCTGCACCGCCTTAATCGCCGCAAGATGCTGTGCTTTGAGTCCAGGGTCTTCTCTACCCGCACGAATATTCTTGATACGGAACGCATCACCAGAAATAGCAGACAACGATAGTGCTGTTCTCAGCATCTGCCCGCCACCCTCACCCTGACTGCCATCCAATTCAATCATGATTGTTTGTTGTTCATTCAGGCTTTTTATGTATTTGTGTAGTCAGAACATTTTTATAGACTTTCTAACTGCAATTTACTGAAAAGAGATGGTATTCCGCACACTCAAAGACATCAATGTAGCTCATAAAAAAGTACTTGTCCGCGTGGATTTTAGTGTACCCATCGATGACAAAGGAAACATAACGGATGACTCACGCATCCGCACCGCAATACCCACCATACAGTATTTGCGCAAACAAAAAGCAATCACAATTCTTTTGACGCACTTTGGACGACCGGAAAAAGTCGAAGACAAATGGAGAACTGACATCCTCGCACAACGATTGCACGAACTCATGAAAATTCCCATCTATAAAATCGACGACGTTATCGGCTCCGAAGTCGAAAACAAAATTAACGAATTGGCTTTGGGCGAAGTCTGTTTGCTCGAAAACGTGCGATTCTATCCCGAAGAAGAACAAAACGACCCTCACTTCGCAATGGCCTTATCTGAACTCGCGCACATCTACGTCAACGACGCATTCAGCGTCTCGCACCGCAACCACGCAAGTATTGTCGGCGTTCCCGAACATTTACCCAGCGCAGCAGGATTTCAATTACAAAAAGAAATTGAGACAATGGACAAAGCTTTGCATAATCCAAAACATCCGTTCATCGCAATACTGGGTGGCGCGAAAGTTTCTGATAAGATTGATGTTATCAAGAATTTGTTGCCCAAAGTCGACGCCGTTCTCGTCGGCGGCGCAATGGCATTTACATTCCTGAAATCAATCGGCAACGAAACCGGCAAAAGCAAAGTCGAACTGGACAAACTTGATTTTGCCAAGAATTTATTGAAGTCCCGCAAAATCGTACTGCCTGTTGATTGCGTCATCGCGAAAGACACCAAAAGCGCAGGACACATTGTTGCCATTGATTCCATTCCGAAAAATGAAATGGGACTCGATATCGGCCCCGAAACCGCAAACATATTCGCAGCTATTATTTCCAAAGCACAAACAGTCATTTGGAACGGACCCATGGGACTATTTGAACAAAAACAGTTCTCTAAAGGAACAACTTCCATCGCTCATGCATTGGCAGATTCGAAAGCCATTACCATTGTAGGTGGCGGAGACACGGCTGACGCGGTCAAAGCATTTGCTGACAAATTCACGCACGTTTCCACCGGTGGCGGCGCAAGTTTAGATGTCTTTGCGGGTAAAACTCTGCCCGGCATTGCTTCTTTGGAACGAAACTATCTCAAATTCAAACGCGTTTAAGCAGTTATGACTCTCGCGTGATACGGGAACGATTATATAGGTAAACATGTGCTGAAAAGGAGTGGGTAAGGGTAAATTCGGCGAAAAAAAAGCAGCGCTAGAAACAATTCAAGCACTGTTCATCAAAGCCCACGACACCAAAGACGTGACCGTCGCGAAAAGATACGTTACCAAAGCCCGCCGACTGCAAATGAAGTTCAAACTTCCTTTGCCTACCGAACTCAAGTACCGATTTTGCAAAGAATGCAACGCATACTGGCATCCGGGAAAAACCGTTCGCATTCGAACCAAGAATGGAATGGTTGTATTTGCCTGCCTCCAATGTAAGCACATGCGCAAGAAACGAGTCAGATAGGCGGTAAGAAAGAAGATGGTTAAATAGATTAACGAAATCAGTTAAATTCAAATAAGATGTTATTTGGGTAATAAACATAACATTTATATAGCTCTTTGTTAAGTAGACTAACTGATTGTTGTGAGTAACAAAGAGGTCTCAGTCAAACAACCTGATTCTGCCGTAGCTAGCGTTATCTTCACCTATTCTATAGAGCACCTGTCCAAGACGGACAAAGTACGATTTTACTATGCATTGAAAGGCCGCGACGGCAAATCTGGCGTTGTTGTTGCGTGGAACATCGAACAACTCGGTCGCGCGGTTTTGTTGGTTTCTGACGCGCACGAAAAAAACGTCCGCGAATTCTTAACATTCTGGAAATGTAACATGCAATCAAAGCGTGTGTGGGTGATGCCCTCATGAGAAAGAATTTACTTTCCGGATACGCAGCACTCACGTTCTTCATTTTGGCACTCACCATAACAACACTCTCCATCACGCATTCGCCCAGCGGAGCATTACTCGCAGACATCACACAAGCAAACACCGAAGAAATATTCGACGTCCAAGTATTCGAACCCAACGGCACACTCACAAGCATAACGGGAATGGAAGGCGACGACTTTGAAACAAGCGACTTCGGCATCGCGGCAGACCCGTGCCCCGGAACAATCATGGTCGACACAACGCTGACCGCAGACGTAGAAGCGGTTATCGTAGACGAAGACTGCGTCACCTTCGGAGCAAGCAACATTGCCCTCAACTGCAACGGCTTCAAACTCATCGGATTCAACGGAACCGGCAACGGAGTTTCGATAACTACTCAGAGCGGCATCACGGTAAAGAACTGCGACATTTTAAACTTCAACAAAGGAATTTACGCAACGCTCACCGTCAGCAACGGCAGATTCACGAACAACACCATCCACAACAACTCGTTATGGGGCCAGCACATGAACATCGCCATGACGAACAACATCATCAACAGCAGCCAATATTTTGAAAACGGTTACCGCACCTGCGACATTTCGCCATCCACTGCTTGCGGCGGCATAGGCATCCAGCTGAACTCACAGAATAACTCTATCGCGTATAACAACATCACCAACAACACCCGATATGGCATTTGGCTGAACAACGCACACCACAACACTATTTCATTCAACAACCTCACTATAAACAACAGAAACAAGGATGGTATCGGTATTTCCGCCGTTTCCTCTGCAATAATTAACGTCATTTACAACAACACATTTGACAATCACACCACTGCCATTGAAGCGCTTTCGTCATCGCACAACCAAACCATCCGCAACAACACCATCAGCAACAACACACTCGCCATCAATCTAACAGGCATGACAATAAGCCACGTCTACGGCAACTGGATTCGCAACTCAACGCAAGCGCACGCAAACACCGATGACGCGAGCAATGAGTTTGACCTCAACGAGACTGCTGACGTGATTGGCAATTTCTGGGATGATATTTCGCGACTGTCCATCACCGACTCGAACGGCAACGAATACGGAGACACCGGCGCGCAATACCCGTATAATCTTGCAAACAGCGCGTTTGTTCTCGGCAGCGTCGAAGACAGCGGACCCATTGTGCAAGCCACCCCTGCAATCAACATAACCGTTCTCTCCTCGCCTGACCCTGTGGACGCGGGATCGACCCTCAGCTTCACCGTTTATTTGAGCGTCACCGGCGGAACCGTCACCAACGCAACAGTCACGTTCACGTATTCACCCAGCGTCACGTTCTCCAGCGGCTCACCTGTGCCCACTGGAAGCTTGAACGACACATTCTCGCTCGGCAATCTCACCGTCGGAAGCTACACCGTCAACATCACCACCAGCGTTTCTGGAAGCGCGAGTGGAACAATCAGCAGCAGCGCAAACACCACCTACTTTGTCAGCGGAACACTCACATCCACAACTGATTCAGTTGACACCAGCATCACCGCAGCAGCCGCACCTCCAAGCGGTGGTGGGGGCGGTGGCGGAGGATGTTCAGATGCGTGCACACTCGGCACCGGAGTTTGCTCCGCATACGGACACTATTCCTGCGTCAAAAAAAGCACTTGCACCACACTCGAATACGACCCCTGCGCCACAGGAGAACTCTGCACAGGCGGAACGTGCGTCCCCTGCATCGAAAGCTGGACTTGCGACGAATGGGGACCCTGTCTTCTCGGCACACAAAAACGAACCTGCTTCGATTCCGTCGGCTGCGGCACCACCACCATCAGACCCGCACTCAGCAAAGCCTGTGAATTACTCCCCGTCATCGAACTCCCCGCACCAGTCGTCCCGATTGTGTACGGCGAACTTTTCGCAGGAACGCCCGTCACGTGCGCAGTCGGAACAGGAGGAGTCTCGACAAGCCTCAGCGCCACCACCAGCACCCTCGACCTCACCGCAGCAGTACCAGATGGATACATAGCAGTATCATCCCCCTTCAAACTCGCCTGCGCCGGAGAACACGTCGACATCACCCTCGGCGTATCTGACTCCTACTCCGACTACAAAGTCCTGAAATGCGCCGCAGGAGAATGTCAAGAAATCACTATTGAAGAAACAAGCCACATAGCCATCCCCTGCGGAGACACCACTCTCGGCGAAGAAACCACTAAACAAGAAACGCAAAAAGAAAACGTATTCCTCCCCACAGAAATCGCCACATTCGAAACAAGCTTTGCCCCGCTCGCGCCAGGCAACAGCATACTCCGACAAGGCCCCTACTCCCTCGAAATAACCGGAGTTGCTGAAGCAAGACTCTCCGAACCCAACAGCGCCATACCATCTCCCACAAACCCCAGCCTCGTCATCCTCGGCAACCCCCTCGTCATCGAAATACAATCCGCAAACGGACCTCTGCCCGCGACCATCACGATGCCCGCGCCGACAACAAGCTCCATCGATAAAAGTACTATTGGCGTCTATTATTTCGACGGAACAAGCTGGCACGTCCTCGACAGCACACTCCAAGACTCAGGAGTCATCACCGCACATACCACTGACCTCACCGCGCTCATCAAACAAGGACACATCATCTTCGCAGTCCTCGGAACAACCTGCAACCCCTGCCAAGGAACCGCATTCGATAACGTTTATAGTTCGCCCGACACGCGCACCGCAGTCGTCTTTGTCCACGGCGCATTCAGCGATGCCTCAACGTTCAACTCCATGATTGAAGACATGAAAGCAAACCACGCCCCCTTCGACGCATGGACCTTCGCCTACCCCCCGAGCAAATCACTCACTGAAATTTCGAACGCACTCGCTGATGCATTGCTCACCCGCGCCAGCCAATACGACCAGTTCGTCATCGTCGGACACAGCGCCGGCGGACTCATCACCCAACAAGCAGTCTGGGACGCATACACCCGCGGAGACGACATCCACAAAATCAAAAAAATTATTTTGATTGGAACGCCAACCGAAGGCTCACCCGCCGTGCAAACCATCGAAAACATGTTTGATTGGCTCATCAACCAACGCACCGTCGCAAAAATCTTCAACGTCCACTCCGACCTTATCCAAGCATCCGTCACCGGCAAAAACGTTCCACGCGTACCAGGCATTGATTACCGCGTCATCGCAGGAATCAGACCCTACGGCTTCAACCTCGACCTCTTCAAAGACCCAGATGGAAACATCCTCAAAAACGACGGACTCATCACGGTCACCAGCGCGCAAAAAGTCGGCGACGACCATCTCGACAACGCCTGCACTGACTTTTACGAATTAAATTTGACACATACAGACCTGATCGACAACGACCTCGGCATACGAGTCACCCAACGAATCATTGCATCCGAAAGCACACCCACAGAACAAGCACGCTCTGGATACACCACCTACGTCAGCGTCCCCATCGAAAATTGCAACGCAGCCGACCAGTACCTCGTCGTCGGCAAACTCCTCCGCGACGAACAACGATACGATCCTAGCGGCTGCGCATGCGGCAACGGCTGGTGCGGCGAAGGAGAGGACTCGTTGAATTGCCCCGGCGACTGCGCAGACGTCTTTACCTTCGAAGCACTCTGCGTCACCAAAGACTTCCTCGCCATTATCTTGCTTATCGCAGCGCTCTCCATCGCGGCAACCTACCTCATCAAACGCTGGCTCCACAAAACAAACATTCGCATCCGTTGGCTCTACACCGGCGAAGCGTTTGTTCTTTTCGCCCTCGCCCTCGTGTTATTATTGAGCGGCATCTGCGCAGACAGACCTTGGACGTGGGTTCTCATACTCACCGGAACAGGACTGGTCTATGTCGTACTTATTTTGCTCGAACGCAAAAAACCCTCAGCCATTGCTGCACTCATTGACGCACAACGACCTGCCACGCCTATCCCAACCATTCCAAAATTCGTCATGCCGCGCATGCCCAGCGTGCCGATGCCGAAACCAGCAGTGAAACGACCCGCAGTACCCATCGATATTCCTCCCATCCGCGTACCGCGAGCCTCGCCACAATACCAACCCAAACCATTCCCGTCCACCATTGACTCTGGACACCACGACGAAGCCCCCCACCAGGACGCTCACCAGAAATTAGAACAAGCAGACTCCGCGCTCGAAACATTACGACGCAAATTCACCCAAAAAATAGTGCCGGGCAAAAAAAGCAAACTCAACGCGAACCACGCAGAACTCCGCGACGAACTCGACGACCTCAACAAAGAACTCGACGCGCTCCGTCGCAAACTCAAAAAATGAAATTCAAGCAGTCACAATCAGAGAGATGAAACAGACGCGACGAACCAACGCCACGCCCCGCGAACAGGGCAGGCAGACGTTGCTCTTGGCAATTTTTGTAATGTTCGTTCTAGCAACTGCTTTATTCCTCGGACAAAACGGAACACCAACAGGAATGTTCACCGCAGCGCCCGTTGAAGAAACAATAGTGCCTGAAATCATTCCCGCTGAACCACTCGCAGAAACTATCCCTGCCGAAACAAGCCCTGAAGAAACAATTCCTGACACTCCAGTTGACACTCCCCCTGTAGAAACTTCTGACCCTGAAACCGCTCCTGCCCCCGCACCACTCGAAACAACCGGCTTCGGCACCGAAGGGTTCAGCATTGCTGCAACCACCGTCCTTTCCGAATGCACAAACCTCTCCCGACAAGGCGAAACCTACCAGCTCTCCGCAAACGTGAGCACTATCGGATCAGCATGCTTCAACATCACCGCCAACAACATCATTCTTGACTGCCTCGGATTTAGCATCACCGGCAATCGCGGTCTTGATCAGCACGGCGTCAACGCTAGTTCACGTATTAATATTACCGTTCAAAACTGCATCATCTCCAACTTCAGCGACGGCATCTTCTTCACCCGCGGAAGGAACGGCACCATCTTCAACAACACCCTCTTCAACAACTCTGACGATGGATTGGACTTGAGCAACAACAACCAGACCGTCGTGAGTCACAATTTTGCTGCTAACAACACCGACAACAACTTTGAGATATCTGGTTGGTACATCAACATCACCAACAACACACTTGTGAACGCGCGTGGCTCTTTGACGTCGCACGGCATACAAATATTCAGAGGCTCATCAATCGTTCCCGGCAGCGGACCCGCAAGCTACCGCATCATCAACAACACGTTCATCAACAACCAGAACGACGGCATCAACAGCGCGTGGCTGAACGACTCAGTCATCGCGAACAACACCATCGTTGGCAGCGGTGACGACGCAATCGTCCTGTGGAACGCGACGTCAATCAACGTCACTGGCAACAACATAGGTATTGGCGGAGACGACGGCCTCACGATGGATGGCACGAATTATTCGTTCATCGCGTTCAACAACATATCTGAGACCTTAGGACAAAATATCGATGTCATCCAGAGCCACAACAATAATTTCACTAACAACACACTCTATTACGGCACGCTTGATGTGCTCCGCATCAGGCACGGCAGCGCGAACAACACGTTCTGGAACATGACCATCTATTCCAACAATTCCTGGTTTACTATCAATAACTCCTTGGTCAACAACAACTTCACGAACACAACATTCGCCAACAGCAACGGAAGCATACGGCTCTCTTTCTTCCAAGCAAATATTTCTCAAGAAGTTAACACAACCACACTCAACATCTCGAACAACAGGGCATACCTCAACACCACCAACCTCAGCAACATGAACACCAGCGCGTTCATTGTCCTCAACCACACAGGCACCACATTCACCAATTCAGTCCCAGGTGTCGACTACGGAGATACACTTTCATATGCCGTGTGCCCCGCAGACATCTGCACCGAAACGAGCAGCACAACCGACACGTTGCGATTCAACATTAGTCACTGGACAAGTTACCGTGCGCAAGAAGCAGCAGTAGCGTGCGGAGACACACTGACAACAAGCACAACCTTGACTGCGGGCATCACCGGCACCGGAACATGCCTTACACTTGGCGCGAGTAATATCACTCTCGATTGCGCGGGATACACCATCACGTACGACTCTTCCGGTTCAGGAGCGGCATATGGAGTATTGGCCACGTTCAAGAACAACTTGACGGTGAAAAACTGCATCATTCAGGACGCGAGTATTACGGGTACGGACAGCGCAAACATCAACTTCACAACGGTCAACAACAGCGTTATCTCGAACAACACACTCATCATGAACAGCACCGCCACGTCTTATGGCATTTTTGTTGCTGATTACAGCGTGAATAACACCATCAAGAACAATACCATCATAAGCAAAACAATAGGAACTCCCAATGGAATCCGCCTGACCAATGCAGTCACCAATACTGCAATTAATCTCACCTTCATCACTATCAATACATCCACCAGTGTGCGAGGCATCTGGCAGGATGCGTTTGCTGAAAACAGCACCATCCTGAACAACACCATATTTATCGACGGTAGACCTTCCACTGGAATCGACCTCGTTGATTCTTCCCGTAACAACCTAGCACACAATAACGTGCGCGCAAACGTTTCAGACAGCGGATCAATCATTGCAGACATTTGGTACCCCGCAGTAACCCTCAGCGGAGACTCTCATTATAACCAAATCATCAACAACAGTCTTTGGGCAAGTGAAATTTCAGCGTATGCATATGGCATAGCCATCAGTGGTCCGAGTAAAGCAAACAACGTCACGACAAATTACGTGAACCCCATCGGAACAGGCACAGGAGTTTATTTGTACCAGACAAGCAACAATACCGTACGCAACAACACCATCAACGCGACGTTTACGGGCGTTGACATTTTTGTTTATGTCGCGCTCGGAGGAACGAATGCGACCGGCAACGTCATCGACGCGAACTTTATCACGGCAAACAGCATCGGCATTGCACTCGCCGGCGCGGCAAACAACAACATAACAAACAACCGCGTAAATGCGAGCACAGGACTTTCGGTGGGAACCGGCAGCGGATTCAACAATTTCCGCAACAACAGCATCCTCAATGCAACAACAGGCATCGGGCTTGGTTCGGCATCAAGCAACAACACGTTCACCAACAACAATTTCAGCACAACAACATCCCTCTCGAGCCATGCGATAAATCTCAACAACGCAAACAACACAAACTTCACGAACACAATCCTCAACGCACCATCCATCTGGATATTGCTCGGCGAAAACACATTCGTCAACCTCACCAACATCACTTTCGCAGCAAACAACGGCACCATCAGATTCCCTGACCAAATACATCTCAACGGAACCGTCAACATCACGCAGAACAAAATCAATATAACACTTAACCGAACGGTCGTCAACAGCTCAAATTTGACCGCCTTCAATCGCAGTGCCAGTATCACGCTGAACAGCATTGTACTGACTGACCCGACTCCCATGGTCGACTATTCAAGTCTTGACACCTATGTTGCCTGCCCAGCGGATGTCTGCACAGAAACAAGCTATTCCGGCAATGTCTACACCTTTAACGTCAGTCACTGGACTTCCTTCGCAGCACAGGAAACCCCTCCCATTCCAGAAACAGTTTCGCCGTCAGGAACATTCGTGATTAACGCCACGAACCAAACACGTTACGGATTTAATGCAGGCACGTTCTTCGCTACCCTGTTCAATTTCACAGCCCCCATCATCAACATCACTGCTGGAAACAACACCGGTAATTTCACATCTCAGATTATCGATGTCGGCCATGCGGTAACGTGGAAGAACGTCAGTTGGAAAAGCAGCCCGATAGGCGAACTGCCAAATTTCCGTAACGATAGCATTCAGGATGCCCAGCAGCATTACGTTAACATGAGTGATTTGCTTTTGCTTATGCACTTCAATAACGATGCCGCATTCGGCGAAAGCACCTCCTGGGCATATGACTTCAGCGGACGCGGACACAATGGGGATATAACCTCCGTTTCTCCCGGCGGTCTGTTTACGTCAACGACAAAATTGGGCAATCACTCCATCTTTTTTACGTCATCCGAATCGGACCGAGTGTCTATCAATGACACAACATCATTCGGCATGATAGACCACATGACTATGTCCATCTGGATACGACCCACCGGACTGATTGACTTCGAACGTATCTGGGTTAAACCGCACACGTCAAATGACCCGCCTTACTCACTTTGGGGGCTTGATCTCGACAATACCGCAGGCGCAAGAAAAGTCGATTTTTCCATCTCGAGCGGAGGCGTAGGAGCGACCGCGACAAGCACGACACGCGTTCCGGTCGATACATGGATGCATGTCGCGGGAACGTACAACGGCACCACTGTCGTCGTATACGTGAACGGAAAACGCGAAGCAGCCACTGCAAAAACCGGCGTAATTGACACCAACAGCCAACCTGTCGACATCGCGTACAACCGCGTGTTCACATCGCAACACTTCCAAGGATTCATGGATGAAGCAGCACTCTGGAATCGAACGCTTTCGGATGACGAAATTCTCCGCCTCTACGAACGAGGAATTCACACGCTGAATTTGACCGGTGTACGAAGTTGCGATGACGCAGCGTGTAGCGGGGAGTCAATGACTGAGTTCAATACAACTGTGTCACCGCAAACGCTGAGCATCGCTGATAACCGTTACTTCCAGTACCAACTACAGATGGGTACGGAAAACATCACGTACACGCCTGAACTGTATAACTTTTCAATCGGTACAGACGAGCCGGCCCCGACACCGAACGTTACAAATGTCACGCTGACCAAAATTGATTTGTCTGATCCGGTTACAATCGGCACCCTACTGAATTATACGGTCACTATCAACAACACCGGCACGGACACCGCGTATAACCTGACGCTGACCGATACCTATGACGCGAACGTAACGTTTAGTTTGGCAAGTCCTATCCCCATCGGCATCGGCAACAACACGTTCCTCATCGGAAATTTAACTTCCGGCCAAGTTTACACTGTCAACATTAGCGTACTCGTCAACAGCACCGTTTTCAACGCAACGCTGCTCAACAACACCGCAAACATTTCGTGGATTAACACAACAGGCATTTTCAACACCAAAAATACCACCATCAACACCACCGTTACCGGAGACATTCAGACAGACACGTGCCGCATTCTTAACACCAGCGGCAACTATCGTGTCAGCCAAAACCTTTCCATGTTCGGCAATTTCAGCACGTGCTTCAACATCACTGCAAACGACATCAATCTTAACTGCAACGGCTACTGGCTCCGCGGAAACCGTTCCGAAGGCCAGCATGGCATCAACGCATCCGCACTCAACAACATCACCATCCAAAATTGCATGATTACAAACTTCACGGACGGCGTTGTATTCTCGCGCGTCAAGAATGCAACCCTCTTCAACAACACCGCGCTGAACAATTCCGATGACGGCTTCGATATCCGAAGTACCAACACAAGCATCATTAGCCACAACAACGCAAGCCGTAACTTTGACACGAACATCCTCCTCGCAGCTGGATGGTACAACAACTTCACCAACAATACTGCCGACAACGCGCACGGCGACGTCTATTCTAATGGAATCACGATTACCGTGAACTCAAAAGAAAACATACTCATCAATAACACCGTCTTCAGCAATCAAAACACCGGTATACTCATTACTCAAAGCGACAACAACTCCGTCATCAACAACACCGTATTCGCGAACGGCGAAGACGGCCTCGTGCTCAACCTCTCACTGACAAACATCGTGCGCGGTAACCTCGTGCGCAACAACTCCGACGACGGCATCGTCCTTGATACAACCAACCTGAGTGTCGTCGACCTCAACAACGCCTCGCGTAACGGAGACAACAACATCATCCTGTTTGACAGTAATTTCAACAATGTTACGAACAACACTGCAGCGCGTGCCGCAGGAACAGGATTCAACAACGGCATTGCCGTCTCCAACCGCTCAAACAACAACCGCATCATCAACAACACCGCCATCGACAACTCTGACGACGGCATTCAACTCATCCGAAGCAATAGCAGCATCGTCGCATACAACCGCGTCCTCAACAACGGTGATGATGGCATTGATATCAGCAACGACACCGGACACAACATCTCCTTCAACTACATCCAAGGCAACTATCTCGGCATCGCGCTGACGCCAGGATTCGGTATCTGGATCGAAAACAACACCATCACCAACAACACAAACGACGGCATTTTCGTCGCGAGACACAGCGAAAATTCTACTTTCATCCGTAACCTCATCACAGACCATCTTGCGGCCGGAGGAGCGGGCATCAACCTTTACACAAACAATTCGCCGAACCACAACATCACCATCATCCACAACATCATCAACGGCACTGGAGGCCACGGCATCGTCGTATTGAACCTCAGCCAGAACATCACCATCGTCAACAATACCATCAGGTTTGCGGGACTCGCGAGCAGCACTGGCAGCGGCATCTACGCGCGCGACGTCAAGAACCTCAACATCACGGGAAACAACATCACGAACGTCACCGACACTGGAATCTGGGTGAACATGGTTGAAAATTTGACAATTGCGTTCAACAACATCACTGGCGTGAACGGTACATTCATACGAGTCAACATCACCAACAACACGTTGCTCCGAGCAAACACACTTCAAAGCACAAATCTCACCTCGCTGCAATTGCTGAACAGCTCGAACACGACCGTGCTCGACAGTCCGTTCAAGAACTACACTATGACTTCTTCGGGAATCACCATCCGAACTACTAGCGTTGGACAAATTGAGTTTAATAATAGGTCAATGACTGTTACCGGAACAAACTTCACGAACGAAACGAGAATAGCGACGAACAACCTGACAGTGAAGAACCCGCTATTCAACAGTTCGGCAAATTTGACCTTATTTGGTTTGACGTTCACAAACGCAGTCGCGCTCATTGATGCGGAAGATGACGGAACCTATCTCAACTGCAGCGCTGCTGTTTGCACAAACACCAGCTATGACGGCAGTACGTTCAAATTCAACGTCTCGCACTGGACAACATTCTCCAGCGAAGAACAATCCAGTTTGGGAGTCCTTTCGTACAACTTCACAAACATCAGCGTGCGAAAAACCGACACACCCGACCCTGTCAACATGAGCTCACTGCTCAACTACACTATCAACATCACCAGCGTCGGAACAGGAATGGCGTACAACATCACCGTCAATGACACCTATCCTGCGGAAGTGAGATACATCAGCTCGTCACCCTCCCCTGTCGCTGGAACGAACGGAACGTTCTCAATCGGCAACATCAGCGCAGGAACATCCTACCTCGTCAACATCACCGTCTTGACGCTGAACATGAGCAACAACACCCTGATCACGAACAACGTCAACGTCAGCTACTTCAACGAAACAGGAACCTACCTCACCAACAACGCAAGCACCACAACAACCGTGCTGGACAATACTCCGCTTAACTCGACGACCATCACACTCACCAAGACTGATGTGACTGACCCCGTTGCAGTCGGTTCATTGCTTAACTACACCATCACAATCAACCTCACCAACGGCAGCGCCAACAACCTCACACTCTCAGACACCTACTCTGCGTTTGTACGATACAACACCTCACAACCCACACCAGTTACAGGAACAAATAATACATTCATCATCAACAATTTAACCCAAGGACAAGTGTATGTCGTGAACATCAGCGTCCTCGTCCAAGAAGCCGCAAACGCCACCGTTTTCAACAACTTCGCAAACCTCAGCTACATCAACAGCACCGGCGCGTTCAGAACACTCAACACCACCATCAACACCACCATCGTGAATGAGCCCGTGTACAACTACACCAACCTCAGCATTTTGAAAACAGACAACATCGATCCGGTGAATGTCAGCACTCAGTTGAACTATACTATTTTGTTAAACATCACGAACGGCACCGCGTATAATATTACGGTCAACGAAACATATCCTTCCGGCGTCGTGTTCAGCACAGCGAGTCCATCTCCCCTCGCTGACAACCGCAGCTTCTTAATTGGTAATTTGACCTCAGGCACGCTGTACCGCATCAACATCACCGTTAACGTCAGCAATTCTTTTGCGAACAACACCGTCATCAACAACACGGCAAACGTCACCTACCAAAACGAAACCGGTGCGTTTGTAACATACTCATCCATACAGAACACCACTGTTTTAACACTCCCCGGTGAGCTCAACCTGACCAATTTTACGTTTACTAAGACTGACGCACCCGATCCCGTGACCGTCAGCACGTATCTCAATTACACGATTAATCTAACCAACAACGGCAACAACACCCTCTTTAACGTCACCGTTTCCGACGCGTACTCGCCTAGCATCCGTTTCAACAACTCTGCACCATCTCCCTTCGCCGGAACAAACGACACGTTCATCCTCAACAACTTAACCCCCGGACAAACATATGTTGTCAACATTACCGTTCTCGTATTGAACGTCAGCAACGCAACCACGTTCAACAACACCGCAAACGTCAGTTTCTTCAACGCAACCGGCGCGTTCTTCACGCAAAACACCACCATCACGACAACCGCAATCAATTTGCTCGCATACAACACCACTAACATCAGCGTTGTGAAATCGGACGTTACCGACCCTGTGAATTTCAGTGTTCTTCTCAACTACACTATCTCCATAACGAGCACAGGAACGGGAATTGCATACAACGTGACATTAAATGAAACATACCCCTCAGAAGTGCGATTCATCAGCGCAAGCCCGAGTCCAATTGCAGGCAGCAATACTAGCTTCCTCATCGGAAATATTAGTTCCGGAGGAATTTACGTCGTCAACATCAGCGTCTTGACGTTAAATATCAGCAACGGCACCGTCATCAACAACACCGCAAACGTGAGCTTTGTCAATGAAACCGGCTACCGCACCAATGTTTCAGACTCAGAACAAACAACCGTACAAAACATTACTACAGACCCAACTCCCGACCCGAGCCCGACCCCAAGCAGCTCTTCAAGCGGTGGAGGCGGTGGCGGCGGAGGATATGTTCCGCCAGTTGTGCCCGCAATCACCTGCGTCGAAAGCTGGATTTGCGACGACTGGAACTCTTGCACTGACGGCAGCCACACGCGCGACTGCCTTGATGTAGCGGGCTGCGGAACAACAACACTCAAACCAGACACCACCGAAAGCTGCGCAGAAGCAGTATCCATCTTTGAAATACCAAACGTCCTCGTTGTGCTTCGCGACTTGTTTACGAACAATAACTGGTTTACTTCGCACCTCGCACTCATACTCACCGCAACAGGAAGCCTTGTTCTTGCATTATTACTGGAACTCTGGCTCCGACGCAGATTCCTGCACGCACATGCAGTGTATGCACTCGAAGCAGGATTGTTGTTCGGACTCGCACTTTACGCACTCGACCCCACACAAATAAGTTCACACTTACTCACCGGACTGTTGCTGGCGTCTGGCGTTTCATTCGCAGCATTGTTCTTCATCGAATTCTTCCGCCACGGAAGCATCAACGTCAAAGCACAACTCACGCAAACACGAACTCCCGTCCCTACCCAACGACCATCCATACTGAACAAAGTCACCAACCTGCTCCAAAACCGTTCTGTCACAACACACAAACAAGTGGACGCATCACGCACACAAGTCACCAAGATCAACCTTGAATTAGCACGCATCAAAAGAGACTTGAAAAAACGATGAAAAAACACCCGCGAAACATCTTGTACCTGATTCTTTCCGTCATTCTTGCACTCGTCATCGCAGGCTCAATTTCCTCCGACCCAATGTATGAATCATTGCCAACGGAAGGAAATGGACAATATTTATTTGAAGCGTCATCCGAGACTGCTGTTTTAGTAGTGCATGGATTATCAGCAACACCGTGGGAAGTATTCGGCCTTTCTGTTTACTTAAGCGAACACAATGTTACCGTTTACACTCCTGTTTTGGAAGGCCACGGACGAAGACCCGTCGACTTAGAAGCAACAAACTGGCAAGACTGGTACGAAAGCGTTGAACAAGGATACAACCGCCTTGCTTCAAATTATTCACGCGTCTTTATTGTCGGAATATCTACCGGTGGGTCGCTCGCGCTTGAATTGGCGAAGCAACATCCTGTTTCAGGAGTTGTGACAATCGGCGCTCCTGTCAACTTGCAAGATTCTCGCATAGAGTACGTACCCGTTTTGGCTCCTTTCTGGCGGTATACCAAACGAACGGTATTAGTTGAAGAACAAGGACACTACTATTCGGTTATGCCGTCCCGAACTATTGTTCAATTGTTGCGCATGATTGGCGCAGTGCAGACTGATTTGGGCGATATTGATGCTCCTGCGTTACTCGTGCAGTCCACACAAGATCCCACTGTCGATCCATCCAGCGCGCAGATACTTTACGACCGAATAGGCAGCGCGGATAAACAATTGCTGTGGATAGACAAACCCAGCCACACTATCGTTCGTGATGACACAGAAGGAACTGCCTTACTCGCAATCGAAGAATTTATCGAAACGCACTGAGCATATTCTTTATTTAACTTAGAAAAATAATTTACTTTACTTGCTCTTTCACAAGCAACAACGTGTAGATAAACAGCGAGATGATGACGAGTTCGAAAAAGCCATTGATGTAGAGCGTGATATTCACGATGCCTGCCGCTCTTAAGATCGTGATGACTTCTTCCAAGATAAACACCATCACCGCAGCGAACATAAAATACCACGGCTTGAGGAATGCGTTCTTCGGATGATGGTTGAACAACTTTGAGAACAGGAGAATAACGATGATGACCATTGCTAAGTTGTAGAACGGAGCTGCTATGGCTAGTGCTTCGGTAATGCTCATTCAGCCCACCCTTTGTTTAAGTGGATCTGGCTCGTTAATGCTGCGATGAGGAGGACTAAAATAACGCTGACTAAAACATGCGTCCAATACGGCGCGATATTGACTCCGAACGCGTTCAACGCGCCCAACACTTCAACGATAACGAAGAGCACTAATGCAGGCAAAAGATATTTCCACGCTCTAAGCTGCTTCTTCACATGCGCTGCCTTGAATAACGTGATTGCTATAAAGCCTGCAATAATGGCGAGAAAGCCAGCTGCTAGCTGAGCAATGCCGTAAACGTAGTCGTAGATGCTTAAAACCATGCTTCCTCTTTTTTACTTATCTGTGTGAATATGCTATTTAAAGGTGTCGTTCAGCCATTTGTGCTCTATTTTGATGGATGAGCATCACTTCATTACTATTTTGACTAAATCAATGAGTCTGTTGGCATAACCCCACTCGTTATCATACCATCCAGAAACGCTGACAAATGTGCCGTCAATGACCATCGTGCTTGCCGCGTCAAAAATACAGCTGTGCGGGTTTCTGATAATGTCTTTACTCACTAAAGGTTCTTCTGAATATTCAAGAATGCCCTTCAAATGATACTTTGAAACTTCGGAGAACAACCAATTCACTTTTTCAACGGTCGTGGGTTTCTTAATAGTGCACGAGAATTGTACAATACTGCCATCAGGCGTCGGAACACGCCACGCAATACCGTTTAATTTTCCTTTTAATTCAGGAATAGTTTCCGCGACAGCCTGCGCTGCGCCTGTTGAAGTTGGAACGATGTTGACTGCTGCAGCTCTCGCTCGTCTCAAGTCTTTGTGCGGCGCATCGACGAGCTTTTGGTCTGCAGTGTAGCTGTGCGCCGTCACCATGATGCCTCGCTCAACACCGAAGTTGTCGTTCAGAACCTTAATCATTGGAGCCAAACCGTTTGTTGTGCAACTGGCGTTACTGATAATGTGGTGTTTCTTTTTATCGTACATGTGCTCGTTCACGCCTTTCACAATCGTGAGATCCGGACCTTTGCAGGGAGCGGAGATGATGACCTTTTTTGCTCCTGCTTTGAGATGTTGTGACGCGCTATCTTTTTCCGTGAAGAAACCCGTGCTTTCTACAACTACATCAACGTTCATTTGTTTCCAAGGTAACTTTGTCGGGTCCTTTTCTGCGAGAACTTTGATTTTTTTACCATTGATGATAATGCTGTCTTCAGTATGGTCTACTGTTCCAGGGAATTTTCCGAAGACAGAGTCATACTTGAACAAGTGCGCTAAGGTGTGCGTGTCTGTGAGGTCATTGACCGCAATCCATTCAATGTCCTGACTATCAATACCTGCCTGAAGAACTTGACGGCCTATTCTCCCAAAACCGTTAATAGCGACGCGGATAGCCATAGGTCAATAACACAAGAATGCGTATAAAAAAGAGCGTCACTATTGGAGAATGGTTAGGCTTCCTTACTCAACTTGAGCAAACTATCGTGCGCTTTGACCAAGTCTTTGTGTTTGACATACACAAGGAATTCAGGCATGGCCACAATAAGCTCGTACAGATTGATGTTGCTCATGGCTAATTCTGATGTAAGTCTGGCAATGACTCCTTTCGTGTGCGCGGCTTGCTCGTTTACCATCACGCTGATTTCGCTCAAGTCCGTTTCGATGTTGATGATTTCATCCTTGGTAAAAAGACCTTTGTAGTTTTCCAATTCTTTCTGTTCAGCAATTATTCTGATGCCGTCGCTGCCAGTCACCATCTTAATACTGTGGTGGTGGCCGTTGCTCTTGCAAAACCGCTTGTGAAACTCAGCTTCGGACAAACGTGTGTTAATGACTGCAATATTATTCTTCGTTGAAATCATGGCATTCTTGAAAATGTGCAACAACTCTTTTTCTTCCTCCTCAAACACTTCATCCATTTGGAATCGGCGAATGGCAGAAATCACGCTGTCAAGAGACGCCCGAATGTCGTGTTTTTTTATGAGATACTTCGCCAACGCACGCATGTTGATGAGTTTACGCGAGAGGTCTTTCTGAATCGCGATGTCTCCATGCAGGAGCTTGGTAATGTTTTGGTTCACGCTAAGTGTCATGGGATGCCTGTTTGTGTGTGTTTTAGCACAAAACTAGTGCCTATTTATGTCGTGTTCTAAACAAATACGCCTATTTAAGCCTATTGTGGCTAAATTTGTCACAGCCTTTATAAAGCGTTAGTGTAGTAAAAGGTATACTAAATAAGTGAAGGTGAGCGAAGATGAAAAACTACGACCGATACCCCGGAGAAAATTGTATATTTCCGACACCACCCGCCGGACCATCAGCATCTGGATTAGAAGCCGAACTTGCACAAGTTCCGGCAAAAACTGCCCCTGAATATCCCCCCCTTTACAACGCAGCATTCTACGGCATACGCGCACCAAAACTCGCTTCCCAAGAACCAGTCTTGCTCCGCTCCGAAAGCGCACAGCAACGTTATTCTTAGTTTATTTTCTTATTTCGTTTCATCAACGCAACAGCGATAGCAATGATGGGCACGAGCCCGACAAGCACAATTGCGCTAATCGCTTCGAAAGGCTTGAAATCCTCGCCGCTCAACCAAGCGATTGCTGATAGCGCGAGAATTAAAATTACGAGTAGTACATATCTAAGAATGATTTTTGTGCGTAGATGCGTCATGAGATCCTCCTTTAACGTTCATAGTGTGCGTGTGCGCCAACTTTAATAACGCATCGCAAACCTTATGCGGATGCTTCACCTTGTGAAACTCCAACGGTTGTTTGCCGCCCGACGTGTTGATCGTCAATGTGCCGTACCCGAACATGCGTTCATGAACCGTTTGGTGCGTGTGAAAATCAGCGATATTCTGAAACGCAGCAGAACTTTCCGACCGCGACAAAATACCATGAGCCAATAAGACTTTATCATGATCAACAAGTAACGTTGAACTTTTCACGTGCAGTTCAACTACCAGTACGAGAAAGAGAGCGAGAACCAATAGGCTCCAAATAATTACATTGATGAATTCTGCAGACTGAATTATGAATAACGCAACCGCTCCAACCACAAGAAAAAATGCAACAACATAATCATGCAGGTAACCCATTCTGGTTTGCTTAATTTTCCAAGGCAGAGACTGTGCCCCGCTGTGCGTTTCTTGATTGGTCATTTCAACACTTTGTAATCTTCGTTACGAAAAATCCTTCCGTATCGTTGTCCTGCGGCCAGAGTCTGAGACAGTGCTTGACTTCTTCACGGTATTTCTTGCCTTCCCATTCCGTGAACGGAGTTGTTCTTTTGAGCGGGAGATCAATTGGCACAAGCTTTGCGTTTTCGTGACGGTCCAAAAATGCGCTAACGACTCCTTCGTCTTCTTCCGGCTCGTTTGAACAGGTAGAGTACACCATCGTGCCACCTCTCTTGAGCAGACTGAACGCGGTGTCCAGCATCTTTGATTGGGTGACGGTGAGTCTCGTTACCATCGCAGGGTTCCAGAGCAACAATGTTTTCAATGACTTTCTAATGGTGCCTGTGCCCGAGCAAGGAGCGTCAACCAAGATTCGGTCAAACTCAACGCCCTGCAATCTCTGACCTGGCATTTGCGTGGTGAGCGTGTTTGTAACGCCACAACGCTGGAGGTTAATTCCTAACGCGGCTAATCTGTCGCTCGTGATATCATTTGCAATGAGCAATCCTGTGTTCCACAACATCTGCGCAATCTGCGTTGTCTTTGAACCAGGAGCAGCAGCCATGTCCAACACAACTTCTCCATGCTGCGGTGCGAGTACCATCGGCGGAATCATTGACGCCGCTTCCTGACAATAATAGTAACCCAAACAGTGTTCGATGGTATTACCGATATCTAGTCTACCTTCTTTGTGCTCAATCCAGAAACCTTCCGGACACCACGGAATCGGGTCCAGCAGAAATCTATCAGCCAACCTTTCCGTCAATTCTTTCACTCCTATCTTCAACGTATTTACTCGAATTGACTTTCTTAGGTATGACAAGGAATACTTCTTGAACACTTCCCAATCCGTCAACGTCTTGTAACGCTCAACGAATTTGTCCTTGAACTCGACTTCCTTGTCAATAGGCTTCAACATACCTTAACGCCCTTCACAGCCCTATTTATGTCTTCGTGTCTCTTTCTCGTCAGTTTCTTCCTCGGTGTCGCAACTATCCTTGACAAAGCAACAGCCCTCCACCGAGCCGTAGCAGGAAGAGGGAAGCAACCGACACTCATCGAATTACTTCCCTTTTCTCTGCGACAACATCAACTTCAATCGAGCATTTTCGTGCGCAACATTCATTGAACGCTCGTTCAAGCCCGCGAACTTATCGCTCAGCTTGACAATCTGGTCAATCAATCGCTCACGGCCACGCTCGTGGCTGTCTCGAAGACGATTCAATTCGTCGTCCTTCTTGTCGTGAACTTTCTTAAGTTCACCACATTCCTGCTCGAGCGCAGAAATTCTCGTTCTTTGCGTCACGATAATCTTCTCTCGAATCGCGTGCGCTTCTCCGTTTAACCAACTAAATAATCCCATGCTTTTCACCTCCTTGTGTGTTTATTGGAATTGCATGAGTCGCAACAAGCCAGTCCGTGCCCAAACCTAAAACGGCACCGTCCTGAGCTTCTGAAGTACGTTTTATGAGTTTCAATGCTCTCTTGAGCGTGTCTTCATTCTCTACGTTAGCAATATTGATAATGAGCATTCTTTGTCCTTGTCTGAGTTCGTCAATGATTGTTGAGACATTCTTTTCGGTTAACGTCATTTGTTTGATGGGAAGGCCTTGTTTTGCGGGAACGTTTGACGGCGTCATTGATTTGACTGGATGTTCGAGTTGTTGACTTGCGAACGCGACTAATTGCTCCATTAAAATCGAGGCACTGATGTAATCTGTTTCTTTCAACGAAGCCGTGTTCGTCGGGTTCTTTGCAGCGCGTCGCATGGCCGCTTTGCACGTTTGGATAAGCCAAATTGAATATTCTGCTTCGAGTTCTCGCCATTGATCGTGACTCAAACCATGCTGGGCTTCCTCAATAATGCGTTTTCCATCGTCAAGCATGCATGCCTGCACAAGAATGCCGTCAGATTCGCCGGTAATTGTGGCTGTTTCTGGAATGAGCTCATCCTTGCGCTTGTTGTCGAAGAAATAAACGGCTGCGACAGCTGCTGCGAGCGTGATAACTGCGCCGCCAAGACCAACTGCAGAGTTGAGCGTGAGTATCATGATTCCACCTGCACGCGCTGCACTTTCAACTGTGTATTGGGGTCTACTTCAATGAGCAAATGGTATGTCTTCGCGTCAAATGACCCTGGAATGATACAAGTATCTGCACAATAGCCATCCCACAAATTTTGCTGTTCAGGATTTTCCATTTCTGACGAAACAAAACTCGTGATGCCTCCCAAACCTTTCTTTTGCGCATTTGTGAACACGAGCAATCGTTCATCTCGTTCGTTGACAAGCCAGACGGTGGCTTCGCCTTCGCCAACTATTGCTGCCCAGATTTTGACCGAAAACAAATGTTCACCTGAGTCCATTTGTAACGTTGTCGGCTCGCTAATGGTTTTGTCAATCATTTGGACTTTGACTTCCTTCGTGAACATGCCTGTGATTTCCGGACCGTCCGATGACAGCCAGAAGATTCCTCCAAGCAAGAAGATGAACCCCATCAATACTAGCGCTTGTTCCCACCACGGAAGATTGTTCATTGCGGAACCTCCTTCTTCGAAGCACGGTGCCAGACGGTCCAAATGGTGCGGTCATCTCTGTTCAGGAGAACGGCAATTTCGTTCAGGTTGAGTTTAATGGAGTGCTTGAGGTAATGAACAATTGTTTCTAGGACGGAAAGTTTTCTTTCAGCGAACAAACCAGCGGGAATAACATGTTTGCTCGGCATCAAGTGAAAGTGCGCGATCATCTTTGTTCTTGACTTTGCGTACGTTGCCCAGATTGTTCTGTCATCGCGCTTTAACAAAACGGCAATGTTGTGGAACGTAAGCTCCTTGTTTTCTTTCAGGTATTTTACGATGGCTTCCAAGGCTGAGAGTTCATCGGTTTTGAAAATGTTAATTGGTAAGAGCGTTTCGTGCTGGTGCTTTGATTCGGAAAGAAGATGGTTGATTTCGGTTGTGGTGAGGGCGTGCTCGGATTGGAGATGGTTGACGAACGCGTCTAAGAGTTCTTCTTTCGTTACGTTTGCGGCGTATTTGTGCAAGAAGTCAGCGTGTTCTGCTTTGATTGCGGGATGCAGTTTACTCACAAATGTGCCTCAATTTTCCTATTATGTAAGTATGAGTATATATAAAGCTTAGTATTTTGTTGTTGTGGATACTCACTATGTGTGTTTAGATGTTAGTGTGCAATATGTTGATAAATATAGAATACTTATTATGTATGTATTAATTACTTCTTTTTTGAGAATTAATGAGTTTATATACTTATTTTGTCAGTATTGTGTACTGATAGATATTGGATGTTGTTGGTTGTTCATTGATTGATTGCTGAAGAAGACTACTCTTATTATGTAAGTATTAACTTCTTATTGCTTCGTCGAATGCAAAAGAAAGCCCATCATTCCCGATGCTAAACGGCACTAATGCGTTTTGTTTGCCTGCAGAAACATGACTGATTCGTTGCCTTACGAGGCCATCTCTGAGGCTATAAAGGGCGATGCTAGCGTCGGATTCCAACGTCACCATACTCTTGCCTGCCTGCGGGGTTTCTTCCGCAATCACCATTGTTGTGGCGTGCCATGACTTAATGGCAGCATTGACACTGGCGAGCGTTTCTCGCGCCGTCATTTCGTCTTTGCACAGAACTGTCAAAGCAGTGAGGCTGTCAATGCAGACTCGCGAATAGTGTTTTCCTAATGCAGGAGCGTCTTCCAGGAATCTTGCCACTGATTCAGGCTCGTATCTCACAAACGCAAACGAACCTGTCCGTTCAGCAGTGTCGAGATCCCAGCCAAACTTTGCCATGTATTTGAAAAAGTTTTCTTTCCTTTCTTCGAACGAAATGTAGACAACGCTTTCGTTTTGCTTTCTGCCTTCCATTAAGAATTGGACCCCAAGAATGGTTTTTCCCGACGCAGGACTACCCGTGACTAACACAAGACTCTTTTCTGGCACGTTTATTTCGGGCAAAATTGTTTTTGTTGCGTTTTCCGTATTGGGCTTGCCCACCAAGACTTTGCCTTCCGGAAGCACAATTCGCGATTTGTTCGGCCTTCTCAACAATGAACGTAACGCATCTAGTGTGGTGATTGCTTCTGGCAAGTCTTCAAATGCTTCTGTTCGTGATTCAAATTTGCCTGAGAATTGTTCTACTTGCACTAAAGACGCTTCTGCTCTAGCTAACAACCCCTCTTTATTCATGAACCCTGCTGAGTAGAAGGCGTATTTAAAGGTTACAGCTGAGATTCCTGAGGGATATTTCTTTTTCTAACTCAGCTATCGCCTGATGGCATACGGTTCTCAGTTCAAGTGATGTCTTTTCAAGAATAACCTTCTGCACCCCTAATTCAGTCAATGTGCCGTACTCTTTTCTTTTCCAATCATCAGGCAAAATCAGCACATACCCCACTTCGACACTTCCAAAATAATTTTTCAACACTTCTGCTTTTTCATACACATGATTAGTTCGCAAACCTACTTTCCGCAGTGAAGTATAGTTTTTTCTTTGCCCTGTTTTAATCTCAAGTATGACTGGCAAATCGCCGCAACTCATAACCCCATCATATTCTGCATGTTTTGTCCCCATACCAAATGCATACCTGATGTGCCGTAATGGCCAAGGAGTAGAGCCAAATTCGTCAGTATGTACATCATAAGGAAAAATGTCCGGTTCGATCTCTCGGTTCTTCAGCGCAATAGTCTTTAAGGAATCATTAAGCCACGCTTCCGCAATTCTTCCCGTTACGCTATCGATATCCTTGAACATTATCGGTCTTATCTTATATTGTTCACGACAAATAGACAGCAGGGAAGAAACGTCCCAAGGAAGCGTGGGAAAGGTTTTGCACATCTCTTCCAAGATTTCATTTTTTGCAAATTTCATTATGTTCACGTGTGACTGTGTGTTGTCTGCGCAACTGTTTGCGGCAAACGCCACGTGACAAAGTCGCTGATTACTTGGAGTTCTTCCGCTGACTTGTCAAGCAGAATAACTTTGCCCCCAATGCTTTGCAAATCAGAGAAATCAAAACGCTTCCAATCAGCAGGCATGATGAGCACGTAGCCGAGTGCAGGGCTGGCAAAGTATTCTTTGAGCACGTTGAGTCTTGTTCTGACACTGTCAGGATTTGTTGATTTTTTGACGTTGCTCGTCATGTTCTTACCCATCTTCATTTCGCACACAACGGGAAGATTGCCGCACATCGGAACAGCATCGTATTCAGTAAACGCGAACAAGGATTTGCCTTTGAGTGAAATTGAGCGGTACGGTTTGTTGCCAAGTTTGCTTGCCTTGGTCTCTTTATCGTACGGAAAAACATCAGGAACGATTAATTTGTTTTGCACGCCTGCAACTTGCAAGGTTGAGTGCAGCCAAACTTCACCCACTCGGCCACGACTGTTATCAAAAAAATCAAAGCGGTCTTCACGGCGCATCTGCCTGTATGTTCTTTCAAGAGAAGAAACATGCCAGGGCGCTTGCTCTATCGTCTTGCATAAGTCCTCTAATACATCATTGGTGCCGAATTCCATATATAAGGCGCCAAAACAGGGGTTTATAAAGGAATGCTTCAAAAAACACAGAATTACGGCTTACAAATAGCGCTTCAGAACGTCTCGGTAAATATCAAATTCTTCAGATCTCGCAAACTTCTTCACTTCTGCTTCAGGCATTTCACCAAGCAATCTGTCCATCATTTTCAGAACTTTCTTCACATCGGCAGGAATAGTCTTCTGGTTCTGCGCCATGATTTCGTCAGAGTGCTCGACCAGCTTCTTTTCTTCGGCCTTGATCTTCACTTCCTCTTCCGCATACTTTCGGGTTTCTTCCGCCACGATTTGGGCTTCCGTTTCCTTGCCAAACATCTTGTTCAGCATGCCGACTCTCTTACTTGCTCCTGCTTCAATGGTTTCAGAAACAGGCTCGTGACGCGCTTCCTTTACGGCAATGGGGGCTTGCTTTGTTCTAATGTCTTTTACTGCACGCTTGATTTGTTCGGTTGTGAAACCCTGCACTAAGAGAATTCTCACTATCTTGTCATCATCAACTTGTAGGTCTAATAGATCGCTTACTTCTCGATACAGCCCTTTGTCTAACATAAAGCACACTTTACTGAACAGCGCTTAAAAGTATGTGTAACCACGGGGGGATGGTGGTTCGTTCAGATTCTTTTTTGTGTTCTTGCGCTTTCGGACTAAAACGATTCAAAGACTGCCTGGGAGTGCAGACGTGCGGGGGAGAAGACGCAAGGGAAGCAACTGCGGAGAAAAGTGATGGAAAATTAGGTCTTCTGGACTGGTGCTACAAGAAGCAACTGTTCGCCAACAAGCATTTTCTGAACTTGTTCAGTGTATTTCTGTGCAACCATTTCTTCTTTCCAATCGCCAGAAATCGTAATTTTTCCCTTACCTGCAGACAAGTGGGCATCATAATCAGTGCCGCCATAATATTCACTTGACCAATCACGGGGATTCAGACCCACATATACACTTGATACACTCCATTTTTCTTTGGGCAGTTCAAGAACTGAAGTTTTGATAAGTTGAATGTTGTCTGTTCCTCGCGCTTCGCGAAAATAAATACTCAGCGGACGACGGTCATTCATGTGCGCAGGAGGCATCACGCGATGTGCCGCGGCGAACACTTTGGAGCTTTCATTCGTTGGAACCATTTCATTTTTGAGCTCAGGTCTGCCCCTCCCGATAGAATAATCACAAAGCAGTGATGTGAGCGGAAGTATTTGGTACTCCTCAGCAATATCCCCGAGACGCAATAATACTTCCAGCATAGGTTTCTCTTGCTCGTTCCACGGAATTTGATCTCTGATAACTTCTATTTTTTGCGTTAACTTATATATTTCGGAAAAAATTTGTTCGGGAAGCACTGGTTTTAATCCCACGCTCATCTCAACAGAATTTTCAGAAAGTGCATTTACGAGAACGCGTAATGTGTCTGGCGATTCATACTTAAACGAGACTTCCATAAAAAGAAAATTACTTCTTAGCCGCTGCTGCAGGCTTTGCTTCTGCTTTCGCGCCAGGTGCTGCGGGAGCTCCAGGCTTGCCATCCGCGGGTGCTGCCGATTCGACCGGCAACAATTCTTCGATGATGAGAGCAGGAATCTTTGCTTCGACAAGCTTTGCCTTGATCATACCACGAGGCTTGCCAGCCATACCCTCGATGATGCTCTTCGCCATCGTCGTGAGTTCGACCTTTCGCTTCTCGATATCTTCCGCGAGTCTCTTTCGCTCGATTTCGAGCTGCTTGAGTTCTTCGGCCGACAACTCGGTCTTTTCAGCCGTGATTTCGTCCTTGAACGCGCCACCCTTAATATCAGCAGTAATGTCTCGAGCCTGCTTGCCTTCGACCATAATGCCCATACTGTTGCACGTGCCGATAACTTCATTCACACGGTCAAACATTGTTTTACCGAGCAACGAGTCAGTCTTCATCTTTGCAACTTTGATAATTTGTTCGATTTTCAAGTCAGCTACTTTGTCCGCCAACGGGTTGCCAGAACCCTTTTCGAGGTTGGCTTCCTTCTTGAGAAGTGCGGAAACAGGAGGAGTTCCAACCGTGATGGTGAAACTCTTGTCATCCGCAACCATGATCTTGATAGGAACCTGCATACCCTTGAAGTCCGCAGTTTTCTTGTTAATTTCAGAAATAACCTGACCGATGTTGACGCCAGCCGGACCGAGAGCGGGACCGAGCGGCGGAGCTGCGCTAGCTTTGCCGCCTTCAATCATCGCTTCAATCGTTTGTTTCGCCATGTGAGTTTGATTTTCCTGTGATGTCCTTTTAAAGCTTTCCTTTGAAATCAGTCGTCGTCGTCCTTCTTGTTGCCGATGCCTTCTTCTCCGGCGGTTTCTCGACGGATAACCTTGACAGCGTCAATCTTCAACGTGATAGGGATAGGAACGGCAGCTTCGAGCAATTCGACGACAATCTCTTCCTTTGCCTTGTCGACTCTTGTAACCTTAGCCTGTTCGCGCTTGAACGCACCGCCGATGATTTCGACAATGTCGCTCTTTCTGATATCGACTTCGTGCTTGACTTGTTCAAGCATGTGCTCGATTTCTTTGTATTCGACTTCTTTGGGCAAAAGACCTCGTGCATACGGAACGCCGAAAATAGATTCTTCAGCAGACTGCTTGTCCTTTGCTTCAATGAAAATGTAGCCACGCATACCGTGCGGACGGACAATAGAATAAACTTCTAATTTTCTTTTCTTGATGTTGCTGCTCAAAAAGTCCAGCACTTGATCTTCACGGTTTGCCGTCGTACGGACTGCAAACAGGTGCGTTGTCATCGGTGCGTTTTTTTCATCAGCCATATTGAGTTACTCTCTGCTCGAAGTTCGAAGCGGAGAAGAATAGTATTCAATCGCAAAGGGTCCTTTATAAAGGTTTCTGTCGGATACTGCACGCCTTCGCAGACATCGTTAAATATACCTACTTTATTCTTTTATTTATGAAAATGTCCTGGATTGAGACGCTCGTGGTGAACAGCCGCGTTTCTGACATTTGGCGCAAATGGTCATTACGACGAGTCATGCGCGAAGTGCAAGACGTCAAAGGCCAAGTGCTCGAAATCGGATGCGGTAAAGGCACAACCACCAAACTCATCGCGAATAAATTACCCTCTGCTCGTATTGTCGCTACAGACTTTGATGACGCTCAAATTCTGACTGCAAAATGTCACGCCACCTCTCGCATCATCTTCCGACAAGCAGACGCGTCTGCGCTATTGTTCAAAAATAATACTTTTGCCGTAGGCTTTGCGTTCTTAACTTTCCACCACGTCCCCAATTGGAAAAAAGCCGTTTCCGAAATGTATCGCGTCTTGAAACCAAACGGCCGACTGTATATTGAAGAGCTCGCGCTCAAACCGTTCCCGTTCTTCAAACACCTGTTCATGCATGCCCCCAGCATTTTTACCAAACAAGAATTCTTTGCAGAACTACAAAAAGTCGGCTTTCGGGTTGAGAAATTCGGCGGTGGCTATAAGTTCTGGATTGTCGCGGTGAAAGAGTAATTATTTCGCGAACTGCACGTCAACAATGAGTGCGTCAGCCGTCGGGTATTCTTCCACAAACGCAGGAACACCGTCTTTCCAGAGAACTTTCTTTTTCTTTTGGATGACGAGTCTCGGAACGATTAAGCGTCCGTGCGCCGCGTCGAGATGGATTTTGTTTTCCGGCAATCCGTCCTTCATCAATGCAGACTTCATGTCTTCCAACAAACGCTGACGTTCTGCCTTTGGAATCGCTGCTAAACGTTCTTTTGTTTCGAAACCTGGCTCGAGACCTCTGAGATAAATGCAGCCGCGGAGGAGCGTGCCGTCCTCTGTTTTTTCATCATAGGACAAGGCGGTGCTTTCCGCTCTAAGGAGGAGTCTTTGTTTGACCTGCACACTATCTTTTAATTTTGCCGTGCAGTAATGCGCTGGCAAACCTTTACTCTTTGCGAACACAATCATTGCGAGCGCCATGTCCTTGCTGCCTTTCACTCCGTAACTAATTTCGTCCTTCTGCTTGAAACCCTTCTTTTCGAGCGTGTAGTGTTCAGCTTGCGTATCTGAACGCTCCAACTCGTTGAGATTGATGAATTTCACTTTCTTGTGCGCGAATTCGATAAGCTCTTTCGTTTGCTTTTCGTAACCGGGAATTGCGGGAATTTCCAAACCAACCGTCCACGAAAAAGGCTTTGCGAGGTCAATTCTGTTCCACAACGTTTTGTCGTCAAGGTCAGGGTGGAAACGGATTTCGTCTAATCCTGCCTTGAACAGTTTTGTGAGGTTTTCTTTCGAGACAAGCTTGAGTGGAGTGTACAAGTGAATGTGAAAGTCCTTGCCAAACTCTTTTTTGAGGAGCGTGATGTATTGCACGCAACGGTCAACTCTCGCTAATGGATCGCCACCAGTAATTCCTGCGCCAGTTGCTTTCGTTAATTTTGCTTCTTCCAATAATTCAACAGGATCGTTCGGATTATCGAGCTTCCACTCGTTCGCGAACACCACATCATGCCCGTACTTATTTTCGCCAATCGGACAATACCAGCACTTCTGCGCACACATGCCTGTAATGAAAAGAACCAGTTTTCTGCCCTCAACACAACGCTTGCAACCCTCAGATAATTGACCAGAACACCACGAATGCCACCTCGTTGGGGCGACGTCCATTACAGCCCGAAAGCCCGCAAGCCTTCTCGTGCTGCATGAATCAAGAAACCAATCAATCCGATGAGCAAAATGCCAACGCCAGAAATCTTGACAATCGTCTTAAACTCTTCTTTATTGGGCTTCTTCGTAACCGTGAGAACTCGCTTGCATTCCTTAATGAACGCCAACAACCATAGCCACTTCGTCTTGATTTTACCCGGACCTTTAACCTGGTCATTATGCGCGTGGGGGTCAGAGTGCGGCGAGAGGTCTTCTGCCGGAATCTCCGAGGGCTTCGTTGCTTCATCCATAACAAGAATACCCCTATGTTGCTTTATTAAGCTTTCTCCGAAAGCCGAAGATTAAAACAATCAAAAATCTCCTTATTCGTCTTCATTCCGGGTTGCGCAGAAAAGTCCATCAACGAACGAGAAAAGTATCCATTCATCAGATTTGTCAATGCGGGTGCTTCCAACTGCACATATTTTTTCACCGCATTCAATGCCTGCTGACCAAAACGCAACGCTTCCGCCTGCTCAACATCATGCTCTGACTGGCGACGCACCGGAACAGGCATATCCATCTCTTCCGCAACCACTTTGTGAAAATCATCAATCGCTTTTGACAACGACTTATCATTATTGAAATACGTCAAATCGTTCAACCGCATCAACTCAACAACCCCTTTCTTTCCCGTCACCGAAATGATGTCCGCATCCTGCTTTAACTCCAGCGACACCGCCTCTTCCGTTTTAACATTGTACGAGAACGCAAAATTATTCATGAATCCTTCAACGTAAAATGTGCCATCTCCCGGAGTGCCATAACTTGAAAAACTTGCCTTCCACTTTTTCGGAAGCACTACTTTTCCCGCTTCCATCTTGATAAGCTCATCAAGCGATTTCAATGACGATGCAAGTTTCACAACCATAAAAAAACATCAAAAAGAGGGGTTTTTAAGAGTTGTGCTGCGAACTCCACTCATCAACAGGAGGATAGAACACATCTTCCCGATCATTAATCAGCTCAGGTTCACTGCAATCCCGACTGTCTATTTCTGCATCACGCTGCTCAACAGGCGGACGTTCTTCCGCCCAACCTTCCGGTTCTTCAGGAACAGAATCATTTTGCTGATACCCTAATTCCTGTGCTTCTCGTATAGATGTTGTTTGACCAGACAAGCAGATAAGTAAAGAACCATATGCGTGAATGTGCTCAATCTCTTCAAAAGAGGTCTGATACAATTCAAATCTCACTTTATCTTTTTCTAATATTCCTTTACCGTTAACAACAAGTTTGTCGTTAATGTAACCGCGAAACTCACGAATGCCAGTGAGACTTTCTGCATGCTGAACGCGCGCAGGATTAATCGTTGCGTGACCTTCACAAGTAGTGTGCTTTGCTTGACAAAGCATTTGATTTAATCCGCTTTGCTCCTGATCTAAAATAACGTTAATTTCTTTTGAGGGCATTCCGAGTTTTTCTTCTAATTTCTCAGCCATAGTATCTCGAAGAAAAAATGAATGAACAATATCAGCTTCCCACCTCGTTCCAGCTTTTGCAGACGCTTGAATTATTCTTTGTGCGAGATATGGCTCAACTTCGTTTTTGTAGGAACCCATACTAATCCACAAACTCAATTCCTAACTCGTTAGAAATCTCTTTTCGTGTGTCGTCGGAGACTTTGTGGGTTTTGCCGAAGATTTGCGGCGATTGGACTCCTGTAACTATTAACATCACCCGGAGCGTTGCGCCAAGGTCTTCGTAGATTTGTGCGCCCCAAATAATCTTGGCGTCCTCCGAAAGTTTTGACGAGACTGCTTCAACAACCTTTCTTGCTTCATTAAGCGAGAGGTCCTTTGAGCCAGCGACGTTGATAAGTGCGCCAGTAGCACCCGTGATGTCGACATCTAATAGAGGGTTGTGAATTGCCTTCTCAACCGCTTCTGTTGCTCGGTTTTCAGAATCGGATTCACCGACGCCAATCAATGCAACGCCGCCGTTCTGCATAACTGCACGAATGTCCGCGAAGTCCAAGTTAACCAAACCTGCCTTTGTGACAAGTTCTGCAATACCTTTGACTGCGTTCGTAAGAATTTCGTCCGCAACTTTGAATGCGGTGTGTAACGGTAAGTCAGGCGCTAATTCCAAAAGTTTGTCGTTCGGAATGACGATAAGCGTGTCAACCAATTGTTCCAATCGTTCAAGACCCGTAATTGCGTTTTCGTAACGGCGACCGCCTTCCATTGTAAACGGCATCGTAACAACTGCGACGGTTAATGCGCCCATCTTCTTAGACACATCCGCAACAACCGGAGCAGAACCAGTACCTGTACCGCCGCCAAGACCGCACGTGATAAACACCATGTCTGCGCCAGACAGCGCGTTCTTGATGTCGTGCTCTTGTTCGTGAGCAGCGGCTTCGCCCTGTTTCGGATCCGAACCAGCACCCATGCCTCGCGTGGTTTCGCGGCCAATCAAAATTTTCTTGTCCGCACTTGTGTAAAGAAGATCTTGTGCGTCCGTGTTAATCGCAATCGTTTCCGCGCCCGTCACGCCAACTTCGGTGATTCTGTTAATCGTGTTATTACCGCCGCCACCGCAACCAACAACCTTAAGGGTTGCCTTCTGGCGAGAAAGCATCTCTTCCAATTCAGCATCAACAGAACTTGCCGATTTTCGCACGTTGGCCACCTTCGGCTCGATAAACATAGTGTTATTGTTCTGCGTATTCGGAGGAAAACTCGGCTGAGGAAACGACGGCTGCGCCGGAACAAATGTCGGCTGTTCATTACTTGGTTGTACCACAAAACACCACCCAAATTTTATTGTTACTTTTCTAGAATAGTGTCGAGCTATAATGTTTATAAGGATTTGTATAGAATAAAACACGCATTACGCTTTCAAAACAGTCACGTGCTTCACGCCCGTGCTTTCCTTAATTTCCGTAATTAAACCCTCACGAATATCATCCGGAAGCTCCTGCTTGAACGTGATGGTCGCGTCGTCCTTCGTAACCGTGATTTGCGCGTTGACTTTGAGCAATAATTTAACGACTGCAGAGACCTTTTCTTTCACATCTGTGATAACGCGATGAGCGTCAACATCATAATAGACTTCTTTGCCAGCAACAGGATGGTTAAAATCGACAATTGTTCTTCCACCGTTAACGGTTTTCACAAAACCCATAGCGCCATCAACCTGCACGGGCAAACCCGGCTGTGGCTGAATATTGTCGCGAACAAATTCTTGTGTAGGGATAAGCTTGAGAAGTTTTGCGCTCTTTTTACCAAACGCTTCATCAACATTGAGTTCGATGCGGTGCTTACCAACATCTTTACCGACAAGCTTGAGCTCGAGACCCTTATGAAGAAAACCTTTGCCCAATGGAATAACGACTTTGCCCGGAGCAGAACCCTGCAAGTGATGCGCTCTGGCAATACCAGCGTCCGTCGTGTCAAACACGTCTTTTGAATCCTTGACGTGACCAGTATAGTCCAGCTCAACAAAATCATTCACTTTAAATGCCATCTTTTGCCCTCACGCTACCTTCTTTTTAGACTTTACGGTTTTCATCGCAGCTAACACTGCGTTCAGCGTCTGCGGAATCGTTAATTGTGTAGTGTCTAGCACCAAATCATAATTCTTCAGGTCAGCATAATTAATGTTATATGCTTTTTTGTATCTCGCAAGCTCGTTCTTTTGACGCGTCTTTATTTCTTTCAATACATCCGAGAGACTTGCGACTTTGCTTTCTGAATCTCTCTTGCCCTTTGCGTGGTCCTCAAAAATACGCTTTGCCGCGACTGCGTCATCCACCTTCAGAAAAACCTTGAATGACTGCGGAATGAAAAACCACGAAACACGACCGTCAATAACAAAATTGTCCTCAACCTGACCTAGTCTTCTCTGGAATTCATCCGCGTTCTTGTCCGCAATTGCGTTGTTGTAACAGAACTCGTTCCACTGCTCAATTGTCATACCGTTGTCCTTGGCTAACCTTCTTTGCAAATCACCCAACGAGTAACGCTTGAAACCGAGCTTTTTGGCCAACAATTGCCCAATCGTGCTCTTACCCGAGCCTGGAGAACCCGAAATCGTGATAATCATGCCCAAAAACGAGGTTTGCCCATATTTATGGTTTTAGGTCGCAAGGTTTAAAAAGGCATTTTTTGGCTCTAGAGAGGTGAGTGAATATGCATAAACAATACCACAAACAAACCACAGCAACAGACTACGCAGCGCACCGAGCAAACATTTCTCAACAGGTCAACACCTATCAATCCCGATTTTCCCGACTCGAATTCGTCGTGAAGATCGAAACCGCAAAAACAATCAAACAGGCATAAATAATGACGTACAACGCGCAAGACCAACCGGAACAAGGAGAAGCCTACGTTACCGAACAAGAATTGCGAAAGCTCAATACGAACATCTCCGCTGCACGACAAGGATACGTCGTTGGCGTCACCGTTGACCCACTCGCGCGCCCAAAAAAGAAAAAACTACTCGCAACCCACGAAAAACTCGAAGAACTCGAAGCACGCCTCCAAGACGAAGCAGAAGGACTGCTTGATTTCGACGATGTGGCATAAACATGGGCGTTAATCCAACACAAAAAAACGAGAATAAGCATCTCAAAGACCCGCTTCTTAGTGAAGGCTTCAAGTATTGCGCAATGAGCCTCGAAATCACTCTTACCTGCATCCCTCCTTCTCAACGAAAAATTGTTGACGAAGAATACGACAAGTACCACCCGCGCTGGTTTGCTTCCGCACGCGAAGTCAAAGCCGCAAACTACGACCTCGACCGCGCACGCGCAGGTGAATATCGCGAAATCAAGTATAACCAAGGAGCAAGTCTGCAAGCAGAATTCAGCATAAGCCACGCCGTTTACCTGCGTCTCCGAGAAACCGATAAATTGGATATTGTGCCCTTTTCCAAGGCACACGGATTTAAAACGTAAGTCTACACGGTTCTCATCTTGTGTTTATATCGACAAATAGGTCATTTTGTTCGCAAGCTTTAAATACCGAACGCCGACAAAATTCTTTAGATTAGCGGGGGTTCATACTCATGACAAATCAAGTCCAACCTATCTTTATCTTGCCCGAAAGCACACAACGAACGACTGGCAAGAATGCCCAGCGAAACAACATCATGGCAGCCAAATTAGTGGCTGAAACCGTTCGCACCACTCTTGGTCCGAAAGGCATGGACAAAATGTTGGTTGACGCAATGGGAGATATTACTGTTACTAACGATGGCGTTACCATTTTGCAAGAAATGCAAGTCGAACATCCTGCAGCACGCATGATTGTCGAAGTCGCAAAAACACAAGAAGCAGAAGTCGGAGACGGAACTACAACCGCTGTGGTTTTGGCAGGCGAATTATTGCGCAAAGCAGAATTCTTGCTTGACCAAGAAGTACATCCCACCGTTATTGCTCGAGGATATCGCATTGCGCATGAAAAAGCAATTGCCGTACTGAACTCTATTGCTGAAAACATCACTGAGAAGGATGATTCTTCGTTACGAAAGATTGCTGTTACTGCCGTTACGGGCAAGGGTGCCGAGACTGCGAAAGACAAAATGAGTGATATCGCAGTCAAAGCCGTCAAGCGCGTCATTGAGCGCGATTCTGCTGGTCATGTTCACTTCGACAAAGACCACATCAAACTCGAAAAGAAAGTTGGTGGAAGCGTTGAAGACACTGAACTTATTGAAGGAATTGTCCTCGAAAAAGAAGCAGTCCACCCGCAAATGCCGAAATTGGTAAATGCGGCAAAGATTGCACTCGTTGATTTGGCAATCGAAATCAAAGACACTGAAATGGACGCCAAAATCGAAATCACACAACCTTCGCAAATGCAGGCATTCCTCGACCAGGAAGAACGCATGTTGCGAACGATGGTTGACAAGATTGTCGCCTCCGGCGCAAATGTGTTGTTCTGCCAGAAAGGTATTGACGATACGGCACAGCACTTTCTCGCAAAGAAAGGAATTTATGCCGCACGCCGCGTCAAGAAATCCGACATGGAAGCACTCGCTCGCGCGACAGGCGCATCCATCGTTTCAAACCTTGACGACTTGACTCCGAAAGAGCTTGGACACTCGGGCAAAGTCGAAGAAATCAAAATGGGCGACGACGAATTAACTTACGTTACTGGTTGCAAAAACCCGAAGAGCGTCACTATCTTAGTGCGCGGCGGAACAATGCACATCGTCGACGAAGTACGACGCGCAATGACCGACGCAATCGGCGACGTCGCTGCCGCGATTAAAGTTGGAAAGGTTGTAGCCGGTGCTGGCGCGCCCGAAATGGAAGTTGCAAAAGAACTTCGAAAGTTCGCCGACAGCCTTTCCGGCCGCGAACAATTGGCAGTCTTAGCATTCGCTGAAGCACTCGAAGTCATTCCTCGCACACTCGCTGAGAATGCGGGCATGGATCCGATCGACATCATCACGGAATTAAAAGCCGCGCATGACAAAAAGCAAATCTGGGCAGGAGTAGACGTCAACGCAGGCAAAGTCATGGACGCCTGGAAAGCAGGAGTCTTGGAACCCTTGAAGATTAAGACGCAGGCGATTAGCTCTGCTTCAGAAGTCGCGCAAATGATTTTGCGCATCGACGATGTTATCTCCGGTGGCAAAACACAACCGAACCAGAGAATGCCTCCGGGCATGGATGGGATGTGAGATGACTATTTTGGCAAAAGCTGCAATTACTGTTTCAGCGAAAGAAGATGGTTATTCATTTGGTGGGAAAATTTGGACACAAGCGTCATCTCCAATGGATTGGCGCGATTGTGCCAGGTATTGTTTGGCGCGCGGAACAATGTTGCAGACACTGGACGATGCTATTGAAGCGCGCGTAATGTTTGACGGAAAGAATAGTTCTTCCGCGTACCAATTTACCAGTACACTTATTGCGACGTTGCGTGATGGAATCGATGTGCGTGCATTCGTTTATGAACCTGCAGACCTCGAAGAACTCATGAAACATGCAGATTTCATTCGCAACATGCCTTTAGTTTTTCTTTCAAAAACCAGCCCACTTGGAAAGCGATTTTTAAGTGGTAGAGAATTTGTTCCAAAGCAGCACGTGCAAATCATGCTTGATGACTATAGAAAAAATAGTGCGGCGATTGCGTTAATGCCTAAACAGGCAGCAACCAACGCGAGGTATTTACAAAAAAAAGGCCATGCTTATGGAGAGATTTCTATCAAGTATGAACAATAAAGTGACTTGTTGATTGTCCGGCCTGTCGGTCTCGGGGATATGAGCGGTTGTGCTATTGATGCAACCTGCAACTTCAGCGTCAGTAGGCAGGCTCGAGGGGTACGTCTAGCAGGGAATACACTACTTAAGATGGAGGGGATGTAACATGACAACCACAACTGAAAAAAAATATCAATTCCTCGCGCCTGAATTCCGTGTCTCTACACCCCAAGAACTTTCCGCTCTTGAAAACTCAATTGAATTATTGGAAGAAAACGTGCGGATGTTTGGCGGCATTATTCTTCCCGGCGGAAAGCCTACGGGTCCTGTTTCCGTTCTTGTTACAACATTACCTAACGGCGTTGGTATCACACCTATTTATGGCAACCAATTTACGTCTATCATGCCACTCCGCGAAGGTCTAGCAAGAATTTCTTCTGCTGAACAAGAAAAAATTACGATCTCCATCGAAAACAAGCTTTACAATGTTTATTTGCGCGAAAAAAAGTTAGAGGGGATGTAATGGCTCTCGACCCGAAATCAATTGTTGATCTTCTTGCACCGTTTGAGAAAGAAGTAATTACAGGATGTGAGATCCCTCTTAGTAAATTACCTTCCTTTAAAAGTCAACAGCTTGTTGGCAAAGTACTTGAGCAGCCGTTTGTTATTTTTCGCGAGTCAAATGCGCTTGATTATTGGAAAATTATGCCTTTCCAAGATGGAAGCTATTTATGTAAGATGTCTTTCCAGCTGGATTTTGCTGATATTGCCCCTGCTGAACGTTATGATTTCTTTGTTGAACAAGGAAAGATCTATTGCGGACACAATTTAGAAGACATCTAAGATAGCTCGAAACCTTTATAAAGCTCCCAACCTCTATTCTGCATAAGATAAAAAGGGTGATAGAATGCCAGACAATACTCCAGTTTCTGATGCCGAAGACAACTACGAATTAGTCCCCTACAAGGAAATCCAAGACCTGAAGGAAGAATTGAAGCGCTTGAAGGACGTTCCTATCCCCTCAACCAAGAAATTGCAAGTCACGATGGACGATTTGGCCGCAAAGATGGACCGCTTAACCGCCATCTTTGAAGAAGCAGGCCACGAAATCAAAACCGAAGAAGGCGGACTTTCCTTTCAGGAGAAAATGAAACCTCTCTTGGAAAAAATGAACAAAATTCTCGAACAAAACTCCGAAATCGCAAAAGGAATCGTTGCAGTAGCAGACTTAGTCAACGATTTGAAAGGCAACATGGAAGAAGGATTCACCGTTAAGAAAGAAGAAACCATGCCCTCCGGCGACACATTCATCCGCCCGGAACCCAACATGCGTTCCTTCAGCCCACCACCGATGCAACGAAGCGCACCGATGGGACCGCCGCAACAATTCGGCGCAATGCCTCCAATGGGACCGCCGTTGCCGCCCTTGAGCCAGCAAAAACGCAAGTTCGGAATCTTCTAACCAGGTAACCAATGTTTCCAGGAGTAGACCAGGACAAAGCAAGCACATTCTTCCATTACTGTGGTCACGCTGCGCGAAAAATTAACCAACGAGACTTTGTTCGACGAGACCTCGAAGACCAAATCGTCAAAATGCGAAAACTCGCAAACAAAGACTTCAAAGGACACTTGGAAGAACTCGAGCGCAAGATTGGTCAAGCTATCGAAATTGAACAACGCGTTTCCAAACACCAAGGCGAAGAAGACGTCTTCCACCGCAAACTCAAAGACAAAATGGAAGTTCTCGAAAAAAGACTCGGCGTCTTTCTCGAAAACCGAGAAGCACGCGCAGAACGCATACGCTCACTTGAACGCAAAATACTTGAAAGACTCTCGGACAAATCACAAAAGATTGCTATCTTTAAGGATGATATCAAGAAACTCGAAGCCATGCACAAAGAATTAGCCAAGAGCAAGAAATACAAAAGCAAACTCGCAATCGTTGATGACAAATTAAAGCAGTTGAAAGCAAGAGTCAAGACGATAGAAACTACTTCTTAATTTAGTAAGCAACCTTTAAATACCATCTTTCTCGAGACAACACTATGGACACAAGCACCATCCGTAAATACGCACTCCAAAACGCCATCAAGTACGCAGGCAAAGCCAGCCAAGGCTCCGTCATCGGCAAATTACTCGGCATGGATGCTTCATTGAAAGACCAAATGAAGACCCTTGCGAAAGACATCGCTTCGGTTATCAAAGAAGTCAACGCGATGAAACCCGACGCGCAGTTGAAAGAACTCCAAGAAACCGCTCCTGAATTGCTTGAAGAAAAAAAGGTTGAAGAAAAACCTCGCGAATTGCCCGAACTGCCCAACGCAGTCCAAGGAAAAGTTGTGACTCGCATTCCTCCTGAGCCCAGCAAATACCCTCACGTCGGCCACGCCCTCGCATTCCTGGTCAGCTACAAATTCGCCCAAAAATACGGCGGAAAGTGCATCCTTCGCTTCGAAGACACCAACCCAGAAAAATCAACGCAAGAATTCCTCGAAGCAATCCGCGAAGATATTCATTGGCTCGGCATCACGCCCAGCAAAGAAACCATCATGTCCGATGACATGCTCTTGTTCTACAACGCCGGCGAACAACTCATTCGCAGCAACCACGCCTACGCCTGCTTCTGCAACCAAGAAATCATGCGCGATTTACGACACAAAGGAGTGGCCTGCGCACACCGAACTTCAGATCCAAACGAAAACCTCAAAATTTGGAAAGACATCCTCGACAAAAAATACAAAGAAGGAGAAGTCACCATCCGATTCAAAGGAGACATGAACTCCAAAAATGGCATCCTCCGAGACCCGGTATTGTATCGCTTGGATACGCATGCGCACTATCGAACAGCGAACAAATACTGTCTGTGGCCGCTCTACGACATGGCAAGCGTTGTTGAAGAAGAACACGGAGGCATCACTCACGTTATGCGTTCGGCAGAATTTGTCTTACGCGCAGAACTCCACGACTGGCTACGCAAAATTCTTGGTTATCGAGAGCTGAACATTTTTGAGTTCGGTCGCTTCAACGTCATCGGTTCCACCACGCAAGGCAGAGAAATCCGAGAGTTAATTGAGTCAGGCAAAATGCTTGGCTGGGACGACCCGCGATTGGTTACACTCAAAGCATTGCGTCGCCGAGGAATCGAACCCGCGACACTGCACGAATTAGTTATGGAAGTTGGTTTGAAGCGCGACCAAGCAAACATTGACTGGACAGCAATCGCAAGCATCAACCGCAAACTCATCGACCCCAAAACAAACAGATACTTCTTCGTCGAAGACCCTGTCGAGATTACGATTGACAAAAACCCTTCACGAACAGTCCTGTTTAATTTACACCCAGACCATCCTGAGCGAGGAACAAGAACATTAATCGCGCATGACAAATTCCTCATTGCAAGAAAAGACTTTGATGACTTGCAGTTGAAGAAACTGTACCGCTTAATGGAGTGCTGCAACTTCGTCAAAACAGCAAAAGGATTTGCGTTTGACTCACAGGATGTTACCGTTTACAAAGAAAAAGGCGAACGCAACATGCACTGGTTGCCAGCCGAACACCAGCACGATTTAACCGAAGTTGAAGTCTTGATGCCTGATGCGACGACTGTTAAGGGACTCGGAGAGCATGATTTGCGAAAGCTCAAAGTCAACGACGTCGTTCAATTGGAACGCTTCGGATTCTGCCGCGTAGACAAAATCGACAAAAACAAAGTCTGGTTCTGGTATACGCACAAATGAACAAAGTAATGATTCTCGCAAGTTTTTCGTTCGCGAAAGAAATGGTCGAAGCAAAAAAGTTGCTCTTAAAGAAAGGTTTTACGGTTATTATGGAGGAAGATGCGGAAATTTACGCAACAAACCCCCACCACAAAGAAACAAAAGAAGGAGAATTGCATGTTGCAGGAGCAAAGGACGTCATGCGCAGCTGCCTTGACAAAGTCGCGTCCGCAGACCAAGTTCTTGTCCTTAATCATGACAAAAAAGGAATCAAAGGCTATCTTGGAACTTCTGTGTTGATGGAATTAGGCGTTGCATACTATCTCAAAAAGAAAATAACCCTTTTGAACCAATACGAATCAACTGCCCCGTACGCATTGGAGCTTGACGTGATGAAACCAACCATCTTGCATGGCGACGTAACCAAGTTCCAGTAAGAAAGCTTTTTATTCTCTTAATGACTCAATAATACATAGAAGATAACCAAAGGGTGATACCATGCTGATTGTCAAATCAAAAGTCAAAGAAATTTGTGGCGAGATTAATGTCGGCGGCGACTTTATTGCGGCGCTCGACAAGTATACTGAACATGTCGTCAAAGAAGCAATCCGACGCGCGAAAGAAAACAACCGACGCACTGTTTTAGCACGAGACGTTTAAAGTAAGAATTAGTTCTTTTTATCTCACTTTCTCATATGCTGCGGTCAAATACTTATCCGTGCCTTGCGCGTCGATCGCGAACACATCTGCAATATGTTCTTCCTCATCCACAATCGTGTTCTTGCCAAAATGCGCAATCGGACTAAACCAACGCACAAAATGCGATGAGAACTTTAGTAATGCGCTCTTGTGATGCAAATGACCAATCTCGTGCAAAATAACTGCCTCAAGTTCCTTGCGCTCGAGCAAATCCATCAATCCTATAGATAGATACATTGACGGCTTGAACGCCGAAAAGCTAAACGCCATCGGCACGCGCGAATCAACAAGGAATAATTCAGGCGTTTTGAGATTGTGTTTTGTCGAATGATGCTTGATGAATCTTAACAAGGAGTTATCTTCTGACTTTACCGCGTTCTTGCTGTACATTCGGGGAAGCACAAAGTATCCGATGATGCCTGCCGTCGCGATCAGGCCGAGCAAAATGAACGGCGCTGCATAAAGCGTCGTTTTCCAAGTACAATCAACCATTGGCATGGCGCAACCGCTGGAGTACGCGAACAACGCAACAGGAACAACCAACAACGCGAGATGCACGTAAATCAAAAACACTCGTGTCGTGACAGGAAGTGTTTTTCTGCGCGCAAACACCAACACGATAAACGCGCTCAACAACGTCAATATTGTGAGCATTACATAGGTCGGACTCTGCGCAAAAATCACAATCAAGTCAGCAAGGTTCATTGTTCACTTCTTTTTACTGAATCGGTCGTTGAAATAATTCACTGCAACCGGACCAAAAGACTCTATGAGATTGTTAACTGCTTCTTCAACAACGTTCTTTTCAAACGTCTTCTTGTCTTCCGCAGGCGAGTAAGTATATCTTGTTCCGCCACGCGCGACTTCTTCCGTGCGCATCACGATCTTTTTGTCATGCAAACGGTCAAGAATCACGGCAACTGAACTCAACGCGACTTTTCTTTTTTTCTTGAGTTGCTCGTAAATCTCTCGCACCTTCATTTGTTTGTTTGGCCAAATGATTGCGAGCACATCAGACTCTAACGGACTGAGAATGTCGTCAAATTTTGTTACTAATTCTTTCATGTCTTTCCTAATACTGACGTTACTTAAATACTTTACGAACGTTGTAACGCATTCACAACATTTAAATATGCGTTATGTTACGAACATTGTAACGGTTAGCGTAAAAAAAGAAGTTCATACAAGAAACGGACAAAATCAACAGAAAACTGCTCCATCACAATCTTTATATACGAACAACGAACACAAATTCCAAAGGGGGAAACACATGCCAATCAAAGTATTTCAGCCAGACGAAGACCCAAACGCGCCGCACGCGCACTCTGAACACGCTCACGAACACGCAAAGGCAACCACGCCCAGCGCTTCACCGAAACACCACGCAACACATCACGAACCTTCTTCCAATATCGAACGTTTAAGCTATTTGCTTATTGCAGTTATCGCTCTTGTTGTTGTCTTTAACGGCATCCAACTCATGCAGTTGGGATCGGGAGGCACTGGCGGAACAGGATTTGCCGGACCGACCGCGGACAAAACCAGCGGCAGCATCAAACTCGACGCAAACGACGACGTCGTCAACGAAGTCATCAAAGCAATGATCCCCACAGGCACACCCGAACAATACGGCACAGAACTTGGCGTCTCGTTCGACGACCCCGTTCCCAGCCTCACCGTTCTCGCACGACTCGACCGTGCCATCGCCACTTCCGCTCTAACTCCCGAACAAAAAACAAGATACGTTTCCACCGTCAGCAAAATCTCCTGCGAATACTGCTGCTCAGCACCTGCCGTCGCTGACGCAAACGGACGCGACCTTTGCGGATGCTCACACGCACTTGCCATCCGCGGACTCACAAAGTATTTAGTCACCCAGCATTCTGGCGACTGGACCGATGAACAAATCTATTGGGAAGTCACGCGATGGAAATCCATCTTTTTCCCGAAAAACATGGTTGAAAAAGGCGTTGCACTTGTCAACAACAACATGGAGTTAACCCCCGCAGCGCTCAACGACGTACAACTACTCAAAAAAATCAATGCCGGATCAACAGACATCGGCGCAGACTTGCCCAATATGGTTGGAGGTTGCTAAATGGTTTTTATTTGCGCAACCTACAACTTTGCCGACAGCACGTCGGCATATGTAGGGGGCTGCTAAGTTCATTTTAGCGAGGTACACAACAATGAAAAAAACAAACATCATCATCGCAGTTGTTCTGGCAGTATTGCTCGTCATCAGCGTCGCGCAAGCATTCCAAATCAACGACATCAAGCAAAAAATAGCGGGCGGAACCTTCAAAGTCAGCTCGACAGGAACATCCGGTGGCTCCAACGTGCCCTCCGGACTACAGAATCTCCCAACAATGGTTGGCGGATGTTGAGGTATCTAACATGAACAAACTCGGAACAGTAATCTTCGTGCTCGCAATCATCGGGCTCGTCTTCGTCAGCGGATGCACCACTGGTCAAGCAACATACACACCTGCCTCAGGACCGGTCGGCGGCGGATGCGGAGTCGGCGCTTCAGTAACTACTGAAGACCCCTGCGCGGAAACAACAGACGAATCCGTAGCACTATAGATTTGTTTTATTTCACTTTATTTACGAAAAAAGAACTGAGGATAAATGGATACTTCCCGACATGAAGAGCTACGCCTGAAACAAGTCCAGCGCAACGCAGAACGCGACGCGGCATTACAGGCAAAAAACTCAGCTCATGCGTCTCGACGCAAAAAAATCTATTGGACAAGCGGCATCGTGCTCACGCTGGTTTTGCTCATTGCAGGAATCGCATTCGCGATGCCTGGCAGACTCGACTCTTTCGCAAAATGCTTATCAGAGAAAGACGCAGTCATGTATGGCGCAATCGAATGGTGCAGCTACACCCAAGACCAAGCAGGCATGTTCGGCAAAAGCTTCAAATTCATCACGTACGAGGACCACACCAACGGTCCCAACATCAAAAAAACACCCACGTGGCAGATAAACGGACAAATGTACGAAAACGTCCAGTCCCTTGAACGATTGTCTGCACTAACGGGCTGCCCACTCTGAGGTATACACATGGAACACACAAAAACATTCGGACCAATCCACATCGTATTAGCTTGTCTTATTGGTGTCGTCATGCTCTTCAACGCATACCAAATCGCCGGCATTGGTTCTGCTTCAGAACCGAAACTGCCCAAAATTGAAGTTACTTTGATCACGGCAGATTGTACTGATTGTTTTGATATGCAATCCGTTTATGCTGAATTGTTGAAGGGTACTACCTACAAAGTGGAGAACTCCCAAGAACTCGCTATTACTGACGCGCACGCGCAACGACTCGCAACCGAGAACAACATCACTCGATTGCCCGCCATTGTCATCGAAGGAGATACTTCCGCACTTGCCCTTGAAGGCACGCGCAAATCAGGAAGCGTCTTGTTGATTGACTCACCCGCACCCTATTATGATGTACAAAGCAGCACGGTCAAAGGCAAAGTTGCCATTACCTATGTTCTTGCAGACGCAGGAACCTGTACTGACTGTGGAAACATTACCGTTCTTGGCGCACAACTCGAGAGCGCAGGAGTGTTTGTCGCTTCGGAAACAAAATACACGGCATCCAGCGAAGACGGCAAGCGCATGATAGCGGCATATTCATTAACGAAGCTTCCTGCCGTTGTGTTATCACCAGATGCTGCCGAATACGAACTCATCACGCAAACCTGGGAGCAAGCAGGAGACATCGCCCCCGATGGATTGTTTGTTCTACGAACCATCGCGCCACCCTACTACGATTTGGCAACAAAAATGGTCAGAGGACACGTCAACCTCATCAACCTCGTTGACGCGACCTGCACCACCTGTTACGACGTCAGCATGCACAAACAAATCCTGCTCGGCTTCGGCATCAAACCCTACACCGAAAAAACACTTGACGTTTCAAGTGCGGAAGCAAAAGAATTGATTGCGACAAACAAGATAGAAATGATCCCCACCATCGTCATGACGGGAGACCCGCAACTCTATCCTTCGTTGCAACAAGTCTGGTCCCAAGTCGGAACCGCTGAGAACAATATTTACGTGTTCAGACACACTGAATTATTGCCCGGCACAACAGCAAAGAACTTGACCAACGGACAATTGGTTACACAACCTACGCAGTAATTCTTCTTTTTTATTATTTCTTTTTGTTTTCTAGAAGAAAGAATACTAAATAAAAATGAGACGTTTATTCGTCATTCCCAATCTGAGAAACTTCTCTGAGCAAATCTTCTGCTCCGCGGGACAAGTTGGCTTCAACAGCACCCTTGCCGCAATACGGACACAAGTTAGGCTTCAGGTTACGCTCGAATTTGTACTTGCACGATGTGCACCAAAACTTGTTCTTTGTCACGCTTTTTCGAGAGCGTTTCTTGTTTAAATAGTTTATGCTGGTCGAGTATGCACGTCAGGATAGGCAATGAATAGTGATGCGTTGTCTAAGTCTCCTGCAGCACTTGCATACAGCGCATATCTGAACTCGTCAAACGTGTATTCCTTCACGCCGCCACGTTCGTCAGGAATAGGATCATTCACAATGAATCCCGTTTCGGTAACGCCTCGGATAAGAAGAAAATGGTAATTAAAAACCGCTTTGGAACCATGAACAAAATTACTCGTCACTAGGGCACCGACCGGATGGCCTTGCTTTAACTGAAAAATAACGTCATCAGGCGTCGGAATCTTAACTGTCAATTTTCCTTTGTTTTCGAGAAATTCATGAAAGTATTGCAGTACGTTTTTGACATTTTCTGTTTGTTGTTTTTCTAACGACAATTTGAATTTTTCTTTGAGTTCTTCTTGTGAGAGTTGTTGTTCTTTTTTTACGAAAAGCGATGGATGGTGCGTGATGATTTCTACGTGAAATCCGTCTTTTCTCAGAAATGTCCCGAGTTGCGGCGCATACGTTCCAACAGCATGGATTTTGATGTGTTCCTTCAGTTCAGCAATTGTTTTGCTTTTTCCATAGAATCCATAAAGCATCGATAGTCCCGCAAGACCGCACTCCACCGAATCTTTCTCCTGCAAAACCAACGGAACGGGAAGATCGATGCGCATACCGCAACACCTCCGTCAGACTTTTTAATAGTTGCCATCGCTACAAACATTTATATATGGGGTATCCCGTACCTTAGTTAGTGAGCGAAGAACTGTTTTATTTGAAACAGGTGGAACCAAACGGGGATATTATTGAAATGAACATTTGGGCAGTGCCCATTACGCCAGCGTATCCTGAAGGTGAAGTATATTCCCTCGTTTATGTTTCGGAAGGAAAGAGAATCATTGGATATGATAACGAGCATCACGGAACCGGCAAAAGCAACCACCATAAGCATCTACGAAATAAAATAATGCCTTATCCCTATAAAGATATGTGGGCAGTCATCAGCGATTTTATGGACGACGTTGAAAAACTCAGAAAAGGTGAGCTATGAGAACAAAAAATATCAAGATAACTGTAAAAGAAACAAAAACAGTGCTTAATGAATTTGCGCAAGCATACATGGATCTCAAGAACGGCAAAAAGATAACCCCTCATTACGAGCTTTCTTTTGCAACGATGGCAACACTACGAAAAATACTCACCGAAAAAAGAATCGCATTACTGCGCGTCATCAAAGAAAAAGAACCTGATTCTATTTACGAACTCGCTCATCTCGTGCATCGCGACCTCAAAAGCGTCAACACCGACATAACCATACTCGCAAGCCTCGGAATCATCACATTAGAAACAAGCAAAGACGAACGCACAAAAGTAAAACCAATCGTTGCTTTTGACAAGTTGAACGTTGAAATAGCAATATAGACACTCCACAACGCTTTTAAACCCAAACCGTTACAACCAATGTATGAGGGGCGGTATGAATGCAGTGTTTCTTTTCATCCTGTGCTTATTACTAGTGGGTTGCACTTCAGCATCGCAGCCCGTCTCGACAACCGGTGAAACCAAAGAATTTGACATGGTAGTGAAACAATACGCATTCGAACCCGCACTCATCACGGTCAACAAAGGAGATACGGTCAAGATTCATTTAACCAGCTCTGACGTTGAACACGGCATTTCTATACCCGCATTTCGCGCATCAGCCATCATTCCAGCAGGCAAAACAACAGACATGACCTTTGTCGCGGACAAAGCAGGCATATTCGAATACCGCTGCAGCGTACCCTGCGGAACAGGACACCGAGACATGCTCGGCGCAATAGAAGTCACGGAGGCAACACAATGAAACAAACAATCTCTCTTTTACTCTGCTTAGCACTCTTGCTCGCAGCATGCACAACCGCACCTTCAACAATCGAAACAAAAGATACAACACAATCAACAGACTCTACCTACTCCTCACAGGAACAAGAAAAAGTCTCAGACATCCCTGTCGCGCCGGTCCAAGACCAGCTCGGCGCGTCGCCTTCTTCCGGATTAAGCAACATTCCGCAGCAGGACGCGGAAAACTATCGCTCTGGAAAAACATTGCAAATCCCCATCACCATCACCGCATCTGGATTTGATCCGAAAATTCTCACCGTAGGCCACGGAGACCGTGTCAAATTGACAATTTCGAACGACGACACCAAAAGCCACACGTTCAACGTCAAAGAATATGACATTGCAAAAACAATCGCGCCCGACGAAACCGTTCTTGTTGAGTTTTATGGTACCATCAAAGGCGAATTCAAATACGACGACACCTCCAGCACTAACGACGGCACCCTGATTGTCGGCGGAAAGACATGATTGCGTTAACAGCCGCAAAACACGCACTCACCGCGCTCTGGACACGCCCACTGCACGTCTTATTATCTTGCGTCGTTGACATTGCCTTTCTTTTCTTGTACGGTTTTATTACGCAGTTTCCCCGCGAACAACTCTTCATCGCCGCTGGAAACTTAACGCAAACATTTAGTACGCTTTTGTCTGCAGCCGCTGCCACTTATACAACTCCCAGCCTGATGCAGTTGTTCTTCGACAAAACAGCTTTACCATTTACGCTCATGATTCTGTTCTGGATTGTCATTCTGTTACTCATCGTCTACGCCCTCTACTCCGTCTTTCAAGGCTTTGCGTGGAAACTCGCCGCAGGCACTCCTCTCGGGCAGTTCGCAAAACTTTGTGCCGCATGGTTTGTACCTATCAGCATTCTGAATTTGGTTGTTACCGTCATTGATTTGCGCGCAATACTCGTACAACAAGTCACTGAACAAGCCGCTTCGACTGTTCCACACACCATATTCATCATCATTATCGCAATCATCGTTTACTTTTTCATCCTCGCAACAGCCATCATCAAAGACTCCTGGAAACACGCCAGCAAAATGGCCTTTGTTCTAGGCACGCGAAAACTTGACACGCTCATTCCTGCAGCCGCACTCCTTGTCGGAACGGTTTTGGTCGTGAACGCACTTATCATGTGGACGTTCGTCCAAAACAGCATTGCGGGAAGCATCCTCGGAATACTCCTCGTCTTCCCCGGACTGTTCGTTATTCGCGTTTACATCGCCCGCGTCATGGAGGCACTACATGCTCGTCAACACGCTTAACCCCGTCCTGTTTTCATTTGGCTTTGTTACGATTTACTGGTACGGACTGCTTTATGCACTTGGCGTGTTTGCCGCATACTATTACGGCACACACCTGATTAAGCACGGACGATTTTCTATGACTTTGAAAGACTTCGACAACGCATACTTCTGGATTGTCGTCTCCATGGTTGTTGGCGCGCGACTTTTTGAAGTGCTGTTTTACCAGCCATCCTACTATTTTGCAAATCCTTTGGACATTCTTGCCGTCTGGAAAGGCGGGTTAAGTTTCCACGGCGGATTCATCGGCTGCATCCTTTCCGTCTGGTATTTCAGCCGCAAACACCATTTATCATTCTGGCAATTCACTGACGTTTTGATTGTGCCTGGCGCATTGGCTCAAGCATTCGGTAGACTTGGTAATTTGTTTAATCAAGAATTAGTTGGCCGCGCGTTTAACGGCGCATGGGCAATGATTTACACCGCAGTAGATGAAGTCCCCCGACACCCCGTGCAATTGTATGAAATATTCTACAACTTAGTTATTTTTGCAGTATTACTCTTTTTAAGCAAAAAGAAATTGCCCCACGGCACACTCTTCGCGTTATTCTTCATCATGTACGGCGCCTGCCGTTTCGTCGTCGAATACTTCAAAGAACCCGAAGTCATGTGGGGCTTTTTGACGATTGGGCAGTGGTTGAGCGTGGCGATGGTCGGGGTTGGTATTGTTCTCTGGCTCAAAATCCGTAAAAATCAGGTAAGGCAATAACCTTCCCGTTTCACAATCTTTATAAACTGAAAATTTAGCTTTCTATATATGGTCTGGTGGAGAACAACAATCACAATCCTGAGCACCATCTTATTGTGCGTTGGGTTAATTACAACTATCTTTACTTACGTGATGGTCGGTGTCACGAGCGAAGCAACACTTCGACCATTAGTAAATGCCAACGATCCCACTGCATTTGATAAGTGGTATCCCAAAACATACGAATGCGGTATCATCGGCTGCTTCAGCAACCAACCCGACGAAGGCATCGGAGCAGTATTGTTGAGCAAAGCAGGACACAACTACCTATCCGTCCTCGCGATACAGCTCTTGCTCGCCGTGCTCGCACTCTTGGTTGTGCTCATGCTCGTCCCCACCTGCTGGGCCTCGCGACTATTGCACGCAGCCATCGCATTCACCATCGCCGGACTCTTCGTTATTGTAGCATTCGCAAAAACAACCGTACTCGCGTTCGTTCCTTCCGGAGCAAGCGCATTTGTCACACCCGCCATCACCAGCGTCTTCAACAGCATCGCATTATGGTTTGGCATCACACTCATCATCGGCATCCTGCTCTTCATCAGCGCATGGTTTGTCAGAAAACATGAACATCCCGAGGTACACCATGAAACAAATACTTTCGTTTAGTTTATTGCTGTTATTGTTACTGACAGCCTGCACGCCGAAACCCGACGTCATCGACACGCAGCCCACAAACAGCACCACCGATTTCATCAACCCAGGATACCAAGAAATCGAAATCAAAGGTTATACATTCACGCCGAAAGCAATCACGGTCTACCAAGGCGACCGCATCAAGTGGATAAACAACATGCCCTTCGTCAAAAGCATCTGGCTCTGGGGAATGGAACCCTCGACCGTCATCCAGCCAGGCAAATCATGGAGTTACATCTTCACCGAAACCGGCTTTTACAAATACCGAGACCAGTACCAGCAAGACATGGAAGGCAACATCACTGTCTTGCCCTACGAAGAACGACCTGATGTGAAAGCGAAAGCAGCTACTTCGTAATTTCTTTGTTTTCTTTTTTATTTTACTATATACTCAGAATTTATATATGCAGTCAACTAACTTCCTTTTGTGAACACGCGCGGACAACTCGGATGGGCATTCATCTTCCTCATAGTGGCTATCTTCGCAGCAGTCCTCGGCTTCGGCGGCATTGCAGGAACCGCAGCATGGATTGCCAAAGTATTGCTCATCATCTTTATCATATTCTTCATCATTTCCCTCTTCAGACACTTCGCGAAGTAAGTCGGCCTCTTCAGAACCTTTAAATACCATTCTCACCCACATTTTACCAAGAGAGGTGACCCTTGTACGACATCGTTACGGTAGGCAGCGCGACAATCGACATTTTTGTCAAAACACACTCTTCAGCCAAACAAATTCTCACCCACGCATCCGAACGAGACATTTGCCTTCCTATCGGCGCAAAAGTTTTAGTGGATGACATCCACATCTTCACGGGTGGCGGCGGAACAAACACGGCTGTCGCGTTCTCACGCATGGGCTTCAAAACAGCATGGCATGGCGTTGTTGGCTCGGTCGAAAATGGTAAAACAATTCTTGCAGAACTCAAAAAAGAAAAAGTCACTCCCGTCACAAAACCAACCAAAGGAAGAACTGGCCTGTCGGTTATTCTTGTCGGACTAGAACATGACCGCACTGTTTTGACATACAAAGGAGTCAATGACAAACTTACTGATTCCCACTTTCCCGCCACAAAATGGCTGTATTGCTGCTCAATGCTTGGCAAAAGTTGGAACACACTCGTGCAAACCTGCTTTCACGCCCGTAGACAAGGAACAAAAATCGCGTTCAATCCAAGTATGTATTTGGCGAAACAAGGCGTTGTGAAACTCGCACCCGTTCTTTATGGACTGGATGTTCTTCTCTTGAACAAACAAGAAGCACAAGCCCTCCTCAAAAAGCCTCATGGCACTATCAAAGAACTCCTCCGTGCGCTTTCAGCTATTGTTCATATTCCCGTCATTACTGACGGTGCAAATGGTTCATTCGCCACCGAAGGAGAATTCATTTTTGCGCTGAAGCCAAAACACATTAACGTCGTCGAAAGCACTGGCGCAGGCGATGCTTTTGCGTCGGGTTTTGTTGCTGGACAGATGCTCGGCAAAAATATCATTGAGAGTTTGAAAATGGGACAAGCAGAAGCAGCAGGAGTATTGGGCAACATAGGCGCCAAAACAGGATTACGCTCACGCACGCAGATTGTAACAGGCGCAAAACGAGAAAAAGTAACGGTCACCAAACTATGACACTCGTCACTGGCGCAAAACTATTGGCACTCGCACAAAAAGGACATTACGCCGTGGGAGCCTTTAACGTCAACAACCTCGAAATCTTGCAAGCAATTGTTTCTGCTGCAGAAGCACAAAAAGCGCCCGCAATACTGCAAACTTCTGAAGGAGCAATACAGTACGCCGGACTTGAACAACTACATTGCTTAATCGCCAATGCTGCTCGCAATTCAAACATGCCCTTCGCTTTACACTTAGACCACGGCAAAGATTTGAAACTCATCAAAAAATGTATTGATATTGGCTATACTTCAATTATGTATGATGGCAGCCATTTGCCACTCGCTGAAAATATAGCAAACACACAAAAAGTTGTTGCATGGGCAGAAGAAAAGGGCGTTTCCGTCGAAGCAGAACTCGGCACCATCGGTGGCGCGGAAGACAACGTTTCCTCTCGCACTATTGTTTATACCGATCCCGCGGTTGCCGTGCAATTCGTAAAAGAAACAAAATGCGACTCACTTGCGATTGCAATCGGCACATCTCACGGCGCGTACAAATTCAACGGCGCAGCCAAACTCGACATCGGACGTTTGCAGGTCATTCGAGAAGTTGTTTCTGTACCACTTGTTTTACATGGCGCGTCTTCGCTTCCTGATTGGCTCATCAAGAAAGCAACCGATTTCGGCGCAAAATTAGGAACTGCAGAAGGAGTGCCTGAACTTCAACTTCAACGAGCGATTCATTACGGCATTTGCAAGATAAATACTGATACTGATTTGCGACTTGCGTTTGTAACCGGCATGCGCGAGTATTTGCACGAACACCCTGATGATATTGACCCTCGCCGTGTTTTAACCGCAGGAAAAGCATTACTCCAGCAGGTTGTCGAGCATAGAATGGAACTGTTTGGAAGCAAAGGGAAAGCTTAAATTTTTTACGTCCGTAACATTTATAAAGCATTACACTCCTTGTAACGGTATGAAAACGAGCGTGTGGATTCTGGTATTCTTGCTATTAGCCACCGTTGTATTCGCCCATGATGGCGTGTCACACATGACTCCGCAGGACGAATTTGACCACGCTACCGCCACCAACTCTTCAACATTACCCCTCGGCGTTTTGAAGATTATTGAATATCGTAATCAATTGGCAGCTAGCATCACCTTCCTCGCAGCGCTCTTGGCCGGAATCATAAGCTTTACCAGTCCTTGCGGATTTGTTTTGTTGCCCACCTTCTTCACCATCCTGTTCAAAGAACGAAAAAAAGCCGTGATGATGACTTCACTATTCACGCTCGGCATGATGATAGGATTTATTTTGTTAGGAATTGCTGCCGCATTCGCCGGTACGTTCATCAACCAATATCGCGGACCCTTCGCAATCTTTTCAGGTTTGATATTCATCCTGTTCGGATTCCTCTTGCTCTTCAACAAAGGATTTGGAACGTTCCATCCTAAGTTGCTGACGAAGAAGCCTGGGGGATTAGTCTTGTTCGGCTTTGCTTTTGCATTCGGCTGGAGCCCCTGCATCGGACCCGTACTCGGAGGCATTTTACTTTTGGCAGCAACAACCGGCAGCGTACTGCAAGGCGCCATCATGCTCGCATTCTTCGCCCTCGGCGTCGGCATACCCCTCATCATCATCGCAGCTTTGTCCGACAAATTCGACTGGGCACGCTGGACCGGAAAAACACTCAAGATTGGCAAATACGAGATTCACACGTTCAACCTCATCAGCGCAGCCATCTTAATCACCATCGGCGCCATCATGGTGTGGTGGCGAGGAACAAGCTTCATCGAACTCACCGTAACTCGCTTCATCCCGTGGAGCATGACAGCGTTCTATGCCATGAACGACTCGCTCACCAACACACCCTTCTTCACATCCACAGCTGCTCAAGTGCTCGGCGTCATTCTCGGTCTTGCCCTTCTTGGCGGGTTCATCTGGATACTTCGAAAACGAGATGTTTAAAAACTCCAACGCGAGTGACTGATTAAAAGAGGCATATCATGAGTGAACACAAAGTCATCGTTTACAGCACACCCACCTGCCCCTATTGCAAGCAGGCAAAAGACTTTCTCAAACAACACAACATTCATTTTACTGAAGTAGATGTTGCTGCGGATGAGAAAAAAGCGCAAGACATGATTGAAAAGTCAGGCCAAATGGGCGTCCCCGTCGTCGAAATCGACAAAACAATTATTGTAGGTTTTGATAAGGGCGCAATGAAGAAAGCGCTCGGAATTTCTTAATCTTTCTTGTACACTGTGTCTCGCGAATTGAACAGATGGGGAAACGTTCGCGGAGTAACTAGTAATTCAAATCCACCTGTATGGTATTCTTCCTGCGCTTTGCCTTTTTCATTAATACGCTCAATCAGCACAGCCAATTCTTCTTCAGCGGGCTTCCGAGGAACATACACAAATTTTGAAAGACCGGCAAGCGAGTCGCGCATATTCTTATCCTGTTTTATGTGTCCTTCCTGCGCGAACGGCACGTACACCTTCTCTACCGGCATCAACGATGCACGAATCCAGTCACCCGCACGAATCGGAATATCATACGGAAAAACAATGCGTTTTATCACCGCATCATCCGTTTCCAATAATGTTGCATACGAAATAGTAGGTTGCGGATTTGCGTTTCTCACTGATAACGCGTATTGCCCTCCTTTGCCAATCACCACGCGAGAAACACTTCCTGTCCACACATACTGGTTCTTGACATCAGAAGGATCAATCGATTTCTTTGCCAACGCAACCTGCGCATCAAAATCATTCCTCTCCGACTTCTTCAATGCGGCATTTATCACTTTCTTAGGTGCCTTTTCTAAATCAAGATGAAACGCATCCTTTGGTTCGTCTGCCATGCATACTTTAGATTCTTTCCACTATAAAAACATGCAGTGTCCTCACTTCGTAACATATTTCAACAAATCAGAAAATTGTTCAAGCACGTAATCAGCACGCGTTCTCATCTTTGACACATTTTCATCCCTGCGCGGCTCAAAACCCTACTTCGCCCACGCAGCCTGCAAACCCGCATCTTTCGCGCCACCAACATCTCTCACCGGATCATTACCTACCATGAGCACACCCTTTCCGTTTTTACAACCCATCATGCGCAACGCCCGCTTAAACGCATGTTCCGAAGGCTTCAATAACTTACGATTGTCATTCCCGCCAATAACATAATCATCAAAATACTGCTCCAAACCCGCATCGCACAATCGATCAAATATTTTTATGCGCGGAGCATCAGACAACACTCCAATAAGAATTCCCCTCGTTTTCAGCTCCGCAAGCGTTTCAGGCACGCTCTCGTACGGCGCCAAATAATCCCGTTGATGCTTTCGATATGCGGTCTTGCCCACCTGCGCCAACCGTTCCTTAGTAACTTCCGTCGTCACGCCAGCATACTGCGCAACATGCCAGAACAACATTTTATCTTCCATTCCAAAATTACGATACACTTCATCAACTACACGTTGCCCCGCAGCAATATCAGCCACGGGAAGCCCGCGCGCGATCATTCTTTCCAAACCAGCAGTAACGCATTCCTTCTTCATACCCATAAAATCAACAAGCGTTTCATCCACATCAAACAGAATCACATCGATCGGTTCCAACGGTTTATTCATCATAGTTCTACTTCAAGCACTGATTTATAAGAATCGTTGTGGTGAAGAACATACCACCGCACTATTTAAATAGCCAAATCAGCACAGGAGTGTTAGAGTAAAAAAGAGGAACTCGCGAATGATATATCTTGGAGCAGACCACGCAGGCTATGACTTGAAAGAGCAGATTAAGGTCTACTTAAAGAAAAAAAGCATTTCTGTTCGCGACTTAGGCGCGTGGTCTTACGACAAAGATGACGATTATCCTGACTTTGCCATCCCCGTCGCGGAAATGGCAGTGAAGACTGACAGCAAAGGCATCGTTGTGTGCGGCTCGGCAGAAGGTGTGTGTATTGCGGCCAACAAAGTCAAAGGCGCACGCGCAGTCGCTCCTTCGGATGTTCAAACCGCAAAGTTCAGCAGACTCCACAACGACGCAAACGTCCTCTGCTTAGCAGGCGGCAAAACAGTTGATAAATCAAACATGGGCATGACTTTTGCTTCTGCAAAAAAAATTATTGATGTCTGGCTCAAAACCGAATTCAGCGGCGAAACAAGACACGCTCGACGACTGAAAAAAATCGACAGATACGAATCATGATGAAAACCGAAATCATCCCTGCCGTCCTTTCGCACACCCGCCACGAAGCGCTCGACCGCATCAAACTCGTTTCAAAAGTAGGCAAAACATTGCAAGTCGACATTTGCGACGGCCACTTCGTCCCAAACACCACACTTCTTCCTCGCGATTTAGTCGACATCAAAACAAAAACCGCATTCGAATTCCACCTCATGGTTTTGTATCCCGAACACCACTTGCATGACATCGCACACATTCCGCAATCAAAGACAGTCATCTTCCACATTGAAAGCATGCCGGACGCAAAACACGTTGAACGATTCATCCGCCACGCAAGATTCCACAAGTTGAAGGTCGGCATAGCTCTGAAACCAGAAACTCCTGCGCTCAAAATAAAACCATTCCTGAAATTAGTAGACCAAGTAACCGTCATGACGGTTCATCCTGGATTCATGGGCGCCCAATTCATCGACCAAACCAATAAAATCAAACAAATCCGCAAGTGGAACAAAAAAATTGCCATTGAGGTTGATGGAGGAATTCATCACGGAACACTCGCAATCTGCCACAAAGCAGGCGCGAATAAATTTGTTGTGGGAAGCGCACTGACAGCGAAAGATTTGAAGAAGACGTTCAAGCTCCTTCTTAAAGAACTCAAATAACCGTCCCATAACCTTTATAAATGCGCAAAGCCCGTTTTGTTTCATAAAGAGGCAGTATGGCAGTATTCAAAAGAGTGACTGATATCAAACAGCTGAAACTCCTTTCTAACACTATCAGACAAGACCTCATCAATTCCCTTGTGTCTGCAGGCTCTGGACATAGTGGCGGACCGTTAGGCATGGCTGATGTCTTCACCACACTCTACTTCAACATCTTAAACCACGACCCGGCAAAACCCGACTGGGACGAACGTGACAGAGCTGTGCTGAGCAACGGACACATCTGCCCCGTGCAATACGCTACTTTGGCAAACGCAGGCTACTACCCCCGCGCAGAACTCCAAACACTCCGCAAACTCGGAAGCAGATTACAAGGACACCCTCACCGAGGTTCATTGCCCGGCATCGAAACTACATCCGGACCACTCGGCTCAGGACTCAGCCAAGCATGCGGCATGGCATACGCAGCGCTCATGGACAAAAAGAAATGGCGAGTCTATTGCTTAATGAGCGACGGAGAACACGACGAAGGACAACTCTGGGAAGCAGCCATGTTCGCAGGCAAAAACAAACTCCGCAATTTAACAGGAGTCATCGACCGCAACAACATCCAAATCGACGGACACACCGAAGACATCATGCCTCTCGAATCCTTACGCGCGAAATACGAATCGTTCGGCTGGCACGTCATCGAAGTCGACGGCCACAACCACCGACACTTAATCGACGCGTTCAACGAAGCAAAAGCAGTCTACGAAAAACCGACAGTCATTATCGCACACACCATTCCAGGCAAAGGAGTCTCGTTCATGGAAAACGACCACGAATGGCACGGAAAACCACCCACCAAAGAACAAGCAGACGTCGCTTTGGCAGAACTCAACCATTGGCGCGACCAAATCACAGCAGGAGCTGACTAAATGCGTATCAATCCCAAAATGCAATTAGTCAACATCAACGGAGCACTTGCATACACGCCGATTCGTAACGGTTACGGCGAAGGACTTGTCATCGCAGCAGAAGCAAACAAAAATATCATGGTGCTTTGCGCAGACTTAACCGAAAGCACACGCTCCCTCGTATTTCAACAAAAACATCCTGATCGCTTTATCGAAATGGGCGTTGCCGAACAAAACATGGCCTCCGTCGCCGCAGGACTCGCCGTCGCAGGCAAAATACCCTTCATCTCAAGCTACGCAATGTTTTCTCCCGGACGAAACTGGGAACAAATCAGAACCACCATCTGCTACAACAACGTCCCCGTAAAGATTGCAGGCGCACACGCAGGCATTTCAGTCGGACCAGACGGCGCAACACACCAAGCAATCGAAGACGTCGCCATCGTACGACCCATCGCAAACATGACCATCTTGGTTCCTTGCGACGCCATTGAAGCCCGCAAAGCAACCATCGCAGCCGCAGAATATCCGGGACCTGTCTATCTCAGATTTGCACGCGACAAAACACCCATTGTCACCACCGAAGCAACACCCTACACCATCGGCAAAGCAGAACTCTACTGCGAAGGCACCGACGTCGCCATCGTTGCAATGGGAACCATGGTCTACGAATCAATGGTCGCCGCCGAACTCCTCGCAAAAGAAGGCATCAACGCAACCGTCGTCAACTGCCACACGGTCAAACCACTCGACGCAACAACAATCATCACCGTCGCAAAAAACTGCGGATGCGTCGTAACGGCAGAAGAACACCAAGTCCTTGGCGGATTGGGCGGAGCAGTCGCAGAATTGTTGAGTAGCACACATCCTGTTCCTATCCTCCGCATCGGCGTGCAAAACAAATTCGGACAATCAGGCACACCTGACGAACTGCTCAAATTGTACGGACTCAAGTCGACCCACATTGTTTCGGCGGCCAAACAAGCAATCAAAATGAAATACAGCACCCGCAACGACGATAACCGGAAAAAACCCGTTGAAAAAGAACTCGCCGGTCGCGTTTTGAAACCTGTGCACCAATCGCTCGCATTCCGCACAAAAACAGGAATCATCATCAGCAGCTTGCCCCAACTGCACAAAGCAATCCGTACCATGGACCCGCAAACATTCAACCACCACGTCACCAACGCACGCAACGACTTCGCACAATGGGTCGCCGACGTGCATAAAGATCCTGACTTAGCAATTGCGCTCCAAGCAGCAACTACTCCGATTTCCACTGCGCACGTCATCGGGGCGCGCATTTCGCAGTTGGTGAGGAATCAATGAAGAAAACCTCTGCGCGGAAAAGAGTCGCTGCTGCGAGAAAGAATAAAACTTCCGTGCGAAATAGAGTCACTGATGTGAAAAAGAATGTGGCTAAACAAAACCCTTCCTTTAATTATTCATCAGATACCCCTTCCTGTCGAGACTGCGGTTACACGCACAAATTACTTCACGCGCTCAAATTGTGTCCGATGTGCAAGCCCTGCAAAGGATGCACCAAAAAACTCATGGCCTGCACGTGCCACGAAGGAGAATAACGCCATGCCTACCAAACGAAAAGCTTCAAAGAAGAATCATGTCGCTGCTGCGAAAAAGAATAACAAAGTCCCTGCGGTGAAGAAGAATAAAAGAATCGCTGCTGCAAAGAAAACAACAGCACACCACCTCCTCGCATATTACGGCAACGGATGCCCACACTGTGACAATATGGACCCCCTCATTCGCAAACTTGAACGCGAATTGCACGTCAAAGTCATCGAAAAAGAAGTCTGGCACAACGACGAAAACGCCGAAGAATTGTCAAAAGTCGACAACGGCAAATGCGGCGGAGTTCCGTTCTTTTACAACGCCAAAAACAAAAAATGGATTTGCGGCCAATGCGACTACGACGAACTCAAAAAGTGGGCCAAATGAAACAAAAAGTATTCGTAACAAGAAACATTCCCGGACACGGCATCGAACTTTTAAAAAAGCATTTTGTTGTCAAAGTAGCTCCTCAAAACGGACCCATCACTCGCCCGAACCTACTGAAAGGCGCCAAATGGGCAGACGCAGTGCTCTCCCTTCTGACTGACAAAATCGATGCAGACTTCCTCTCACAAAACAAACACTTGAAGATTGTCGCTAACTATGCCGTTGGCTACGATAATATTGATTTGAAATCAGCCACCCTGTGCCACATCCCAATCACGAATACCCCTGGCGTCTTAACAGAATCAGTTGCCGAACACGCAGTTGCGCTCATGATGGCCCTCGGCAAACGCGTCGTTGAAGCAGACAGCTTCCTCCGCGCAGGAAAATACAAAGCATGGAACCCCTCCCTCTTACTCGGCACCGAATTTGACGGCAAAACCTGTGGCGTCATCGGCACCGGCCGCATCGGAGCGCTCTTCGTCAAGTTTGCAAAAGCACTCAACATGCACATCGTGTATACGGATGTTAATCGCGTTCCCGAACTCGAAAAAGAGTACGGCGCAAAATTCACCACGCTCGATTCACTGCTGAAACAGTCAGACTTTGTCTCTGTTCACGTCCCCTTACTGCCGTCAACGAGGCATTTAATCAACGCAAAAACACTCAAACTCATGAAGAAAACAGCCTTTTTGATCAATACCTCCCGCGGACCGGTCGTTGACGAAAAAGCATTGTATCAAGCACTGAAACGAAAACAAATCGCGGGCGCAGGACTCGACGTCTTCGAATTCGAACCAAAACCCGTTGCTGGACTGACAAAACTTTCAACTGTTGTTTTGACACCTCACATTGCAAGCGCAACCGTGGAAGCACGCAACGAAATGAGCATACTCGCCGCACAAAACATCATCGCAGCGTTGAACGGAAAGACGCCACCAAGTCTGGTCAATAAAGATTTGGTAAAATAAAAAAAAGAAATAAAAACGAAAACAAAAAATTCTAGCGCCAGTACGCCAAGATGAGCGTCATTACGAACAAGCTCACAAGCCAGTACGCACTGTTCAGTACGACTAGTTTGAAGGACTTGTTCTCCCACAAAAACGCGCCCATAATGATCGGCACCATGAATCCGAGCCATGCCCACAGCGCGAGCTGAAACGCAGACGCGGCAGATGTAACGTTCAACAACGCCACAAAATTCGAGACAACGTACGCCATCAACAGACTGATCACGAAACCCAACGACATGGACTTCATCGCCTTCTGCTTCATCGCAGGAGTCATCTTCTTCGGCATCTTCATACCGGACAACGCAGCCCATGTTTTACCAAACAACGGCCCGTACCACAGCATGCCAACAATAAAGCTGACAACCGACGCAACAACAATTCCTAACACGTTTACTGCCATAATAGCACCTCACCCCTAAAACCACTCGGGAGATATTTAAATTCTTCTCAAGCAACCTTTAAATACCCTCATTCAGCACAACGACGTATTGGGGCGCGTGATTGGGCACGTGGTCTAACGGTATGACGCATCGTTCGCAACGATGAGGCTCCGGGTTCGATTCCCGGCGTGTCCATACACGCTCCAAGTTGGGCTGGTAGTTAAACCCGGTATAACGCGCCGCTGGCAGCGGTGAGGCTCGGGGTTCAAATCCCCGCCAGTCCATTGCATCAAGTGCAAGGAGAAATACTATGGTAAAAGCAATATTATTCGACTTTTGGGGCACACTCGCCGAAAACGGTGCTCGCAACCCAACCAAAGGAACGCTTTTTATCCTGCGCATCCAGCAGGAATACAAAGACTTCATCGTCCCCTTCGAAGAAATCTTTTTCGCAAAAGACTACGCAACACAGGAAGAAGCCTTCACCGCAGTCTGCGAACACTTCGGCGTGCGACCGTTGCCCATCGTTATCAGCAAATTGGTCGGCTTGTGGAACAAAAACAAACTCTTCGCAATACCGTACCCTGACACCAAGGAAACATTGCAAATGCTCAAAGACAAAGGAATCAAGTTGGCCATTGTCAGCAACGCAAACAAAGGCGCAGTCGAAGACGTCATCGCAAAGCACGACTTGGCTGGTTACTTTGACGCAGTCGTCATCTCGTACCAGCACGGCGTCCTCAAGCAGGACGGCGAACTCTACAAAATTGCGCTCAAGGAATTAAAAGTTCCCGTCAAGGACGCACTCGTTGTTGGAGACTCCTTGGAAACCGACATCAAAGGAGCGGACGCAGCCGGCATCAAAGCAGTCCTCGTTGACCGACGCAATACGCGCGAATACGCCAACAAAATCGCAGAACTCAAGGAAATCGAAAAATTCCTATGAACGACTGCCTTTTTTGCAGAATCATCCGCGGCGAAATAGCGAGTAGAATCATCTACGAAACCGAAAATGTTGTTTCTTTTTTAACTATTCAGCCCGTAAATAGAGGTCATGCTCTGGTTGTCCATCGACACCACCACGCGGACATCTTTGACACACCCGAAGCAGACATGGCCGAGCTTATTGTTGCGGCTAAGATTGTTGCCGAAAAAGTCAAAGCCGCAACCGGCGCTGAAGGAGTTAATATTGGAATGAACAACGGAGCCGTCGCGGGACAAGCAATCTTCCATGCGCATTTGCACGTTATTCCTCGATTTCCCAATGACGGATTCAAACACTGGGCACACCGCGACGCAACACCGAATGCCTTGGCATTGATGGCGGACAAGATTCGAGCGGTGAAATAATTCTTACAAAGGAGGAAGTGTTGGAGGACCGAATACGCGATCTGCCCATATATGAAATAATCCCAGCAATGCCACGAGTTGTATTGGATTGACATTGTGCGTACGGTACCATACGTCTTTATGTTCCTCAAGTGCATATCTGTCTTTGATACAGAGCGAGGCAGCATTTCCCGGAACGGAAAAATACATCGGAAGCATTCCTTTCAAAAAACTAAAATGCGCGCGGTCATGTTCTAGTTGCATGCTCGCCATCAATTCTCTTCCTTCTTTTTCGAATTCGCGTTCTACTTTTTCCTCAAGCTTGATTTCACTTGCTTTTTTTGCGGCGTCAGCATCAATCTGCACCATACAGTAGTAGGTAGGAAATGGAAGACTACCTTTATGCGGTCTTAGCCCGCTAAAACGATACGGAACTCCCATACGCCGCCACCCGGATTTGAACCGGGATGCCCTTGCGGGCATAGCTTTCCAGGCTATTGCAATACCGAGTTATGCGATGGCGGCATGAATGATTGTGAATGGCGATGGGGAGATTTGAGCTCCCGACCTACGGGTTATGAATCCGTCGCTCTACCAGGCTGAGCTACATCGCCGATGCATGTCTTTATACGACGAGAAGCAGTTATCTGCTTTAAAAATCATTCGTCTGTTTGTTCCTTTTGCCCGTTCGAGGGAAACCTTTATAAGTCATATGAATAATATTGCTATAATTCATATGAATTATTCGTGAAAGAGGAATGTTGTGAAGCCGGCAAGACGACTGCAGAAGACCAACAAAGACCAATACCTACTGACTATACCAAAAACACTTATTGATTTGCTCAATTGGAAAGACAAAGACGACATCGAATTCTCGCTCGACAAAGGAAGTATCACGATAAAGAGGCGCGGCAAATGAAACGCTTCCTTCTTTTCGCAAGTGTATTACTCGGACTCTTCGCTCTTTTCACAACCGCACATCCGACAATCTTTTTCGACCCCGCACGAGAAGATCCACTCATGGATTGCGCTTTCAATGGAAGCAGCACCGGCAACTGCCTCACGGGCAACTGGACTGTCAACGCATCAGAAATGGAAGCCAACAACTTTAACGCATCCGGAAGCTGGTGCGCAAACCGCAGCTACTTCAGCTTTGACGGCAGCGTTGACAGCATCAGCTACACCATGCCCGACAGCTTCCAAAATATCAGCAACTTTTCCATCGTGATAGGATTCACGCCGAATAACGTCACCAAGTTTGCAGGCATCGTGAGCTATTTCAGCGAAGACATTCTTGGCGGCGGCTGGACCATCCGCACACTCGACACCGGCTACCTACAGTTCCGACACGCGAACTCCACCAACGACACAAGCCACACGTTCAACGACAACGGACACACCGGAATACAAAACAACGAAAACTACACACTCGTCATGACCCTTGATGGCTCGTACCTCCACGCATGGCTCAACAACGTCCAAATCGAACGACAAACAATACGATACCCCATCACGTCCAACCAGAGTGCAAAACTCAGACTCGGTTACTATAACTCCACCAGCGTTAACCGCTTCCCTGGCCAAATTCATTTCGTTTACATCTACAACTACTCACTCACTCCCCACCAAGCAGCAAACCGCACACAAACAATCTGT
>CAYIEN010000004.1:62789-72975 GCA_964362535.1 uncultured Methanosarcinales archaeon | reverse complement strand
GTGTTCAAACAACACCGCAACATATTTCGCAGCAATGCTCGCACCTAAGGCCGTAACCGCTTCGTCGCACGTCATTTTATGAGTTGGCTCCTCTGTCGCCCGACGGATGAGATCCGCCAAGGTATCATCGCACCACGCATCAAACTGTTCTTGTATGCCCGCGGGCGCTTGCACCCGAGGCAAATCCTCCAAAAAACCAAGCTTTTTACCAGCTTCCGCAAGATTCCGCAACTGCATCGTCCTGCTCAAGTTCTGCGAACTACCCATATATTGCGGATGCGTTGCCAAATACCCAAAAATCACGTGCGAGTCAAGCTTCATACTAAGACGGGCCAAAATGACGCTTTTTAAACGTTTGCCCCACAAAACCTTTATATACCATTTAGCCCTGAATCAGGAACAAGATGGTGATGAAAAAAGAGGAATACTTCAAGTACTTCTTTCTGGTCTTATTCGCACTCATTGCCTACTTGAGCTATAAGATAGCCCAACCCTTTGTCGGAGCCATCCTTGCAAGCTTTGTTCTTGCATACACATTCTACCCTGTGTACAAATGGCTTGTCAAACGCATCAAAAGCCCCACCGCTTCAGGAATCATCATCAGCCTCACACTCATCGTACTCTTAATTGCACCCATCTTCTTTTTCGCAAACACACTCGTCACCGACGCCCGCGTAGGATACGTCTTAATCAAACAAAAATTAGCCACCGGCAACATTTTCGGCGTTGCCTGCCCAGATAGCGTCACCAGTTTTGCCTGCACCGTCACCGGACCGTTAAAAACAATCCTTGCCGACCCCACCACCAATGCTTACTTGCAAGAAAGCATCAGCAAAGGAACAAACTTCGTCCTCAAACAAGTCTCCGACTTCCTCATAAGCATACCCACCATCGCACTCAATCTGGTTGTGACCTTCTTTTTGATGTTCTACCTCTTCATTGACGGAGAAAAACTCATCACGCGCGCACGCAAACTCATCCCTCTCTCCCCCGGCCATCAGAACCACATCATCAAAAAAATTCAAGACGTCACCTTCGCCGTCATTTACGGCAGCCTCATCGTCGCACTAATCCAAGGCGCGCTCGGTGGATTAGGATTCTGGATGTTCGGCGTTGGATCACCCTTACTCTGGGGTTTACTCATGGCCATTCTTGCACTCGTTCCTTTGGTCGGCACCGCCATGGTCTGGTTGCCCGCAGGACTGTTCTTAATTGTCGTTGGTTCAAGCGACGGAAACACCGACATGGTCTGGCGCGGTATCGGCCTGTTACTCTGGGGCACACTGGTTGTGAGCACTGTTGATAACTTGTTGAAGCCCAAAATCATCGGCGAACGCGCAGGAGTACACCCTGGATTGATTTTGATTGGCGCACTCGGTGGATTGGCCACTATTGGATTCATCGGATTTGTTATTGGACCTCTGGTTCTTGGTCTGCTTAAGACCTTCATCGATATTTACGAACGCGACGAACTCAAAAGCAGTTCATCGAAGTAAACGCACATGAGAATGCCAGTAAAAGATATGGATATTGCCACAGGAGGCGTTTCTATCGTCATCCTGAACCGCAGCGACGCTTCCCGAATGGACTTACGAGCCAATGACCGACTCATCCTCACGAAAGGAAAAAGAAAAGCAACCGCAATCCTCGACATCGCCGAAAGCATGAAAGCCGTCCCTCCCGGACGCATTGGTTTATTTGAAGAAGTCCTTACAACACTCCACGCCAAACAAGGCGATACTGTAGACTTCCACGTCGGCCACATTCCCAAAAGCGTTCTTGCCATCAAACAAAAACTTGACGGCAAAGAACTCACCCCCGACCAAATCAATGCCATCATCAGTGACATCGTGAACAACAATTTGACTGATGTTGAACTGACCAGCTACGTCACTGCCAACTACACCCAAGGCATGGACATGCACGAAATCATTGCCTTAACAAAAGCCATGACGACAACAGGCATGCAACTCAACTTTCACAAAAAACCAGTCATGGACGTCCACAGCATCGGAGGCGTCCCAGGCAACCGAACAACACCCATCATTGTCGCAATTGTGGCTGCAGCTGGACTTATTATTCCGAAAACAAGCTGCCGCGCAATCACTTCACCAGCCGGCACTGCTGACACACTAGAAGTTCTTACGAATGTCGTGTTGAGCAAACAAAAATTGGAAAGCATGATACGTACTATTGGTGGCTTTATGATCTGGGGCGGAGCGATTAGCTTAGCTCCCGCTGATGACAAAATCATTGCGGTCGAACATCCTCTCAATATTGACGCCGAAGGACAAATGCTCGCCAGCATCATGGCAAAAAAAGCAAGCGTTGGAGCTACTAAACTTCTTCTTGAGATTCCTTTGGATAAGAACGGCAAAGTCCACAACAAACACGACGGCCAACACCTTCGCAAACAGTTCGTCACCCTCGGCAAACATTTAGGCATCGAAGTGCATGTATTGTTCACGCAAAGTTCTCAACCTGTTGGAAACGGAATTGGTCCTGCACTCGAAGCACGCGACATCATCTGGGTCTTAACCGACGACAGACGAGGACCCGCCGACCTACGCGTCAAATCACTCCTCATGGCCGGCAAAATGCTCGAGATGGGCGGCAAAGCCCGCAAAGGAGAAGGCGGCAAACTCGCCCAGCACATTCTTGATTCCGGACTCGCCTACAAAAAGTTCGTGCAAATGATTCGCGCCCAAGGAGGAGCACGCATCATTGACGCCAACAAAGTCCCCATCAGCCCTTTAACTCATGATGCACTCGCGTGGAAAACCGGACGTATCACTGACATGGACAACCACCAAATAGCACAAATCGCAAAAGACGCAGGCGCACCCTCGGACAAAGGCTCCGGCATATATCTCCACGCACACCTTCACTGGAAAGTCAACAAAGGAGACATCCTGTACACCATTCACGCACACAACCGCGACGAACTCGCATACGCACTTGACACTGCAAAGAAAAACCCTGGACTCACCATCACATGACTCTTTCCGACCAAGACAAAAGCTTTCTCAAAGCACTCTTTTATGCCACGGCATTGATTGTGTTCTGGCGAGGTGTATGGGGCATCTTTGACGAAATCCCCATACTCAACAACGTATACGTTTCGTTCTTCCTCGGACTTGTCGCGCTCACACTCTCCGGCTTAATTTATCGCGAATTCGACGTGTTCTCACACAAAGCAAACAAACTCACCAAAGTCCTGCACAACGTGCTGTCTGAAGCTAAAAAAGAAGAAGGCTATTTGATTCATTATTTTGATGAGATTACTGGCAAGCACGAAAAAGTACAACCCAAAAACGTCCGCAAAATCGAACACAACGTCATGGTCGTCGAGCACAAAGGCCACGAAGACTTCGTACCACTACACCGCATTTCTAAGATACACAAGAACGGAAAACAGATATGGGGGAAGTAGTTACCCTTTCGGGAAATACGTCTTCAAAAGAATTTCTAAGTGAGAATCAACCAGAACTCTTTCTTCGCCAGTCTTTGGATTCTTCAAGGTTATTTCGTGGAATCCTTCCTTTGCTTGTTCTCGAATCCCAAAATAGAGTGTAAGTGCATCCCTGACGACACCTGCAGGCATATCATAATTACATTCCTTCTGCACTTTAGTGATTGCAGCATAGGTCTCCTCATCGAGGGTAAAGAGAAGTTTACGTTTGCCGTTCGTTTCTGGGACCATGCAATTTTAAGCTAAAATGGGTTTAAAAATGTTTGTGGACGAACCTTTATAAAGCTCCACGAATGCCTTTTTTTTCATGCGATTCAAAGGTTTTACGCTCGATTATTTTTGAAGCCGAAAAGCTTATATAACCTTACATAATGTTATATAACTGGTGAATGTATGATAAAATCATTTAACGTGGATGAGACGGTCTATGGGCGGTTTGCGCACTTTTGCAAGTCCCACGGAATCAGCATGAGCAAGCAAGTCGAAATGTTCATGGAATCTCAAATTGAAGATGACCCTCCCCTGAAAGCAGCATTTATTGAAAAACTCGAACGTATCAGAAAGGGCAAATTTATTCGTGTTGAAAGCTTTGCCAAGCGTTATGGTCTTGAGTAATGGTATTTCTTTTAGACATCCCTGAACAGTTAGACAAACTTTTCAAGAAACTTGCACAAAGAGATAAAAAACAACTCGAAGCGCTTGATAAAAAAATCAAACAAGTACTTGCGGATCCATACCATTTTAAACCTCTGCGAGGCGACAAAAAAGGAAGCAGACGCGTCCATATAGACTCCTCATTTGTTCTTATTTACGAAATTGATGAAAAAAATAACACCATTAAATTATTAGACTATCAACATCACGATTCAGTTTACGGGTAATGAACATGCAATTCAACGGTTTCACGCTCGATGATTTTCAAGTCAAAGCCATCGAGGCGGTCGATCGCAACGAAACAGTCATCGTTTCTGCCGCTACCGGAACGGGAAAGACACTCATTGCCGACTACGTCATTGACAAATACCGAAAGTTAGGCAAACGCGTCATCTACACTGCACCGATTAAGGCACTTTCTAACCAAAAATTCCGCGACTTCAAAAAAACCTACGGCAAAGAAGCCATCGGCATCATCACCGGAGATGTTCAGATCAATACGGAAGCCAGCATTCTTGTGATGACAACCGAAATCTACCGCAACATGCTGCTTTCGCACGATTCACTCCTCGATACGGTTGCGTACGTCGTTTTTGACGAAATCCACTACATCTCAGACATCGAACGCGGCACGATATGGGAGGAGAGTTTAATCTTTTCACCAGACCATCTACGCTTCCTTTGCCTATCTGCAACGATTCCGAACGCAGAACAATTCGCAGGCTGGATCAAACACATCAAAAAACACCCCCTTACCGTTGTCAAATACGCACATCGTGCTGTACCTCTGAAACACTTGCTCTTCGACCGAGATTTCGGACTGCAAGAACCTGCCGAAATGAATAAATTGTTGTCTGTTCACGAAGACCAACCACGCCAACGCTTCCGCGGCAAACACCAACACAACAAAAAAGAGTTCATTGTGGTCGAACCACACCAAATCGTTGCCGAACTAAAATCCCAAGGCATACTCCCTTGCTTTTATTTCGTGTTTTCCCGACGAGAATGCGAACGCAAAGCAGTTGACGTTGCCGCAAGGTTCAACTTCTTAACCGCCGAACAAACTGCTAGCGTTGGCAATATTTTCAGGTCAACTATCCCCGAAGAATTGCGCGAATTGGAAAGCGTACGCATGGTGCGACAATTGGCCTCGAAAGGAATCGCCATCCACCACGCAGGATTGTTGCCGCAATTGAAAGAAGCAGTAGAATTGCTTTTTTCAGCCAACTTAATTTCGGTTTTGTTTACTACCGAGACCTTCGCAGTCGGCATCAACATGCCAACTAAAGCAGTTATCTTTTCTTCCTTGACAAAATGGGACGGCATGAATTTCAGAATGCTGAACTCGAAGGAATATTTCCAGCTCGCAGGACGAGCAGGTCGTCGAGGACTTGATACGATTGGTTACGCCATTGGTTTAGTTGATCGCAAGATGACTGACATGGACAAATACTTGTATTTGATTACGGGAGATACTGAGCCGATTCGTTCACAATTCAAATTATCCTTCAACACCGTCATGCACTTGATAGCGCACCACACGCCCGAAGAACGCGAAATCATTCTCAGAAGCAACTTTGACTTTTTCGTCAGAAAAATGGAAGGAAGCCAAGTCAGAATCATTGCGAGCTACAACAACAAGGTCAAGCAGCTCCAAAAGATGGGCTATTTGACTCCTGAAGCAAAAATGACGTGGAAAGGAGAGTTTTTGCTCAATGTGTATGCGAATGAGTTGTTGCTTGGAGAGATATTTGCTACTGACATACAAAAAGGCCTTGACGAATTAGAATTATGCTTGCTGATTTCCACTATTGTGTTCGAGGAGAGAAAGAACGTCACATTTACCGTGCAGAAGAATACTACTTTTGATGATGCTTTGTTGAAGAAATTGCAGGTGAATGGTTACGTTTTCGAGAATCTCAACAAGTTTGCCTTGAAACGACTCTCACTATTGATTACGAAATGGGCTTCCGGCGCAGATTTTACTGAGATTTTGAACTACACCGACATGCCTGAAGGGGATGTTGTGCACTTGATTCTTCGCGTTTGTGACGCAATGCGACAGTTGAGACACGCCTCTGATGATGAAGACCTCCGAAACAGACTATCTGGCTGCCTTGAACGAATGTATAGAGATGTCGTGCGGGTCAATCTGTAAGTCTTCATAGAAGTTCTCACCTTTTTTGAAGCCCATCTCAATAGTGCCTAATGAATTTTTGTGATTTTCAAACAAACTCTCACTTTTCCTTCATACACTTTCTTTTTTGTTCGTGACTGTTGTGTCTGCTTTCATTTTTGTGGCAGTTTTGGCAACGCGACGGCTGATGCCTACTCGCCACAAATCGAACGTTCCGTTCGATTGTGCATCCGAACCCACTGGATTCGGATTGCACCCCGACGGGGCCAACCCACGGCTCGCCGCGTGCCAAACTGCCGTTCGTGAGTGTTCCTTCTTGTTCTTCCCCTGTCAGTTTGTGTCTCCAGTACTCGTTCCTTGTATTCTTTGAGTCGTCAACAAGGCATTCATGAAGGACTGCCCAAAGTGATGACTGAGTCTGTTTGAAGTAGAAAGAAGATAGGCACTATCTGATTACCTAGTAAAAGTGAGAGTTAGACGACTAGGGTGTTCTTCATGCCTGCGAAATCAGTATCTGTAGTCAAAAGCGTTGCTTTCTGTTGAATTGCAGTAGCAAGATGTATTGCATCAATAAGTCCAAATTTCGGATGCTTTTTGCGATGTTCAGATTTCAGCTGTCCAGCAAGCATGCAAAGCCCAGGACCAGGAAGCAACACCGTAGAACGATTTTCGATAAACTGTATTTCGGCAGCGTGAGTTCTTCGTCTGCGTATCGACACATCTACAATTTCCGCAATAGCGATACTGCTCGTCGACAAACGTTGCGTTTCGATGATGAGTTTAAGCTTTTTTCCTTTCTCACTACCATCAAAGTATTCAATCCATGCAGAACTGTCAACAACATACTCAGAGATCTCGGTCATCACGATCCTCTTTTCTCCAGGGACCAAGTCCTTTTGCACTGCCGAACATTGATTTTGGCACAGCCATCTTTTCACGAGCTAACTTCTCAACAACAGCATCGAATGAATCAGCGTGCTCACGAGCTTTGAGCTGGTCTAAGAGCTGTTTCGTCATGTCTGAAACCTGAATGGTAGTCGTCATTACTATAGCTATAACTATAGAATATTTAAATGTTTCGTTAGTTCTCGCTCTTCAAAATAGCATGCTTCATGCCCATCTGAGCCACTTCTTGCCTGCCACTCACGAATCGAAGGCTTCGTTCCATCGTTTGCAAGCCGCGAGAAATCGGTCCGGCTTCCTTCAACAGCTTTTCCTCACGAATAAGCATCTCGGCCTCCTTAATCAACCGCGCTTCTCTCGCCAATACTGCCTCATGGGTGAGCTTTTGCAACTCCGCAATCTCTTCACCTGTTGCCGCAATCGATGCAAACCGCGCATACACCCGGAAACCTAAGTATAACGGCAACACTGCGATGATGTCCAGCCAATATAGCTTCAAAAATCGCGGAAGATTACGTACATGCGTCCATTTGAAGCACAAATCCACGACGAAAAAGAACAAAACAAAGTTGTCTAAGTAATGCACAAACGGTTCAAGATGCTCCAAAGAATACAGCGTCCAAAACGGATTGTCGACGATAAGTTCAACCGCGAGAATGACCAGCAAGTAAGGAATAATCAAGTCCGTAAACCACTCAAACCAGTGCAGAAACGAACTGTGCTGATGCGGACCAAAAATATGATCACTCGCGAGCTCTTTTTTCACAATGCTACAACACTCTTTTTGTTTTTAAATGTTAGTAGTCATAAAGCTTTTAAATCGACCTTTGGCACTTCATTACATGAGTGTTGAAGTCGCAAAACCTAAATCAGAATACCTCATCAACCGCATCGCACGCGTTGACAAAGAAATCAAACGAGGCGGATTTGGCGTTGTTTACGAAGGCCAACTCGAAAATTTATTCGCGTTAGTTGCGGAACGCTACCTTCTCGGAGATTCCAATCTTGCACCCTTATTGGGCTTGGAAGCACCGGAAAAACACACGGATACGCAAACATTCCGCCCCGTTACCGACGAAGAAACCCGCTACAAAGCATTCTGCGCCGCAAACGAACAATGGAACGAATACCGACGATTACGAGACCAAAATCCGGAAGCGGCACACAACAAATTCCAAAATATTCTCAGTTACATTGATCCTGCGTTATCGAGTAAACGGATTGCCATCAAAGCACACGAACCACTCGGATTTGACAAAGTAGATCCCAAAGACCTTGACAAACGTCTTGTCGAGATGTGCAAAAACCAATTCCTCCGAGAAGTACGCATTTTGAGCTCGTTAAAACATCCAAACATCGTGCAATATTTCGGATTTGTCCCCGACCCCAATTACGGATTATGTCTACTCATGGAATATCTTGAAGGACACACCCTTGCAGTGACCAGCGCAACCGGCAAACCCATGCCTGCACCAACTGCTCTTGAAATAATACTTGACGTTGCCGAAACACTCCAATACTGCCATGACGATCCAAGCCATCCACCCATCTGGCACCGAGATTTGAAGCCCAGCAACATCATCATGGTTGAAAAAGAAAACAAACTCAGACCCACACTCATCGACTTCGGTCTCGGAAAATTCGCAGACGCCGAACAAACCCAAATGACTATCGCGGGAAGCGCCATGGGCACTCCCAGATACATGGCTCCCGAACAATGGGCAGGCGACCCCGCGAAACTTGGTCCATGGACTGACGTCTACGCCCTCGGTGCCATCTTTTACGAATTACTCGCCGCACAACCCGCCTACGCAGAAGGCGACGAAACAACATTACGCACAACCGTCACCAATTTAGCCATCCCACACCCAAAAACACTCCGAGAATTTCCCCACCTGGAAAATATTTCTGACGATATGAACATCCTGCTTGAAGGTATGCGAAGAAAAGACGTATCCAAACGCCTCCTCATCCCGAACATCCTTGAACTTGGCCGTAAAATCCAAGCCGAAGAAAAATATCTTGAAACCAGAAAATCAGTCACGCTTTCAGGTTTACTTCTTGAAGAAAAAATTCAGGACTTAAAACTCGAGCTCACCCAAACACAAATCCGCTACCTCCGCATCAAAGAAGGCATCGACCAAGCGAGAACACTCATCAAACAACGCAAATACCCACCCGCAAGCTCACGCCTCGAGGAACTCGCCAAAACAGCTTTAACGCTGTCCAAAAAACACGACCCGCAGAAAAAAGACATCTTGAAAAACATCACAAAACTCGCTTATTTACAATACCGCGCAGGAGCATTCCTTGACGTTGAAACGTCACTCAGCACGGCAAAACTTATCCTTGACAAGTTTCCCGCCGTCGAAAACGCAATCGAACACGCACGCTACATGCAAGTTGACAAACGCTTCGCAAAACACCGCGGAGCAGTCAAAGTATTGAAATCAATCCAGGAAAGCTACATCGCAGAAATTCGAGAAGCGCTCACTAAACAACCAGATTCTGCCAAGTGCAAAGAACTCCAAGGCAGACTCGACGAAGCCAAAAACTTCCTCATCATGGTCGACATCGAAAAAGTCGGCAAAACAAACCACGCAAAAACGCAGAAAGACGTCGACGAACTCGACGGCTTGTTGCAGATGCTCAGTAACGCACCTGTACTGTAAAACTTCTACGCCGCCGGCAGGATTTGAACCTACAGCCCCTTGCGGGATCCGCTCTCAAGGCGGACGCAATACCGGATTATGCGACAGCGGCACTTATTGTCGTTACTTACTACGGAGTTTTGAGTCCGTATTAAATGTGCCGATGGCGCGTCCGCACAACCTCAGTTGGGCGTGAATGCGACAGCGGCAATTAAATGTGCGTTCTTACGATGCAAATACACTTTCGTACTTACATTGACGATGTCGCGACCACCTCAGCAGAGGTGTGTATGCGACAGCGGCAATAATTGTCTTCTATCTCTTGTTACACCTAAGTGTTTTTAAACGTTCGCCATTTTCCCTCTTTTA
>CAYIEN010000004.1:0-62689 GCA_964362535.1 uncultured Methanosarcinales archaeon | reverse complement strand
TCTATCTCTTGTTACACCTAAGTGTTTTTAAACGTTCGCCATTTTCCCTCTTTTATGACTGATGATCATCTTGTGAATATTGTATTGTCACAGGCATATGAGCGCATCAAATCTTCTGCAGGATTCATCTGCATCATCACCAAAGACGACCCGAATAACCCTTCTCTTATCGCTCAGATTGAATACGCAAAAAAACTAGACAAACCATTTTATCTTATTCTGCAGCGCGGAACAGAACTTCCGGAAGCAGTCAAAACAGCAAACGTCCGCATTCAGGTCTATTGCGGTCCCTCTGATAAAGACCAGTTTCGCGCCATCAAAAAAGCAACAGACCTTTTACAAAAAGACTTTCCTGATGTGCCGAACAAAACTACCACTATTCCAGATATTTCCGACTTAACTTAAGCCGTTTTCTTTCCGGAGTAAGGCTTTTTTTCTTCAAGTTTGCCTTTGTATTGCTTTCCGAGTTCAGGTGGTCCACGATACAGCTTTTCAGACCCAGCGTTCGGCATCTTCTGCTTATCTTTGCCGTCGAATTCTGCCAGTTTTTGGTTTACGTATTCGAGCAAACAGCTTGTCATGTATGCTTTTGCTTCGTCAGGATGTTCTGCCTGGCCGCGAGCGTAACGGGACTCGAGCGATTCCTTGAGTGCAAGGTATGCTGGCTTCAGGTCTTTCAGATTTTCTGACGGCAGATTTGCCAAATACATGACTGCTGCCATCGGATCATCCCGAATCAATTTACTCGCCGTTTTGCAACGGTCTTCCAAACTTCCCTGATATACTTTATTTTCTTCCATTTTCGATTCCTCTACTGTTTGTTTGTCAAGAATACCAACGTGCAGTGCACGCTAACGATTTATTATCGCAAGGACGTATCCCTGACGGTTAGAACCAGTAAAATTCTGTAAGAATTTTCTCGTTCTGCATGTCGCCTTTTGTGTGTTTACAACCCTATTATGATAGGTGCGAATATAAACCTTGGTGACTGAAAGGTCATAGTTGTCTTATTCTCCATATAGAAATAAAAGAACCGCAACCTTCAAATACTGAGTAGTGTATATAAAGAAAGGCAGTTATTCTCGGTGAAGACCACAAAGTTTAAATACTACTTCAAACGCACTATATATAAGATTAATTGTGTTGTAACATACACGATTTTCGCGAGAGAACTGGGGATTTTGGGGGAAATTAGTTTTTTAACGGAGACCACAAAATGTACGTCAAAAAGTGTCCTGAATGCAGCGGTATCAACTTATTCATGAACCGCGAGAAGGGCGAGATTATCTGCAAAGACTGCGGACTTGTCGTTGAAGACAAGATGGTTGAGTTTGGCCAAGAATGGCGCGAATTTGATTCTGACTCCGGTGAAGGCGATTCTCGAAGACGAACTGGCGCACCGATGACGTATACGCAGTTCGACCAAGGACTTGGCACCGAAGTCGGACAAAAAGCAGACTTACTCTCATTAGGAGCCAAGGATAGAAACAAATTCTTCCGCCTCCGAAAATGGCAATACAGAATCAGCACTGCAATTGAACGAAACTTGAAATTAGCTCTTGCTGAATTAAAGCGAGTCTCATCCTATTTGAAGCTGCCCAAATCCGTTGAAGAAGAAGCAGCAATGATTTACACCCAAGCAGTCCAACGCGGATTAGTCCGCGGACGCTCAATGGAAAGCGTCGTCTCTGGCGCATTGTATGCTGCCTGCAGACGCCACGAAGTGCCCCGTACGCTCGACGAACTGTCTGAGGCTTCTGGTATTGAGAAGAAAGAAATCGGACGCACCTACCGCTTCGTAACGCGCGAGCTCGGCATCTCTATCTTGCCTTCGAACCCTGCAGACTACATTGCACGATTCGCCTCATCGCTCAAATTGTCGCCTGAAACACAATCCAAAGCAGTTGATATTTTGCAATCAGCACAGGAAGAAGAATTAACCTCTGGCCGCGGACCGACGGGCATCGCTGCCGCAGCACTGTATGTTTCTGCATTGATTCACGGCGAAAAGCGAACGCAACGAGAAGTTGCCGATGTTGCAGGCGTTACTGAAGTCACCATCCGAAACAGATACAAAGAACTCCTCGAAAAATTAAAGCTCGAAAGAGAAATCAAGAAAACCAAGAAACCGAAGAAATAAATTTCTGTAAAAACGAGAGGTGGTGGACACAATATGACATCACAATCGAGCAAACTAACGTCAATTCTCGCTGATACTTTCTTGAATAGATATCCTGAGTGCAAAGCTACGCTTCAACTCCCTGACAGCAAGATAATTATTCTCAAGTTTAACCAAATTACCTTATTGGAAGATATTGCACGTGCAGAACAACCCGTCAACGTTAAAGAACTTGACCAAAGGTTGAATTCCAACCCAGCAATTCAAAATATGACGAGGTATGGTGAGCACATTATTGCGTTTGAAAAACTCGGTCTTGTCAGTGTTACTGAGCAAGGCATCTCTATCCTCCCTGCGTATTTGAAAGCAACTACTGTGCGCATTGAAGAAACACGACCTCAAAGCTACGAAGATCCTGGACATTTTGACGTACATGGTTAATAGTTAATTAAAATCAAAAAGAAAAGGTGGTGAAGGAACACAATGACACACCAAACTATTTCCGAAAAAATCTGCGTATATATGTCTCGTCCTGAAGTTAAACTTGAATTAGTTCTTCAGCAAGCGCGTACAAAACTTGAAGAAAGTAAACCGACACAAATCGAAGAAACCCGTACGGGCATAAGGCCTATTGAGAACGGGTATGATTGGATAGATTATTTACACTGATAATTATTAATCAATTACAGTAGCAAGAACGAGAGGTGATGAAGGAACACAATGACACCACAAAATATTTCCGAAAGTATCTCTATCTACATGTCACGTCCCGATGTTGAGGCGCAACGTATGCGTACCTGCTCGCTTACTGCCGCAAGTTCTTCAACTGAGGATTTTGACCGAACTCTTGAGGAAGACGGGCAAATGATGCACAGAGAAGACGATGGGTCGATACGCACTTATCCCCTAATTAACATGAACCTTAAACAAATCATTCAAACAGCAATCCTCGGCACGTCTGTACTTGCATCAGGATGCGCGTGGAATTTCAAGCACCAGCCCTCAGGACCTGACTCTTCACTCCAATCAACCTATTCCAACCAGCAATTGTTTCCGCGAGAAAACCCAAACAAGTTTCAAGACGCGTTGAACGCGCCGTACCACTCAAACGATTACAACGGTTCCAGACCGAGAAAGTAAATAAGCTTCCGAAGAGGTGAGTTCGGTGCACAATGAGAATAGCTGTCTATTCCGATATCCACGCCAACCTTCCCGCTTACGAAGCAGTTCTTGAAGATATCAAAAAACAAAACGTTGATGCCTGTTACAACCTCGGAGACATCGTCGGCTACGGACCGTTCCCGAAAGAAACCTGCGCACTCGCAGAAAGCACCGGTCACACCACTATTCTTGGCAACCACGACCAAGCAGTCATTCAACAAGTCGATTCCCTCAAAACATTCATCCCCGAACACCAAACACTCGCCTACCGATTCAATGACGTTGCACGCCACTCCGCAATATGGTCCGCAAAAACACTCGCGGGATCTGAAACATTCCTGCGCAACCTCCCCCTGAAAACATTCCTGCCTGGCACCCAATACATGCACGCCGCACCATACTCCTACGCTGACACTCCTGTGTTGGACGACAATGGATTCATCCTTCCTGACGAATACGTGTCTGTTCTCGGCCACGACTGGTATTATTTAAGTGAACCTGCAGATGCCGCGTTCGCATACACCATTTTGCCGCCAGCAACCCTCGCGTTCTTCGGCCACAGCCACGTTCCATTTGCACACCAAGAACATGACGTGTTCCCCAACAGCCTCGCATTCAACGGTTCACGCGACAAAAAAATACTACTCCCGAACAAAAGCGCACTCATCAACGTCGGCAGCGTCGGACAGCCACGCGACAACATCGCCGACGCATGCTACGTCATTTACGATACGGACACCCGCGAAGTGCTCTACCGCACCATCCCCTATGATATTGAACGCACGCGCAAAGCGCTCTGGGACATCGGCACGGGCTGGGCAGAAAGCTTATCCGCACGACTTCTTTCAGGAAGATAACCTCACCGCATTAGAACTCAAACAGTTTTGTCGCAAAATCCTTGATTACTGCGCGCTCAACAACAATCCCCTCTCCCTTCAACAACTTCCTTTTCTTTTCAATCTCTTGCCCTTTTGTTTGCCCCATAAAACCACCTAAAGAACCATCTGATTTGACAACTCTATGACAAGGAACAGTCGGAGCGAACGGATTGCATTTTAACGCCTGTCCAACGGCTCTAGGACTGCTGTTCAGGGCGTTCGAAATCAGCAAGTATGTCGAGACTTTCCCTTTCGGAATTCTTGACGTCAGGCTGTACACTTGCGTTTGGAATGATGTTGGCATCATGACTTCGAACGCGCAAATCGGAGATTGCGCCTTCAATAAACTGCTCAAGCTCAGGAATCGACTGCGTTCCCTGATACCGGTACAGCAACGATCTCACGAGCGGGACAGGACTCACATACTTCTTTATTGCCGCATGCACTGTAGAATTTGGATTGCCAATAATCAAGTCCTGCGCACTGAACTCACCCACAAAGTTAAACAGCATCTTCACGTAATCAGTCTTCACCGTTTCAGGGACATCGCGCAGATTAATCACGAGCTTCTTCGTCGACTGTTTCGTGTGGCGCGCTAACAATTGCGTGTTCATATGCGTAAACACACGATTCATGTACGCTTCCGCGTCCGTAACGCTCTCCAACGACCGGACAACCAATAATTCCTCATCCGTCACCGTATACGTTTCGAAATCCATGAATTTGTTCCACACTCTCTTGTACCATGGTGTTTTTTCTTTGTACGGCGCGAATGCCAAAATCGTTCCGGTATACTCGCGACGCGCATCCTTTACCATCGTCGCGGTCACATCCACATTGAACGGCGCTTTTCCTTTGAGACGAAGCTGGTAGGGAAACTCGAACTCCTGCGCGCGCACGTCCTTGAACGTCTTCTGCATCTTCGCAAACTCAGTCAGTCTGCGCTCAATACTGAATTTTTGCTTCATGCGCGCGTATTCCTTTTCAAGAATCGCCCGCTCTTTCGGAATATCGTCAGGTTTAACATTTTTTGAACGGTCCGCCCAGAACGCAACATGACGCAGACCTTCCTCATAAAAATCAGTGCTGAGAAACTCACGCAACGGCCTCACAGCCTCTTTCTGCGACACCCCTAAAACGCCGCACAGGTCTTTGCTCGCGCAACGAAGCATTCCCTGAGAATCCAGCACGGCATACATACGACCAAGTTTTCGGTCGAGATTATGAAACACATCAAGGTGTTCAAGAAGCGAGCTGTACTTCGTTTCAGCTGCCAATTTATCTTCAGGGCTCAATTCAGGTGCCACACTACAAAAGACTGAGTATCGCTTTAAAAGAGTTGTGACCTGGATTCGTCTTGTAAGCTCGTGCGGCTTCGATGAGCTGTTTGTCCGTTATTTTGATGCCTTTCTTTTTTAATGTCTCTTTCCACACCATGATGAACTGGCAGAGTTGCGTCACGTTGTGCGGCTTTTTGCTCGGGTGAGAACGCTCCCAGTCAATCATCACGACTTTGTTCTTTTTCGTCACGATGGCGTTCTTCAATGGGCGGTGCATCTCTTCCTTTGTGATGTTCATCTGGTCGAGCGTAAATGCCTGCTCGAATAAGTCTTTGAGTAGCGGTTTTACTTTTGCTTTTGGCGCTTTCGGAAGCCAATTTTTCAAGTATTCTCCTTCCACAAATTCGTACGCGACATAATCCGGCTTGGCTTCCACCAACTTCGGACCCATGCCCTTCTTGTTCACGAGCTCAAGCGTCTTTCCTTCATTACGCATTCTTCCAACCGCTTCCGAATTCGGCTTTTTGAGCTTGATAGCAACCTTTGTTCCCTTGTAATTAGCTGTGTAAATGATGCCTCTATTTCCGTCATCAAAGTAATGAATGTTTTTGAACCCCTTCGGCTCGAGCTTTTTCGCGGCTTCGTTTTTCGTGATGAGGTACACAAACAATTCCTCGAAAAACATTCTTGCGCTTGCTAATTGCTTGAAATCCAAACCGTTGTAGAGGATGAATTCTTCGACTTTTTGTCGGTGGGTGAGGTTCGAAAAGAGCAAGAGAATGCAGCCGTCAGGCTTGAGATGTTTCGGAGCCTGGTCTAAAAATCGCTGAATGACCTCATACCCCTTCTTGCCGCCAATCAACGCCATATCTGGCTTGTGGCCATCCGCAGGCAAGTATGGCGGGTTGAACACGATGGTGTCAAACTGCAACTTGCTTAATTTACCCTTAAACGCCGCAAACAAATCGCTTTTGAGACAGACCAACTTTCTTTTCTTGATGGTCTTTTTGCAATGAGCTATGGCTTTCGGGTTTTTGTCAACCGCATAAACTTGCTCCACTTCAGGCTTTTCCAACGCGGCTTCTGCCTGGATTCCTGTTCCCGTGCCCATATCCAATACAATTCCTTTCGCGTACTTTCTGACTTGGTCAGCTAACAAATGAGAATCTTCACGAGGAGGATAGACAGACATGACTAAATTAAGAGAAAGTTTGTATTTAAAGGTTTGGAACTACTTCAGAACGCCCAAGCACTTCGTTTCTTTGTGACCGCAACCTTCGCACAGCCAGTTAATGTACTTTGCATTACCTGAGATTGATGCAAAGTTCTTCGTCATTCTACCAGAACACTTCGGACACGCGCCTTCCTTCTTATCTTCGGACTCAGTGCGGATTCTTGTCGGTTTTTGCGGAAGTTCAAACATAACACTATTCCGTTTTCAGAACTATTTAAGGATTGTGGGAATGAAGTTTACTTCTCGCATGAGTTAGGCGTCACTGAAACAAACGAATAAACGCACGCGTGCGTTTTGTTCCATTCCTGCACGGTTTTTCCTAACTGGTGAACGGCGCCGAACGTCACAAAATTCATCACTGAAGATGATTTTTCCACCAAGCTCAGCACAGCATTTTCGCGAATCGTGTTCACTTCTTGCAAGACTTCCTTCGGAGGATTTTTTGGATCGGGTGATGACAAAATCTTCTCTCTTGCGATCCTGCTCCCTTCCTCTGTTTCCGCGCCTTGCAGCGAAATGATGCCGTCTTTTGCGAGAAACAAATCACCCCCAGGAATGTATTTTATCGTGTCAATCTGTTCCTGCACCTGCAAAAATCGCAAGTGCTCTTCCATCGACTGCTTTTTTTGGCTTAATGACTGATACTCAAGAATGCGGTCAAGAATAGGAAAATCAAACAGTTTGCTCTTATCGATTCGCTGCAGCGTCAACGCATATGCTTCTCGTGCCTGCCGTAAAGAAACGTTTCCATGACCGCCTTCCGCAAAAAAAGAGATATCACCAGCATACTTTTTTGCAGCAGCAGAAAGTATTTCCGCGATTTCCTTTTGGCACGAGTTGATGTCCGCATACGTCTTTTGCCATTGAGCGCGCTTTTCCGGAATCGCAAAACTCGGCGCAATAAACTTTTCAAAAACAGTTGCTTCAACGCTGTGCTGCTGCCGCACATGCACCAGACATTTCACTGCGTTTGGAACCGGAACCCGCTCAATGACGCGCGCAAACTCGCTGTTCGGATATTCTCTTGCAAACGTGCACGCTTTCGTCTCTTCCACTGCTTTCGCTTCGCAACCCAGCAATCCAGCAAGTCCGAGACCTGTCAATGCGAGCATTTCTCTCCGAGTATATTCCATGCTTTGTCATCTCTAGTTAGTAGTATTTAAACCTTGTTTTTCCATAAGCTTTATAAAGGGACCGTCAGGAAACAGGAGTATGAGCAACGAACAATCCACGTTAGAGCTGTACCTCATCCTATCTAAGTTAGATACGAAAGAGTCACGCGAAACTATCGCAGGAGTCCAAGAATACCTCGAAGCTAAGCAATTGAGCTACGGGCGAGTCGTTTCCGAAAAACAAGTTACGTTCTATCTTCGCAAAGAATCAGCGTAATTCCAGCTCTGACAAGTATTCTTTCACGCGTTCCAAAATTGTTCGCAGATAGAACTTCTCAATCTTCTCTTCAAACAAGTCTTTGAGGTTTGCTCCTTCCGTTATTCTGTACTGGCTGCCTTGTTTCTCCACCAAATAAATATCCCTTAATCTCTTCAATTGACGCCTGATATTTGACGGAGCAACGCCGCGCAACGGCAGTTTCTCCACTCTGCGCAATTCTTTGACTCTGCGCTCAATAGTATCTGAGTCCTGCAAACTTCGGTCGATGATTAAGACGGAGAACACATCAACAATAACGTCGCGAGAATCACCTGGCTGCAAAAGTCCAAGGCTCAAACAAATCTTTTTTACTAAATCTCTTCCTCTGATATCAAACGGCTTCTCATACTTTCGTAATGTTAATTCAGCAAGTGGAGTCTCTCTCATGATTAAAACTTGTAAGCAAAACGAGTATTTAAATCAGTCGCAACACAAATACTTTTAAACAGTCCTTAAATTGCCCAATATATGCACTATGCCAAGCCACAACGACCCTTGCGCCACCAATTACTTGGCTTTTATCATGCTCTTGCTAACTCCGCACTCGACCCCTTGCGCTGCAACAAAAACATTGATGTTGTGCCGCCACTCTGGGGCCAATCAAGTCACGGAACGCTCGCAGACCGAATGAAAGTACACGGCCCCGTCATCGAAGACTTTCTTGAAAACCACAAAATTCTGTGCAACTATTTGCTCGACATCGAAGAAACCGTTCGTTGCGGAAACATACCCCTCTGCAAATCAACAATTAAACGCTTTATCGCAACCCACAACACCTTTATTGATGATATACGTTTGTTTCGAGAAAGCAATCCCAACTCCTTTTTGCATTATCCTAGTGTTGAATACGTTGTTGATGGCCTTCCCGTCACGTTCAACCCCCAACATTCACTCCCTGGAATCACGTCCGAAGTTCGCCGCCTCGAAACAAAAATCAGCAAACTACACAAAGAAGAAGACCTCGATTTCCTTTTCATCAGTCCCCACACTCGTTATTCTGGATCAGATAACTTTGTTCGGTCAGGCAATGACTTATCCTATTTAGGAAAAATAGAACTCACCCGCTACTGGTGGGACAAACTCGCCGTTCAAACCACATCAAAATGAATCGAGAAAATTTCGCCCTTCAATTCTTCAGAAGAACGGTTCTTGTGCTGCTTTGACGGCGGACTTACATCGACTTTCAGCATCTTTGCGTTGACCTTTTCCGCAATGACCGCGTGCCAGTCCTTCAACATCTCGCGAACGTCATCCGAAACTTCCAAGTGAAGATCAATCTTGTCCTGCTTTTCAAGACCTGCTTTCTTTCTGGCTTCCTGAATTCGACGCATGACTTCGCGCATGAAACCCTCGGCTTCCAGCTCTTTCGTTGACTCTTTGTCCAAGTAAACAATGCCGTCGCTAAACGGCACTTCAACAAGATGATCCGGCATCGTACGCACAAACGTAAAATGGTCCTGTGTAAGTCTGAATTCTGTTTCGCCGATTTTGAGAATGTACGCGCCTGTTCTGAGTTGCTTTGCAATGTCGCTCAACTTCGTGCTTTGGAGCGCCTTCATGACCGCAGGAGCGTGCTGCTTGAATGCTTTACCGATGTTTGCTGAGTTAATGTGTACTTCTTCCTTGACTTCCGGAAGCGCTTCCTGCACTTTGATATCTTTGATATTGACCTGCGACTTAATGACTTCGCCAAGCCCAACAATTGCGAGCTTGACGTCAGGATTGACCGTTAATACGACGATTCCCTTTACTGGCCATCGGACGCCGAGCTTGATCTTTTCTCGCGCGTAAAGGGCTGCCTGCATGATGTTGCCCGCAATCTTAAACTGCTGCTCAAGCTTCGTGTTGATTTCTTTGGCGTTACACTTCGGCCAGTCCAACAAGTGCACGCTTTCCGCTTTCAGATTGAAGGCTTCCTTGAGATTCTGATACATCTGTTCCGCGATGAATGGCGCTACAGGCGCGAGCATCGCAATAGTGTCCAGCAAGACACGCTTGATGGTCGCGATAACAATTCCCTTGTCCTCGCTGTTTGCCTTGTCTCGCACTAATTGAATGTAGGTTCGCGAGAGTTCCAAGTAGAGTTCTTCGATGAGCCAAGGAACTTCGTTGAGTCTGTACTCGTCAAACGCGCGCGTGACTGCTTGGATGGTCGTGTTGAGTTTGCTCAAAATGTAATGCTCGGGAACGTCCGCACCTGCTTTGCTTTCCGGCGCGTCTTTTGCCATCTCAATAAGGAAATTGTGCACGTTCCAAAGAACGACTAAATTTTTGTATTTCAGCTTGACATCTTCAGGATTGTATGATTGGTCGATGCCAGGCGCGGCAGAACCCGTCTGGAAGTATCTCAACGTGTCCGCGCCGTAGACGCTAACGACCTCTTCCGGCTCAATCTGGTTGCCAAGAGACTTTGACATCTTACGACCCTGCGAATCGTTAATGAAACCATGCATGTACACCGCCTTGAAGCTCGGCTTGTTGAAACACAACATGCTCGCAATCATCAACAAGTTAAACCAGCCACGAATTTGGTCTTTACCTTCCAAAATAAAGTCAGCAGGGAACATTTTGTTGAACAAATCCTTCTTTTGCGGATAATCAAGACAGTTCCACGACGCTGTACCGGCGTCAACCCAGACGTCAAGTACGTCAGGAATACGCTTCTTCGTACCACCGCAACTGCAGGCGTACGTTACTTCATCAATCCACGGACGATGCAACTTCGTGACTTTGACTTTTGTCTTCGCTTCAAGCTCATCTAACGAGCCATACACATCATGCTTGTCGCATTGCGAACACTTCCAAATCGGTACTGGAGTACCCCAGAAGTTCTGCTTCGTAATCGAGTTGTCTCTGAGATTTTTGAGCCACGAATCAAACGCGTTGAACGCCGCCTGCGGCACCCACTTCACATTCTTGTTCGCCTCAATCATCTGCTCTTTCAAATCTTCAACTTTGAAGAACCACTGTTTGCTCGTTCGGAAGATAATCGCGTGATGGCACCGCTGGCAATGGCCGTAGTCGTGCGAGACTTTGGTTGTCGCGATGATTGCGTTGCGCTTTTTGAGCGCATCAATGAATTTGGAATCGTCCTTCTTCGCGATGAATCCTGCGAATTCTTTCATGCTTGCAGGGAACGAACCGCGCTCGTCAACAACATTCCACGCAGGCAAACCGTTACGGTAGCCGACTTCGTAGTCTTCCGGACCGCAACCCGGAGCGCAGTGAACTAACCCTGAACCTGCGCTCGTGTCGACATATTCTTGACTCAGAATGACGGTGTGCAACTTTGGATGTTTAACCTTCATTTCTTTGTAATCGTGAATCGTGTCGGCAAACGGATGCGTGTATTCCAAGCCTTCAAGCGTTTCGCCCTTGAATTCTTCCAAGATGGACATTTTCTTTTCTGCGACAGCGCTGACAAGTGTTCCTGCAAGCGCTTTCGCCATGATCCAGACTTCCCCTTCGACGTTTGCTCTTACGTAGTCGAGTTCCGGGTTGACCATGACAGCCAAATTCATCGGAATCGTCCACGGAGTCGTCGTCCAGATAATGAGATACTCGTTTGATTTATCTTTGACCTTGAGTTTTACGAAAATAGATTCGTCCGTCACCGTTGCGTATTCCAACTCGTGCTTTGCAAGGTTAGTCTGACAGGAAGGACACCACGACATCGTTCTGAGCCCTTCATACAGTCTCTTTTTGTCGTGCGCAGACTTGATAAGGAACCATTCGCCGCTGATGTATTCTCGCGAGATCGGCTGGTAGGCATGCTCAAAATCCATCCAAATGCCGAGGTCCGTAAACGTTTTGTTCATGACGTGCATCATGTCAACACAGAACTTCTCGCACTCATCATTGAACTTCGCAAGACCATAATTTTCGATTTCCTTCTTCGTGAACAGCTTGAGCTTTTTTCTCACGTTGTTTTCTGTCGGAAGGCCATGCATGTCGTAGCCAGCGCGATCCCACACATCAAAACCAGACATGCGCTTGAATCGAAGAAACATATCTTTGAGCGACTTATTCCAGCTCGTGCCGAGGTGGACTTTGCCTGACGTGTAAGGAGGCCCGTCCAAAAAGTAGAATGACGTTTTGCCAGCTACCTTCTTCTTGGCCTTCTCATACACCTTATTCTGTGCCCAAAAGGCACGAACTGCAGGCTCCACCGCTTTCGGATCGTAAGACATACACTATTCCTGCACGTTGCTCTTTAAAAAGCTTACACTAGAAACAAACACTGCAATTAACGCTCATAAATAACAGCTTTATCCGTAAATCCCGCAGCAGACGTTTTTCCGGGGAACGTCTCCAACTTTAACTTACGGGAGTCCAATACTTGCGCGAGCAACACTCCCTGCGCAACACCTGACTTTTCTATAAACACCGGGCGCACGAACGATACTCGGTCCCAATTCTTGCCCTGCCCATCCACATACTCAACAGGGAATAGCTTGTACGTGACTATTCCGGATGAAGTATCAATTGACGCAGGATTTGGCCCGTTAAGCACAAACACCCCTTCAATACCACTGTCCTTGCCAAGCCCGACAAGATACGCTGACGGGTCATATGCGTCCGGCGCGAAAGCAAGATGCGACTCATAATAATTCGGCTGCTTAACACCCATATACCCATTCGTGTTTTCCACAAACCAGTTACCAATCAGTTTTCCATCAACATCATAGTCTATCTTTCCGCCACGAGGCTCGGCAACACGCACATTCTTTTCCAACAATTGTGCTTTTAGTTCAGGAGCAAAGTAATCGAACGGATCAACCGTATGGATTTTCCACGGCTCGCGCTCATAATGCGCGGGAACAACAAAACCCGTCAACGTTACATCCTCATCATGCAATGAAAAGTCAAACGAGGTCGCGGTGCCGAGCACTTCGCCCGCTACAACCTTCACTGGCTTACGGTTTTCAAGCATTGCCTGTAGTTTCGGCGAAAGCTCGTGCAAATGAATATAGATGGAATACAACGTGCAGGAGTGATGAATGACAAAGCGGTAATCTCCCAAACCAATATCCTCCCCCTTGCTGAAAAACGCAGGCATCGAGTCAATTGATGTGACTACACCGTCAGCAGGCGCAAACACGTCAACCAAATCTTCCTTACGCAATTCTGGCTTCCACGAATACGGATAATAATACTGGTGATCAATCGGCGTGATGTGCCCCGGAGGAATAATCATTCCCAACGGCACAATCGCCTCAATATTCTCAAATGCCATCGGCGCGACCGTCAACGTCACTTTACCAGTGCCTTCACAACCACTATTCATTTGAGGCGGACCCTCCGACCGTTGTTCATCAGCAGAAACTCGCGTTTCATTTTCTACCACTTGTTCAGATATTACTTCGTCAACAGGCGGTGTTGTGAGCTGGTCACGGGATATTTCGCGCTGCTGCGAGCAACCAACTAAGATAAGTAAGAAACACAGTAAAAACATGTTTGCTGTTTTCATTTCATCACGCTTTTTTCTATACTGGCATCATGCAACAAGCTTATAAATCCTGTTGCTTGCTTTTTGCCTATGCCCCGCAAGACAACCATCACCGTTGTTGAAGCACCCAAGATCGTCACTATTGATAACACTCTCTCCATAAAAGAAGTAGAAAAATCGCAGCTCAAAGTCATCGAGAATTCTGAAGCGTGGAAAGAACACCAAAAACAGCACGCCGATGCTAAATTACAACTTGCTTCCGAAAAGAAAGAAGGCGGATTCGAAGCATTACTCCAAAAACAAGACAATAAACTTCTGAAAGCCGCAGGAATGACTCCTGAAGCAAAACCTGATGAGGCTGACAAGAAGAAGAAAGAAGACTCCTTCGGACAAGTTTACAACGCATACACTCGCGGCGGAAACATTGAAGCCAAAAAAGGCGGAAACATTTATTCTGGCGGACACGACCACGGCACCATTATGGCGTCTTGTACTTGTGGCCAGACATTTAAGTCCGACGAAGACGGCAAAACAGCCACGTACAAACTCAAATCAGAAGAAGCGGTTCAAGCCATTTCTGTCGATAAGGGTTACAAGAAGAATGAAGATACGAATGTTCGAGGCTACAAGCACGGCGCAGATACGGATGATTCTCCAAGAAATTACGGACGACGTTAAGCCTACTTCGCCTGCCCTTTACGTACTTTCTTCTGCTTAAACAATGGGTCGTCAGCAGGAATGTCGTCACCGTAGGCTTCCGACTTTTCAATAATATCCTTATTGTTCTTTGGTTTTTTCATTTCAACCCCGTACTGCCAAACTTACCTTCACCACGAGCAGTATCGTTCAAGTCATTCGCTTCTTCAATAATGTGTTGTTCAACCCTGTGAAAAATCATTTGCGCCAACTTCGTGTTTTTTTCAACCGTAAAAGGAGTGTCTTTGACGTTCTTCAGAATAAACATGATTTCGCCACGATAATCCGAATCAATCACGCCACCCATCGTCTTGATGCCGTTTGCCGCGCGACCAGACTTGTCCCAAATCAAACCGACAAAACCCTTTGGAATCTGCATTGCAATACCTGAACGAACCATGCAATGCTCACCCGGAGCCATTACTTTAGTTTCACCCGCATACAAATCAAGACCTGAAGCTTCCGCACTACTATACTTCGGAAACGTCACATCAGGAAGAATTCTTTTTATTCGGACCGGATCCATGCAGAAATTTCTTTTTCAGAACTATTTATGCTTTATTGCGGTAGAAACGATGCATTACGCAGTCTTCTGTTCCGGATGCGTGCGCGCGTAATTGTGATCTAGAACGTCCTGCATGAACTTCGCGCGTTCTTCCAACGACATTCCGTAAAATACTTTGATGGCTTTGATTTGTTTTGGATCACGACCCGCACCCGGATGCGTGTTCAACAAGTAATCGCAAATAACTCCGTGATATTGTTTGTCAATGAATGCACGAGCAACTTTAACCGGAGATTTGCCTGCATAAATCATGCTTGCAGCCGCTTTAATCGGAGCGACAGGCACGTTGTAGGCGGAGCTGTAGCTGACCGCTTCTCGGGTTGCTGATTGCATGCCTTCTTTCGATAAAGCCATACTGTTGATTTATATACTACAGTATATAAGTCTTTTGGTGTTTGTCGACGGTGAGGCTCTATTGAGGAATCGAATTACATCGCTTCCGGCGCGTCAATGCCAAGAAGCTCCAAAGCGCTCGCTAAGACTTGTTTCGAGGCCTTGCACAACGCAACTCGTGCGTCTTTCATGCCGCCTTCTGATGTGAGAACAGGACATTCATGGTAAAAGGATGTGAACTCTTGCGCCAATTCCTTTGCGTAGTTCGCAATGCTGTGCGGCGACAATTGCTTTGTTGCCTGGGCTACGATTTCTGGAAAGATTGCCAATTTGTTAATGAGATTCGCTTCCGCTTTGTGCGTCAACATGCCGAAATCAGGCTTCTTGCCCTTTTCTGCTTTGTGTAAGATGGAACAAATACGTGCGTGAGCATATTGTACGTACGGTCCGGAATCACCTTCAAATGAAAGCGCTTGCTCCCAATCAAACGTCACGTTCTTGTCCGGCGAAACCTTCAAAATGCCGTATTTCACCGCACCGTAGGCGATGGTTCTTGCCAATGCTTCAAACTCTTTGCCTTTACGTCCGGGTTCTCTTGCCAAAATTTCGCTCTTCGCTTTTTCAACAGCCTCATGCATGAAGTCTTCGAGCAGAACAACCGTTCCTTTTCTGGTTGACATCTTACCATCAGCAATTAATACGAATGAATAGTGGACTGGCTCGGGAGCTTCGGCTTTCAGGAATGATAATGCTGCTGCGATTTGGTGGAAATACAATTTTTGGTCTTCGCCGAGTACGAGAATGTTTCTTCCCTTCGCCCACGCAGCCTTGTCCAACGAATACGCGAGATCACGGAGTGGGTACAATGATGTTCCGTCATTTCTTGTCAGTACAAGAACAGGGCTCTTCATTCCCTCTTCCACTTCCTTGAAACCTTTGAGATCGAGAACGGTTCTGTTTTGTTCGTCCGTAAACATTTTGTTCGATTTTTTCAAATCAGCCAATACTTTTTCTGTCGTCTTGTTGAACAAATAATCAGATTCGTAATCAAACGAGTCGAATTCGATTCCGAACTCGCTCAAAATTGCTTTTTGACCTTTGATGCACGTGTCAACAATTTCTCTGAACTCTTTCTTGACTTTGAGATCGCCGTCTTCCAACTTTTTGAGCAATGCAAGAACTTCTTGCTCTAACTCAGGATGTTCCTCGACCTTTTTGTTGAAGTCGACGTAGAGTTGGAGCAATTCTTGGAATGTGGGCTTCTTCCCTTTGCTGCCTAAGACCAACATTGCGATTTGTTTACCGATGTCATTTACGAAGTAGTGAACGTCTGTTTTGTAGCCTTCAAATCTCAGCATTCGTACAACTGCGTCACCAATCATTGAGTTTCTAGCGCGACCAACATGCGGACTCGCGTTCGGATTCACACTTGTGTGTTCGATTAATGCATGTTTGCCTTTGCCTGACTGGTTGCTACCGAAGTTTTTGTTTTCGAGAATTTTGTCCAAGACTTGCATTGCTAACAATGACTTGTCAACAAAGAAATTGATGTACGGTCCCTTCGCCTCGATTTTCGCGATGCCGTTTATTTTGAGCTTCTTCGCGAGATCTTGCGCAATCTGAGCAGGGTTCTTCTTGTGCTCTTTCGCTAACAAGAAACAAGGAAACGCAAAGTCACCCAACTCAGTATTTGGCGGAACTTCCAGCACTATCTCAGCCTTCGACTCCTTCATGAGCGCTTCCGTGATAACCTGCTTGAAATCCATAGGGAGAATACCTTCTCAGAAGCTTTAAATACTTTCGGTAGAGAATGAGAAGAAGCAAAAAGAGGAATAGTATGATTAACAAAGAGTGTGCGTTCTAATGTGGTTCCAACTTGGCATCATTCTGCTCGTGTGCGCGTTCTTCATGTATCTAGGAGTCTCGTTCGGAACAACAGTTGCTGCGCTCATCATCAACGCAACCATCATCTTCCTCATCATCTATCGCTCGTACTTTGAAATACAGGCAGGACGTGTCAAGTACTACATCATTGGTGCTATTGGTGCGTTTGTTCTGCTCATCTTTACCGGCAATTTTGGCGCACCGTTCTGGACTATCACCACCTTTCTCGTCATGGCCTACGTCATTGCGCTCTTTGCACACATTCTCCTGCTGAGCATGCCCCGTAACAAACTTATTCACGGAAAATTGACCAAAAAATAAGTTCCGTCACCTTCTGGATACGCTATAACGTAGTCACCACACAGGAGAAAACCTTATATAGCTCAGTCGTACGTATTTTCTTGTGGCATCACGGGAAGAATTGGAAGCAATGCTGTGCAAGCGCTGCGGCGAAACCGTCAAAAGCTATTCACCCATGCGCAAATGGTGCTTCGACTGCCGCAAAGAAGTCTCTCTCGAACAAGCAAAAGCCAGAAAACTCGAGCTTCCTTAGTTTTTTTTTCTTACACCATTACTGTTTTTGATTGGTAATCCTTAAATATCGATTTCGGCCATTTAAAAAAAAGTGAAACCGTTCACCATCGCACAAAAAGATCCGAAACTCGTCACGCTCATTGCAAAGACAGACCATAAAACACTCGCTCGTTGGACAATTGACTGCGCAAAACGAGTATTGCCATTCTTCGAAAAAAAATATCCTGCAGACAAACGACCAAGAATAGCGCTTGAAACATTACAACAATGGATACGCACAGGAGTATTCTCAATGCGAGTTATTCGCAAAGCATCCTTAGACTCGCACGCAGCCGCCCGCGACGTCGGAGAGGACACACCTGCACGTTCTGCCGCTCGAGCTTCCGGCCAAGCCGTCGCAACCGCACACGTCCGAACACACGCCATTGGCGCAGCACAGTATGCGTTACAAGCACTTGCTCGAACTACGCCTAATTCTGAACAACTTCTCCTGAAAGAACGACTCTGGCAATACAAACAACTCCTCCAACAGAGAAAAAAGGCATCTCTCCAACGTTAGCAACACTTAAATACCAAAACTTGCAAATTTAGCTTGTGAAAAAAGAGGATGTTTTTGGTGCCTATGATATTAGAGGAACGTATCCTGACCAAGTGAATGAGCAGTTATTCTATGATATTGGTCGGGCGTTTGTCCGCTGGCGCAAAACCAAGAAAGTGTATGTCGGCAGAGATATACGCCCACACTCAGGAGTATTGCGAAAAGCCCTCACTGAAGGACTACGCGACCAAGGAGCAGACGTCATTGATTTAGGACTGATTTCCACACCGATGGCGTATTTGGCTTCTCGCAAAGGCGATGTGTTAATGATTACGGCATCTCACAACCCGATGCACTACAACGGCATCAAAGCGGTTTTGAAAGGCACACAATTTCTGACTGGGCGACAATTGCTCAAACTCAAACCGCTCTTAGGCAAACATACTGCTGCGCACCGCGGAAAACTCATCAAAAAAACGATCTTACGCAGCTATCTCCGAACTATTCTTGCTCACGCGCACAACATCAACAAAACAAACGTTGTATTTGCAGGCGGAAACTGCACCGCGACAATTACCATTCCTAAATTACTTGACCACTTACCCGTTGATGCAACCTTCATCGGGTTTAACCGCCACGAATTCACCCACCACGAACAACAACCTGACCTCTTACTCAATGCAAAAGATTGTGCTGATATGGTTAAGTTGAAAAAAGCAAAATTGGGAGTTGCCTTCGATGGTGATATGGATAGAATTGCATTCATTGACGACCACGGACGCATCGTGCCTGCAGACATCATGCTTGCGTTATTTGCTTCCTATGAATTGAAAACACATCCGAAACGAACGATTGTCGCGGACTTACGTTCCTCGCGTTCGCTCAAAAATGCCATTTTAGCTGCCGGCGGACAATTAGTTTTGAGCAAAGTAGGAACTTCTGCCACTACTGCGAAAATGAAACGCCACCGAGCAATCTTAGGCGGCGAATTGTCAGGACACTTTTATTTCAAAGACTATTTTGGGGTGGAGAGCGCAGACTTGGCATTGGTCAAATTGTTGACCATATTATCTCACACCAATTTGCCACTTTCCGCATTGATTGCACCGTATTTCCAGTACGAAAACAGCGGAGAGCTGAGTTTTAAAGTTGCGGACAAAACGCGAACACTTTCAGCAATCAAAAAGGCATTCATTGACGGAAGAATCTCTCGAACAGACGGATTAACGATTGAGTATCCTGATGCCTGGTTCAACGTGCGTGCCAGCAATACTGAGCCTGTACTGCGACTCGTTATTGAAGCAAGCACCAAAGAACGACTGGAAGAAATCAAGGCAAAACTATTGAAGTTTCTGAAATAGCGTCACTCCACGGCAAACTCGGCAGTTTTCTGTGCAGTGCCAAATATTCTAGCGCTTCTTGCGGTGCGGGAACCGTAATGCGTTTTGGAAATTCCTGTGATGGTCGCAGTCCTTCATACCACGTATCTGAGAAATACACAATCGGCGCACGCTTTTTCACTTCCGCAATCGCCCACTCATTAAGCCGTTTACATTTTGCAATCTCTTCTTCGCGCAACACTTTCGCACGGTCGAGCAACAACAAATCCGTTGGCAATGCGCGATGCCCCCACAATCGTTCAATAACCGGCGTTTGAATAACCGCATCAAGCGTTATCCCGTCAGAAGCCAAAAGAATATTGTCACGATAAAATAACCACGTCGCAGGAGATTTACCGTTCAATTCCACTAATCCGTAATGCTCCTGTCCTGGACTCCAATAAACGCTTCCTTCCCTTGGTCCCTTCGGTAGCAAGGGTTTGAACGGGTCCAACAACGGGTCAAGAACAACTTCACCATACGATGTCTTTTGCACAAACGACAGATGGTCACAAAGCGACAAGAACTGAGAACTTGTTTTGACATCCATCAAAAATAAATAACGCGCAAAACTCATTTATAAGAATTTAGCGACTGGAACACTCCTATTTTCCATCACCAACATTTAAATACCCCTCCTTGAACAAACGCAGTAATGGTTGCAAAGAAGAAAACATCAACATCCGAAGAAAATCCTTCTGAAAAGACTGCAGTAAAAGCGGCAAAAGCAGAAAAACAACCTAAAGCGGAAGCAAAACACGCAGAACCTGTCAAGCATTCTTCCGATGTCCAGCCTGATTTGAGCATCGGCATTGTCGGCCACGTCGACCACGGAAAAACAACTCTCGTTCAAGCATTATCTGGCAAATGGACTGCCATGCACTCCGAAGAAATCAAACGAGGAATCACCATCAGATTAGGTTACGCTGACTTTAACATATTCAAATGCCCGAAATGCGAAGAACCTGACTGCTATTCCTTGAAACCTGAATGTGCGCACTGCAAGTCCGCAGGAACATTGCACCGCAAAGTCTCGCTTGTAGACGCTCCCGGCCATGAAAGCCTCATGGCAACGATGCTGTGCGGCGCAAACATCATGGACGGAGCGTTATTGTTAGTTGCTGCGAACGAAACCTGCCCGCAACCCCAAACCCAAGAACACGTCAAAGCACTCGAAATTATCGGCTTGAAAAACTTGATTGTTGTCCAAAACAAAATCGACATTGTCACCGAAGAACAAGCCAAAAAGAGCCTGCAGCAAATCAAAGACTTCCTGAAAGACACACCCTACGCAAACGCTCCTGTCATTCCTTTGTCTGCGCAGCACAACCTTAACGTCGACGCATTGCTCGGCACGATTCTTGAAAAGATTCCTGTCCCCGCACGCGACTTGACCAAAGACCCTCTGTTCTTTATCGCACGTTCCTTCGATGTCAACAAACCCGGCACGATTCCGCAAAAAATGGTTGGCGGCATCCTTGGTGGAGCGTTGAAACAAGGCGTTTTGAAAGCGGGCGATAACATCACCATCTTGCCTGGCTACGAAGTGGCTGAAAAAAACCAAAAAGTCTGGAAACCAATTCACTCTACTATCCGCGGACTCATGTCAGGAACAACCAAAATTGATTCTGCACGACCAGGCGGCACGATTGCTGTCTTGTCCGGCTTGGACCCGACCATGGTTAAGTCCGACCAATTAGTTGGCGCAGTACTTGGCTTAACTGGTAAATTGCCAAAGATTTGGAGCGCATTCACCGTCGAACCACACTTGCTTGACCGCGTTGTCGGCGCAAAAGACAAACTCGTCGTTGATCCGATTAAGCTCGGAGAAATGTTAATGTTGAACGTCAATGCATCTGCCACCGTTGGCGTTGTCAAAGAATTCAGCAAAGGACTTGTTAAATTAGATTTGAGACGACCTGTCTGCGCTGATTTGGGTGCGAGATTGACAATTTCTCGTTCAGTAGGTCAAAGATGGCGACTTATCGGTTACGGACTGATTAAGGCGTAAAGAATTACTTCAAATCAATTTATACTGTATCTCGTCTCGTGATAGGATCAGGACGGCCTCGCGATTGCACAACTGAAGCGCCCAAATATGACTTCCCATACGGCTTTTGCGCCAAACCAGACAAGTGCGGAATGGCCTTTACACCCGGACAATACGTTGCGGGATTGTTCTGCATCCGAGAAACACACGACTGGAACGCCTGCGTAAACGTTTCATCGTCCGCGTCCGGCAAACTCTTCAAAAGCGTTTCTAGTTCGCTTTTTGCAGCAACACTAAACACGCGACCATCCTCAACAAGAACAATCTTCGGAACCGGCCAGATGTTCGCAGCATAACTCAATTTTACATCATAATCTCCACTAAACGCAACACCACGCGAAAACGGAAACGTACCATCAACTTTCTCATCAGTTACTTTGCCAACGTACGGCAACAAGATATCGGAATTATGAAAAGAAACACTTCTGGCAGGCGTTGCGAACGAATCCTGATTGCTCACTACTGAACGCGCTACTTTCTCGCCAGTCTTGTATCCAGAAACAATAAACCACAACTTCGGGAAATGAATTTTCATCAGCAACACCACCAACCCCTTCTTTATAAGCTACAGATAAGATCGTATTTAAGATTTTCTCGTCTCCAGTTGCTGAACGCCACGACCGCAAGCTTTTTAACACACTCCAAACGGTCTTCATATATGCTTCCTGTTATTCAAGAACTCGCCAAACGAGCGAGTAATTTACGCATTGCCGTCATCGGCGACGTCATGGTCGACGAAAACATCGAAGGACACGTTACACGAATTACGCCAGAAGCTCCTGTTCCTTTGATGTTGAAAGAAACCCGCAAAGTCCTGCCTGGTGGCACTGCAAACGTGGCTGCAGGAATTGCAGCACTAGGTGCACATTGTACGTTGATTGGTGTTGTTGGCTCTGATTTAGCAGCGCAAGAATTAGCAGTCGAACTACAGTGCGCATATCCAAACGTCCAATCACAATTTATTCTTGACTCCATGCGGCCCACAACGGTCAAAACACGCTTCTGGGGCACCGGATTCGGACCCAAACATTTGTTGCTTCGGGTTGACCACGAAATAACGGATGCTTGTTCTGGCAAAGCAAAAGACACCTTGCTTGAAACAATACGCTCACTCAAAAAAAGAAATAATGCTGATGGCTACGACGGCATCGTCATTTCCGACTACGCAAAAGGAGTCATCGACCCCGACGTTGTCAAAGCAGCAGAATCAACTGGGATTCCGTTGATTATTTCTCCCAAACCCCGCATGCCCCAATCACCCACTACTTACTTACGCCACGTCACCTTCCACTCACTAACACTTAACATGAAAGAAGCAAAATTACTCGCGCAAGAATACGGCACTACTTCCAATCACGTTGAAGAAATCGCGAAAGCACTCCAACACCAGCTCGGCGCAAACATCTTCATTACGCGCGGCAAAGACGGCATCTATGTCTTGGAAAAGAACGGACTTGTCCATCAGGATGTCACCAAAGCTTCTGAAATTTATGACGTTACCGGCGCGGGCGACACGGTTCTTGCTACTTACTCTGTCTGTGCAATTGCTCAGTTGCCAATTCAGCACGCAGTCCACATGGCAAACCTAGCAGGCGGCGTAAAAGTCGGCAAAGTCGGAGTTGCTACTGTATCAATCGCAGAACTTATGAAAGCAGCAGAAAAGAACGGGAACTAACAAACCGTTACGGATAAATCAGCAAACCAAGACCTACCTTCCGTAGCGCAACATACCTCTCAACCCCTTCCGTGAATGTCGGCGCCAAACTCTTCAGATATGTCAGCGTCGGTCTGAGTTTGGAACGCATCTCCGGCCACAAATTCTCGGCACGATGCAACCATCGCGGACCCTTACTGCTGTCATCATTCTTATATCTGCGCGACAACAGCTTCGCATACACTCGGCCATCATCCGTCAACAACCATTCACAGTTTGGCAACGTTTCGATCTTCTTTTGCGACTGTCCCCACACGGCCTGCAAAGAATAATCAGGATTCACCAGAAAAACGCGAGATAAATAGACATCATGCGCATCCAACAAGTCTGCTCGCGGCAATTCTGCAACAACCCGCGCTTCAATGCCTTGTTCAGACGGAAAAAGAACGTTCATAACTCATCAAACTCAACAAAACCCTGCGCGTCTGCGTGGCTGTCAACGATTGCTTTTGCCTTGATGCCCGTTACAATGACTAATACTTTGAGTTTAGATCCTAATGTCGGGTCGATTTGAGCACCCCAAATGACTTTTGCCTCCGGACTCAAGGATTGGCTGAGCCTTGAAATAATGAGTTGCGCTTCGTTCAACGTTAAATCGCTGCCGCCAATGACGTTGACCAATGCACCTGATGCGCCACTCAAATTTGCGTCGAGTAACGGATTCTTCAGCGCCATTTCGATTGCTTCTGTTGCTCGGTGATTTGTGTCGCTTTCGCCCGTGCCGATGAGTGCAATGCCTGAATTCTTCGTGACCGTTGTTAAGTCGGAGAAGTCAAGATTGACCAAACCAGGCTTCGTAATAAGATCAATAATGCCCTTAATCGCGTTCGAAAGCACTAAGTCGGACGTTTGAAATGCAAGATGGAGCGGTAAGTCGGGCGAGATAGTGAGAAGCTTTTCGTTCGGCAACAAAACTAACGCGTCAACATTGTTTTCCAAGTTTTTGAGGCCACGCATGGCGTTATCCCAACGCCTGTGACCTTCCATGAGGAAGGGTAACGAAACAACTGCGATGGTAAGAATTCCTAACTTCTTTGCTTCGGCTGCAACAATCGGAAGGCTACCTGTGCCTGTGCCGCCGCCAAGACCGCCCGTTAAAAACAACAAATCAGTCTTTTCAACAGCAGCCTTGATTTCAACTTGGCTTTCTGCCGCCGCCTGCGCGCCGACATCCGGATTGTTACCCGCACCCTGACCTCGGGTTAACTGCTTTCCAAGAATAACCTTAAAATCAGCAGGTGTGCGCAACAAATCTTGCGCGTCTGTATTCATGCCGATAAGCTCAACGCCACTGATGTTGAGGTTTCGTAACGTGGTAAGCGTGTTCTTTCCCGCACCACCACAGCCAACAACTCTAATTGTCGGTGAGCGTGTCTGTAAGAATTGTCTGAGTTCGTTGTCCGCAATCATATTGTAATTCCCTGACGTTTCAAGCTATCGCGGGCAAGCTTGACTACTGCCTCATTCGGCAGGATAGGGATATGAATTTTGTGAGCGCTAATAAATGTTTTGATTTCATCCAACTGGTTTGTTTTTAAGTGTTTAAAAGGAAAATCCTTGCAAATCAACGGTCGATTTGCGTAAATCGAGCAATGATTCGTGCCGTGGAGGAAAGGGCAGACATCGTGGTCAACGAACCAATCGAAAACGAACGCTTTTTCTGAGGTTTCGTCGTACAAGATTCGTTTTGGCAAGATGTTTAGAGTGATGTTTCTGCTCTTTGCTTCGTTCTTCATCCACTTTGCTTCCGCTTCTGAGAGGCTGATGGTATATCTTGACAACGGGTAAAGATAAACGACGCCTGACGTGTCAAACACGGCCTCCTTCATCCGCTTGTCTTCTAAAGGGTCAATAACAACATCTTCCCTAATATGACAGCATTCGCCTGTACGGACACACACTCCTGCCTTCCTACAAGGCTCACACTTCATATGCTGCACAATCATAACTAGAATAAACAATAATTCAAGTTTAAAAAACAATCAGTTGTCCCAATCGGAAGCATCAATATCCTTATCTTCTTCCTCTTCCTTGAGCTCAAAATCATCGCCGTCTGATTCAGCCATAATCCACCTCCATCTAACACAAAATACAGCGTTTTTAATATTTAAATCTTATGCACAAATTTTCGGAAAATTTGAGGGAATTACTTCCTTGATATTTGGTAGACTGCCCAACTTGCCAATACCACTTGTAAGAAATAGAACAAAGGATCAATTTTAGTCATTGCATCTAAAATTTGCAGAGCTTGATCCTGCGGACGAAGAACTGGCCAAATAATGATGAATGGTGCAACGTTTAGCCAAAACACAAAGAAGAAAATAAAGTACAAAGGGTATGCTAATAGTTTCTTGCTGAATTTTGCACGTAAAATTATAAATATCGCGAGGATACTTAAAATAAATAGTACAGGTGCGATTAAGATGCCGGTAATTGACAATGACTTCTCGTTATTAACGAATTCACTAACTGAACTCGGATTATGAATTGATTGTACGAGAGCTACAAAGCCAATAACGGCACTCAGTAGAAAATAAGCATACAAATAACCTTTTTGGGATTTATGCTCCTTTACTGACATAACAACACCTTATCAAGTATTCTTTTCTCATCTATTCGCTTCCAACTTCTTTCTAATGCTTGGTATGAGCCAGTATGCGCACAGAGCCATGCAGGCTGCGAGGATCCAGAATTGTGTCCACGGCAAGCGGCCGAAGATTGCCAACACAAAACCAATAATCATTAACAACATCAACAAGAGTGTCGCTATTTGCAAGAGTTTGAGCGCGTTCATATGACCTTCTTCAACGCCGCAATCGCGACCTCGACCTGGTCGTCCGTCGGCTGCTTGGTCGTAATCTTCTGCACCCACATACCTGGAGCCGCAATCATTCGCAACAAAAAGAACCTAGATGTCGCGGTGAACTTCAAAAGCTCGTATGAAATGCCTGCGATCAGAGGGATGACAATGACTCGTGATAACACGTTCCAATACCACGCGTCAAACTGGATGAGTGAGAAAACTACAATGCTGACCGCAATCACGAACACAATCAAACTCGTGCCACACCGCGGATGAATCGTGGAAAACTTCTGAACGTTCTTCGGAATTAAAGGAAGCTTGGCTTCGTAGCAATGCACTGCCTTATGCTCTGCACCATGATACTGAAACAAACGCTTGACATCCTTCATCATCGAAATGAGCAACAAGTAACCGAGAAATACTGCAAGACGGAAAATGCCATCAAGCACGTTAAACGCAACGGTTTTTTGTTCCGCCAACAACCAAGAAAGGAAGTACGGCAAGCCGACAAACAAGCCAATGCCGAGCACAAACGAAATCACCATCGTAATTGTCATCTCAACGCTCGAAATTTGTTCGTCCTTGCCTGCCTGCTGATTCGCGCTCCAGGACAATGTCTTCAGGCCGATAACAAGCATTTCGCCCAGGAAGATAACTCCTCTGATGAATGGAAGTCTGAGCAAGAAATTCTTTTTGGTTAAGCTGTGAAACGGAAACACTTCAATCTTGATTCCCTTCTTCGTTCTGACTGCGGCAGCGACCTTATCAACGCCCTTCATCATCACGCCTTCAATGATTGCCTGCCCGCCAACGTAGACTTTACTCATAATGGCACTCCTTTGCCTGGCTGAAGAATAATAACATCTGTTTCGCCCTCGAGCAATTCTTTGAAAACATCCGCATCGTCAGTCGTCCCGGCAGTCTTACCGTAATGGGTAGGTATAGCGTGCTTCGGCTTCAAAAGCTTTACGGCTTGCACCGCAGCCTTCGTGCTCATCGTAAACGTACCACCAACCGGAATAATGACCGCGTACGGGTTGCCGACCTTGGCTGGAAGGACGTCTGTATCACCCGTAAAATACAACGTTTTGCCCTCAATCGTCAACAACCAGCCCAAACTTTCCGCGTGAAAATCTCTGCGGTTGATGATGGCCGCCGTTGCCTGAATTTTTGTATTGTCCTCAAACGTAATCGTCTCATTCGGCACAAACGGACGACAACCAAGAACCTCGCTTGCGATTTCCTTCGGCCCAAACACGTGCGTGTTATCCACCGTAATCTTCTTCAAAACAGAACGGCTGACATGGTCATAAGACTCTTTTGTAATCAACACTAGATCAGCTGCTTTTTCATAATCACCCTCATACGGATCAATGTAAATCACCTTATTCCCATACTCTATCATAAAGGAAGAATGACCAAACCACGTGAGGAGCATGCAGAATCCTATGCAGAAGTATTTATAAACCCTTTCTGACGCAAATACCCTCATGGTCCTCGAGAAGTTAGGCGAATCACTGAAAGGAACATTGGCAAAGATAGCGAAAGCAGTCTTCGTCGATGACAAACTCATCAACGAACTCGTCAAAGACATCCAACGCGCTTTGCTTCAAGCAGACGTCAACGTCAAACTCGTCTTTGAACTCACCAAAAAAATCAAAGACCGAATCACAAATGAGAAAACTCCTGGTGGTTTGACCAAAAAAGAACACCTCATCAACATCGTTTACGAAGAATTAGTCCAGTTTGTTGGCGGCGAAAAGACTGCCTTAACTGTTTCTGACAAAAAGCCTTACAAAATCATGCTTGTTGGTCTGTTCGGATCTGGCAAAACAACCACGATTGGTAAATTGGCTAAATACTTTGCAAAGCGAGGCAAGAAAGTTGCAGCGATTGGTTTAGACGTCCACCGACCGGCAGCAATGTTGCAATTGGAACAAGTTGCCAAGACAGCAAATATTGCTTCTTTAATTCTTAAAAACGAAAAGAATCCTCTGAAGATTCTCGCTAACTTCGAAAAAGACTTCCACAACTACGATGTCCTCTTGATTGACACCGCAGGAAGAGACGCATTAAGCGCAGACCTCATCACCGAAATCAAGGAAGTCAACGCACAACTCCAGCCTGACGAATCACTCTTAATCATTTCGGCAGACATCGGTCAAGCAGCCCAAGCACAGGCACAAGCCTTCCACGACAGCTGTGGAATAACGGGCGTCATCGTTACCAAAATGGACGGCACAGCAAAAGGTGGCGGCGCATTAACAGCGTGCTCAATTACTGGCGCTCCCGTTAAATTCATCGGCGTTGGAGAAAAAGTAGATGATTTGGAAGCATTCAATCCGAAAGGATTCATCGGACGATTGTTAGGAATGGGCGACTTAGAAGCTCTTCTTGAAAAAGCAAAAGAATCCTTCACCGAAGTTGACTCTAAAGACTTAGAAAAGAAGTTGTTGAAAGGCGAATTCACATTAATCGATTTGTATCAGCAAATGGAAGCCATGAGCAAAATGGGACCGTTAGGCAAAATCATGGAAATGATTCCCGGCATGAGCAACATCAAAATGCCAAAAGAAGCACTCCAACTCCAAGAAGGCAAACTCAAAAAGTGGAAGTTTGCGATGGACTCAATGACCAAAAAAGAACTGGAAGATCCGGAACTCATCGACGCAAACAGAATAGACCGCATTTCGAAAGGTTCTGGAATTTCAACAAACGACATCCGCGACATGCTCAAACAATACCGCCAATCCAAGAAGTTAGTCAAAATGATGAAAGGCAACCCCGACAAAATGATGAAAACCCTACAGAAAGGCGGGATGAAGTTCTAAGCAGTCTTTGTTTTTGACATTGCTTCTTCTGTTAAATAACGAGAACATAAACGCGCACCATGCGCAACAGTATTGCTAAATCGTAATCCTGCAAGACCGAGCATTCGCGAACGGTATTCTGCACTGTTAGGTGCAGTCGACAACAGTTTTGCCGCATAATGCACAAAACGATGCATCAATGAATCGTAATCTGCCACGGTGAGTGCATCAGCCAACGACTGCCAATCTCTATTTCCCCACTTGCATTCATACCGAAAAATATCCGCCTCAAAATGCTCTAATGACCCGCTCAAAATCTCATTGGCATGTTTATCAACAATCTCATTAACGGTGTGCATACCTCAACCACAACGAAGGCAGTTTAAAAGAATTACGCAACAAAACGTTTAATGATTTCTTCGTTGAGAACTTCCGGATGGAACAAGCAGCCATACTGTTCCTTGCCTTTTACTTTGACCATGACCGGTTTGTTGTCCGACGTTGCTAACACATCAAGACCTTCAACTCCTTTCGTGTGCAGGAAATACGCGCTGAAATCACCCTCACAAAACGGATTTGGCTCGATGACTGTTACTGGATGAACTCCAATGCGTTCTTGGTTGACCAATTTGCCGCCGTGCGCTAACGCAAGCACTTGCATCCCCGCACAAATGCCTAAAACAGGCTTCTTGAACGTCTTCAGCCAATCCCACTTTTGCTTAAGATACACGAAATCAGCTAACGCTGTGCCTGTAATGATGATAGAGTCTGCCTGTGCAATGTCTTCGGGTTTTACTTTGTTGCACTTTCTCACAACGCATTCGCCGACGAGCTTTACAATCGGTGCAACGAATTCGGATTCGCTCAATGGATCCGCGCACGTGCTGATTACTAATTTCATTTAGCCCCTGCCCCGTGAATCGTAAACGTACCTGCGAAGTTCTCGTAAACAGTGCTTGACTTTTTCACGACAATGGGCTTCTTGAACAGTTGCATATCCAAAACAGTCGTTTCGATTTCGCCGCCTTCACCCGCAGGATTAATCTTGTGCGTCGCCGCTGCTTTCGCGAGCTTTGCAATGAGTGCTTTGTCAATCTGTTTACCCAAATAAGATTTGTCCAACGGTTCCGCAAACACGCCGGAAATAATGACCTTCATTTTTCTTTTCAAGACTTCATTCAGGAGTTCGATTTGGTCGAGCAACCACAACGGACTGAAGCACCAGAGGTTGAGCTCGTGGCAGATTTGCTGGATTCTGGTTGCTTGATACGTAGAACGAACTGCGCCCGTAACGATACCTTGCAATTTGTACTTTCGTTTGGCCTGCTCCAACGCTGCCTTGAGATCTTTCAACTCGTGCTCTTTCTCACCCTTCGTAACTACTCTTACCAAAGGCAACTTCAACGCTTCAGCTTGGAGCGTCGTCACGTCAATATTCGGCGTGTGAAACATAAATGATTCTTTGTTCAGAGAAACGAGCGTAATCAAGCAAGCAATCTTGTGTTCTTCTCTCGCACGCAAGAGCGCAAGCATCGAATCCTTGCCACCAGAGAACAAAACGCCGACATTCATAGAAAAAACAAAGCAAAAAGTCTTTTTAAAGCTTTACTTAGAACTGCCTCAGCTGAGTGCGTTCCACTCGTACAACATGATGACTGCTAGCAATTTGAGGCAGTTCTAAGAATTTCGAACGTGACCCTAGGTAGTCCGCGAAAACACTGCTGACTTAAGTCCTAATTGTCACGTTCGAATTTACTTCATCAAAACCGTCTTCATCTTCATTCTTCGGGCGGCGTTGCTGATGGGGTGAGCTACTGCCGGTTCTTTTGAAACCGCGACAGCCTCGGCACCATACTTGTTCTTTGCGTACGAAAGCAACGCATCCAAAGCGTTAAAGTTATCATCTCCCGTTTTCTTCACGGACTTAAACAACAAATCCAGCTTGTTCGCGTCAGAGACCTTCTTCAACGTGTCCAAGTTATTCGAAGCCCATTGCAACGAAATCTTCGTACCATCCATAGACAAGAAACAAACAGGAACGTGCTCGTGCTCCTTTGCCCACGCGAGAGCGACTTGACCATCTAACTTTCCCGAAATCCAGAGTGCGACATTCATTGTGATTCACCTTTCTTAATGGTTATTTTACCTTTTGCCACGGTCAAACTGACCTCATCTTGGCTTGTCAACTTTGACAATGACGTGGCGGCTTCCGGCAATAGTATTCTTCCGGCGCGGAAATCAAGCTTTGTGATGACTTCCTTGTCTGGCGTTAACTGCGCCAATGTCACGCCGACCTGCTTCATCTTAAATTCCTTTGCTTTTGCGTACAAATACTTCGCAATCTTTTGCGCAATATTGATTTTTGTGACTCTTGTAATGGCCTGCAAACCAGGAGAAAGATTGATCTCAATCACCATCGGCTTCTTGTTTTTTATGAGCAAATCCACCGCGCAAATGTCCGCACCGACCGCTCGAGCTGTTTCCAAGGCAACTTGCTTCGACGCTTCATCTAATTCACACGCAATCGCCGAACCCCCTGAATGAATGTTGGCTCGCTTCTCACCCTCGGCAGCCGTGCGCTTCATCGCAGCAACAACCTCGTCGCCAATAACGAAAGCTCTTGTGTCCGTGCCATTCGTCTCGATGTATTCTTGGAGCAAGAAAGGCTGTTTCAAAAGTGCGAGTGCGTCAATCATCGAACTTGCGCTTTCCGCAGTGTCAGCAAGCATCACGCCTTTGCCGTGCGTTCCCGCAGGCAACTTCATGACAACAGGATACTCAATCTTTTTCAACAACTTCTTCGCCGCGTGAGCCGTCGCAACCACCCACGTCCTCGGCTGCGAAATATTGGCTGCTTGGAGCTTTAAGTGGGTTAATAGTTTGTCATGGCCTGCAGTGAACGCTCCCGGACGAATCGGCATGTACGCCTTCGTTCCCAAAATCGTCGTCAACGAACGCAACAACGTCACGTAACGGAACGAACCCTTCGCGTAAATGCAGTCAAAGTCCTTCATCAACGGCTTACCCTCGTACGAAACTTCCGGATGATGACCGCCAAGAGAAACTTCAAAGTCTTTGATATCAAGCACGTCAACGTCGTCAAACACTTTCTTCAACTCTTCCGCGATCCATTTAGAAGAAAGACTGCCCTGCGAAATGATTGCCGCTCTCATTACGTTATGCCCAACCCTGCGGGTTTGTGCAAACATGAAAACGTGAGCGTTCTCATGTTTTCTCCGGGTCAATCAAAAATCTGCGCTTGAGAATATTTTGACCAATGAGCATTTTGTATTTCATGTGCGAACGGTCAGCCAACGTAAACTCCATATTCATCCTTCTGCCAGCAATAACGAGTCGTTGCTTCACCACACCACGACGCTTAACGCCATGCGCGCTACGCACAATCGCCGTTTTAAACTCAGGATCGGTTTCGATTTCAACAGCTAATTTTGCGTCGATACTTGATTTCGTTGCGCCCGTATCAATGCGAGCAAGAATTTTCTTTTCACCGGACTTACCAATCAGAATAACTTCCTCAACAAGCCCAACCGTCGTCTTGTCAGACATTTACTTCTTAACCTCGTCGAGTGGCTTCATTGTCGGAAACAAAATAATGTCGCGAATACTTGCCTGATTGGTGAACAACATCACCATTCGGTCAATACCCAAACCCAATCCGCCGGTCGGAGGCATGCCGTGCTCGATGGCGCGCATAAAATCCTCGTCCATCGGGTGCGCTTCGGTCGAACCCGTCTTCAACTGACGTGCCTGCTCTTCAAGCAATTCACGCTGCAACACAGGATCGTTTAATTCTGAATACGCATTCCCAATCTCATTACCATTAATGAACGGTTCAAAGCGCTCAACAAGAGCCTTGTTGCCGTTACGCAACGGCTTACACAACGGCGTTGTTTCAATCGGGTGGTCCGTAATGAACACGGGCTGAATCAAATGTGGCTCACACAACTTGAACAGTTCCGCAATCGCCGCGCCACGAGACCACGGCTTCGGAAGCTCGAGCTTGTGCGACTGCAATTCGTGCTTCAAATTCTCGTCGCCGAGCTTGTCAACATCAATCTGCGCAAATTCCTTCAACGCATTGTGCATCGTCAATCTTTTCCACGGCTTCTTGACATCAATCTCTTTGCCTTGATAATTGATTTTGGTCGTCCCAAGCACTTTCTTGGCAACATAATTGTAACAGTCTTCGGTTAACTCCATCATGTCATGATAGTCCGCATACGCCTGGTAACATTCCAACAGCGTAAATTCGGGGTTGTGCGTCGTATCAATACCCTCATTACGGAAGACATGCCCAATCTCGAACACTTTCTCAAAACCGCCCACAATCAAACGCTTGTGATATAGTTCCAAAGAAATGCGAAGATACATCTGCAAATTCAAGTCGTGATGGTGCGTCACGAACGGTCGAGCATTCGCGCCACCATACATCGTCTGCAAAACAGGAGTTTCCACTTCCAAGAAACCTTTTTCGCGGAAAAAGTCCTTGACCGCATTAAGAATTTGAATTCTTTTGAACGCGACTTCACGCACTTCCGGAGTCACAATCAGGTCAACATATCTTTGTCGATAACGCAATTCCGTGTCCTTCAAACCATGAAACTTGTCCGGCAACGGTCTTGTTGACTTGCACAGCATCTCAAACGTCTGCACATCAACCGTGACCTCACCAGACCTAGTAGCAAAAACCGTTCCCGTAATACCAATCCAATCACCAATATCAAACAGCCTGAGTTGTTCGTAGGTCTTGAGATTTTCTTCTTTGAAATAAATTTGTAACTTTCCAGACTGGTCAAGCACGTGCGCAAACGCAATCTTGCCCATCTTACGCAACGAAACAATACGACCAGCAATACTTACTTTGTCAGTCGTTCGCTCTTCCGGCTTCAGACCCGCATGCTTCGCAAGAACATCCTTCGCATGATACGAACGCTTGAACGTGTAAGGAAACGGATTAATGCCCAAATTACGCAATTCATTCAGCTTCTTGATACGCTCATCAATCAGCTCTTTTTCAGTCGGCATACATAATTAATCAGAGAAGCTCGCTTTTAAAGGTTACGCAGAGAATTACGCTGACTCGCGAAGATATTCACCCAAATCAACATGGTGTGAATCCTCATACGCGCGAAGCAAATCAATACGAGGACGGTCAACCGAAGAAACAACACGCGAAAGCGCATCCCAATTGCCTTCATACCGCTCGTCCCGAAGACGCAACAAGTCGCGAGAATTCTTATCCAACTTTGTCAAATACACCTTATGCGGACTCGCAGGTATTGGACTTGTAGTTTGTCCAGCAAACAACGTGTTCGCGATGTTCGCAATATTGGAAATAGTTGTTTCGTGTTTCATGCTTCACTCACTCTGCTTCAATGCCGTAAATGTCGCTTTATAAAGTTAATGAATATAGTGCATAGAGCAAATATTCCTATCCTAAATGATACGTCCGTTCAATCCACGAATAAATATCCTGACGGATTTCCTGGCTCAACAACGGACCGAGACGAATCTGGTATTGCGGCAAAAGCTTCGGCCAACGCTCAAATCGCGCCAACATTTTTGTTTCGACCAAAAGACGGCGTTCTTCCGACTCTTTCCACTTCAGAGATACCTTTGATTCAACTGGCTCGTTATCAACAAGAGATTTCCCGACGACGCGCGGAACGTCAGAGATTCGCGAAACTTCCTTTTCTTTCGCCGCAAGCAATTCTTCCGCCTTCACCAACATAGTATCCCATTCTTTATTATACAAATTATTACGCTGCGTCACTCTTTTTTCCACGATTTTTTGCGCTCGTTCTCTAAACTCCGCCGCAGTTCGCGTACCCAACGTCAAAAAACGCCCGACACGATTCAAACTATCATTGAAGTAACGAAGCTTCACTGAAACCTCCTTTACCGCCATCGAACCGAACGCGAGGTCCTTTTCGGCGTATTTGAAAAAAATCTCGACAATCTGAGGATCATACTTTTTTTCGCGCATGGCTTCAGCAACAATACGTGGAAACTCCAGCGTTCCCGGAATCGCGTCAGCGGAAAATCCAGGCGCAGTCGTACGGTCGGCAAGATACGCAGTCATCGCAGCAGTAACCGATAACGGCAGTTTTGCGTTTACCAACTCATTGTAAAAATCACGAACACGCTCTTGAAGACCTCCTGCAAGATCAGATAAAGAGTCGCTTGTGGCTTTCAAGGCCACAGAAGCGCGTTTCAATCGTTCCTGCTCCTCTTTCAAGTCATCAAGACTGTGAACTGGAAGCGCATACTGGTCAAAACCCATAAAGTATCCACTCCCGAGTAGTATTTAAAAAGGTTTCGACGATATTTGGTGAATAAAGCACGCGATAGGTTTATATACGGTTATTACTGAATGATAACAATTGGGGAACTATGGTGCCAACACCTGCAACAGTCATATTTCTGAAACAACATCTTGAAGTCTCCCCTATCGAACTCATCATCCAAGACGAAGTCAAAAAACGTGGCTTCGGTTTCAAAAGCGTTCTCGAACTCGATGCCTCCGAAACCGAAAAACGATCACCCGTCATCGCGCGCATGGCCAGCGAAACAGAACTCGACACCAAACTTGCCATCGAAGCCTACCGCGAAAAAAACCCGCAATCCACCATCCTACTCATCGGATCACCAAACACCGTGCCCCAGACAAATGACCCCCGCACCTACACACTCACCCCTGACAGCAAAATCGAAACCGTCGCAGCAATTGTCGAACAACTCAAAACAAACCTTCGCGCACGACCACACATCCTCCTCCTCAGCGCCAGCGACCCACGCACCCTCAAAGAAGCATTCGAACGCGAAGACGGCATCGTCACCACCCTCCATTCCCAAGACATTAAATCCACCCAGCTCGACCAGTACAAACACCACGGCGTGCCATTTGACTTCATCGTCATCGAAGGACACCACATCAAACCGCTCCTTAAACCCGCAATCGAAACCTTCCCCCACGCAAGCGTCATCGGAATCGGCGACGGAAACGACGCGCGATTCACATATTCCAAAGGCGGAGTCTTCATCAAAAAAGACAACCACACCTCCAACGCCATACACACCTTCGTAAAAAAAACATTCCAGCACGGAACAGACACCCTTAACACCCGCGGCAAATGCTACATCATCGCCGGACCAACCGCCGCAGGAAAAAGCGAAGCAGTGTTCCACATGCACGAATCGTTCCCTGAAGTCATAACAGTCCAAAAAGACATGACCCGCCTTCCGCGACCTGAAGAAATCGCCGGAAGACATGCACAATTCATCAGCAAAAAACACTTTGCGTACAATGTCCGCGGAAAGAAATACTTTCTCACCTACTCCGTGAACAACGAACGATACGGAATCCGAGAACAAGTCATTGAACAGCTCGACCGTGGACGCGACATCCTCCTCACCGTCACAGATCCGAAAACACTAAGTCCAATCATCAGCAAATTCAACGACCAGCGCAGAAACAGCACCATTCCCATACTCTTTTTTGCAGACCCAGACACCCTCGCAGTACGACTCGTCAACCGCGAAGGTTCACTCAAAGAAAAAGAAAATCGACTGCACGACCTCAAATCCAATTACGAACAATTCCTCGCCAACAGAAACCTATTCAAATACGGAATCAACACCACCGTCTCAGGACAAGCAAAAGTGCAGAGCATGCTTGAAGCAATCGTTGAATGGGAACATGAACATGAAGGCGAAGACTACGCGCGCACCATCCTCCGAAAAGTACTCCCCCACAACTTCCTCACCATGCACTACCACCGCGAAAAAATTACGCTCACCATCAACCCATCCGTTCTTGAAGCATACGGCACGGAAAAACAAATGCATTCCGACGAACTCAAAAAATTCCGGTCACTTGAAGTAAAACTTTCCTCTGGTCTCTACGGACGCATCGGAGTCTGGCTCGAGGAACCTAAAATTCACGAATCATCCATGCAACCCCGCGAAATCATTCTTGACCTCATTGAAAAAACCGTCGGGCTCAAATCCCGCGCGCGCAATAACTCGAAAGAATACCTGCCACTCACCGTTTTCGGAAAAGGAAACGACACACTGACCGCCTTCAATGATGGCATACTCTACCAACTCGGGGACGACCTCATCGAGCGAAGTGTCAAATCAGACCCTTACGCAGTAACGTTCGGATTCGCAAAAACCAACGGAAAATTTTACCGCATCAAACCCATCGACGAACGAGCACTCGAAACGTGGACACAATTGCCACGCATGCTAGAAGCCCATCCGCTCCGAGCGCCTAGTACTCCAAAGCCATCCGAGCCTCAGTAAGCGTACGGAACAATTCCAGCGACTCGTTTAACCCCGATAAAATCATCAGTTCTTCCTTCGGCAACTTTTTTGCATTTGTCAAAATATTCTGCTGCGTCGTCTCCTTCAACTGACTTATTTTTTGGATATTCTCCAAAGAAAACTTATAGTACAAATCATAAAACAACGGATATGCACCTAAAATCTCGGCAATGATCTGCGACGTTTTAGGAGATAACTTTTTCCGATAGCTTCTCACCTCTCGCGCAGTATTTTTCATAAAGTCAACAAATTTTTCGAGCAACAGCACAGTCAACGCGACAAAAGGCGCATTCGCATTATCCTGCTGCTTATTGATTAGTCTCGTGCAGTGATTCGTGAACTTCGTAATATTATCATGCTTTTCTTCAATGGAACCCAACAAAACAGCATCATTCGTTTGACAGGCCTGAACCAAGTCCGTACAAGTATCTGCGATGAGAAAAAACATACGCCTTAACAGATTGTCAAACTCCTTCGGATCAGCATTCGACAACGCCTTCAAAACGCAATAATTCGAACGCTGCTCAATCAACTCCATCCCCGGACACAGCACGACTTCGTCGTGGATAAGCTTACTGATGTTGACCTCTTTCTTCGTTCTGAAATGCACCAAACTTGCCTTCGAAAACCGCAGCGTGATTTCGTCATACCCCTTCTTGTAAAGCCCTCTGATAAGCAAGAGCAACGAACTTCTATCGAGGTCTGAGACATCAACATCAGCTTTTCCATGCTCAAAATCGCCCTGAACCGAAACCAGCAACGTGTTTCCTTTCGGAGTCACTTCAACCTCATCGCCCCGCTTCAACTTATGCTCCAAACACCACTTTCTTGGCAACGAAATAAGCTGCGTGGACTCCGCGACCTGCATAATTTTACGCTTCATAATGCTCTCGACGGTGCAGAATTATATAAACTTTCTGTTTTTATATAAATTACATAAATTATTAGGACAACTAATATAACCTTGCCTTTCCAATGGAAACGTAGAGCAGATACCTACCTTGGGAGGTGGACTATATGCATAAGAAAACATGGGCTGACGAACTGAAGGAACAACACGACCTCGAAATAAGCGAGGACGCAGACCTGATGGACGAAGACAAATTCGACGAAGAAGGTCCGATGGCCGCTTTCGAAGAAGCCGCCGACCATGCCTACGACAAAGACTTCCAAACAGCCGACAAAGCAGAAGCCGACTGGTTCGAAGATGAATAAAAACTACATGGACGTGGAAGACCTCCACAACTTCGTCCGTGAAGAACTCGAAAACCAACTACGCTTCGACGCAGCCTGGAAAAAAAGATAACAGTCTTCACTCACTGACGGGTCCGCCAGCGTTAAAAACTGGCGGATTCTTTTTCTTCAATTTTTATTTAAAAATTGAGTAAATTCCTCCTTGTTCGTGCTCCGGAACCGATGAAACAAAACGCTCGCTTCGCGATCGTGTTTAAAACTGTTCCCTCACACTCACAATGTCGGAAGATTTCTCGCTACGCTCCGTCTTAGTAGTTCTCAACGGCAACCCTGCGCGCGGCGAGCCGGGGGACGCCCCATTCGGGGTGGCGAGTAGGCATCAGCCGTCGCGCCGCAGGGTTGCCACCACAAAAATCTCGAAAATTAATTGATAAAGACCCCTCCACCACAACGTTTTTAAACGGTATTCGCTGAATTCGTATCGTGGTAAAGAAAGAAAACAATGAGATGAACAACGTCCAGACATTAGAGGGCGAGCAATGCCCGGTCTGCGGCAAAAAGACGTTAAGCATGACCGAGGCCGACACAGAAGTGCCCTACTTCGGAAAGCTATTCGTGTTCTCCATGCAATGCTCCGCCTGCGGATTCCGCAAAGCAGACGTCGAAGCAGCAGAACAAAAAGAACCCGTCAAGTGGACGTTCGAAATCAGCTCGCTGGAAGACCTCAACGTGCGCTTGGTGCGAAGCAGCGAAGGCAGCATCAAGATCGCAAACATCGGCAGCATCGACCCTGGCGTCGCGAGCGAAGGATACATCACCAACATTGAAGGCATCATCAACCGCATCAAAGAACAAGTCGAACACCTCCGAGACTCGGCAGAAGACGACGCAGACAAAACAAAAGCCAAAAACCTCTTGAAAAAGATATTACGAATTCTCTGCGGCGAAGAAAAAGTCATTCTCACCATCACCGACCCTACTGGCAACTCAGCAATCATCTCAGACAAAGCCAAAAAAGCAAAACTCTAATTTATAAACTCAAACGAGCAATAAACACGCAACATGAACACTCCGCACAAAATCGCAGCAAAGAAAAGCGAGCTCACACTCAATCCCTCCTTCAAAATCGCAGACAGCTTTCTCGACATCAAATCAATGGACGGCAAAACAATCACCAACTACCTCGACGAACAAATCAAAAGACGAGAACTCAGCGTTGAAAAGCGAGTAAAATTAATCTAAATCATTTCGTGTTCTTCAACGATTCTGCAAATTCCTTCGCCCAAGAATAATCAACCGGGTCGACATCATCTTCCTCCTTGAACCCGAATGTCACATCATACTCGAGAATCCTCGTCGCCCGTTCCAAATACACATCGCGCTGTTCCGGCGACGCATCCATCGCGCATGTCAGCACGGTCTCAAGCGCGTTGTCCTTCGCGACGCACAAATGCCTGCGGACCAATTCATCCTTCTCAAGAGGAATGCCAAGCTGGCTGCGTGTGTAACCAAGAATGTCCTCACTCAATAATTCCTTCAGATTATCCGCGTCAGCAATATCCCCGTCACGAAGCGCACGCTCCAGCGACTTCACCAACGAAGCGTATTTCTGCGTGACACAGCACAAATCAAAAAAATCTTCCAACACCCCGTAGTACACATTCACCCGATCTTCATCAACGTCAGCCATTCCCGACTCAATAAGCGCGAGCCCGAGATCATCCAACGCATCAGGCCTCATGCACAACGGGTACTGCATCATCAACACCAATTTTTCTTCCGCAGCCGCCCTCATATATTCCTGGTGCGCTGTGCTTTTTTCGGGATGCGACTCTTTTTCCATATACAGCCGCATCACCTTGTCATTAATGGTTTCGTGCTCAATATCCATCAGCCCTTCCATAACGGGAAAATCCTTGGTGACATGCAAGATGACATTCTGCAAATAAACATGTTCATCAACAGTCAGACCCAACTCCCTCTCTTCCAAGAATTCATCAAATTCCTTCGCGAAAGACTCAGCATCATCAGACGAGTCATCCTGCTCATCACTATCCTCAGGCTCTTGCCAGGCATCCATCCCCTCGCGAAACCTTGACACTCGTTATAAACATTATGACACTTTACCATCTATTATGGAGTGAAGCTATCAACAACCAAAAAACTATGACTTTTCTGTCACTTACGCTTAAATTCATAGCAGTCTTAGAAGAACATACTATGACAACTCTGTCCGGAGGATTCCCATGACTGACAAAAACGAACAAATCGGCTTCCACAAAGGAGCATTAACGACTCTTGCAAAAGAACGAGAAGAATTCATTCGATTACTCGGCGTTGTCGAACAACTCATGCAATTACACTTGAAATCACTCAAAGAGCTCGGAGTAGATTTGGAATCCGAAGCCAAAAAAGCCGCACCCAAGAAATTGGAAGACGCGTTGCGAAAATAAACACCAATGTATAACGGAATGTCAGCGGGAACAGGGTACGGCCGAGGAGGCTATTCTTCGAGCGGAAACTATGCCTCTATGGGTGGCTCGCTCGGTAACTATTTGAGTTCAGCAATGAGCTACACCGCGCACAAAGACCGCGAAACTCCTGTCACGATGCACAGCGAAGCGCACACCTACTTCAGCGCACAACCCTTCTTGACCGGCATTCCAACAAAGTGGATGAACAACCGCGAAGAACTCATGCCCCTGATTGAAGAAACGTTTGAAAAACGAACAGGCGCAAAATTCCCCAACGACATTCTTGTACATATTTGCAACGATGAAGACTTCGCAAAAGGATTCGGTCCGGGATGTACTGACAGCATTCGAGGATTCTGCCAAAACCGATTTGGAAAAGCTGTGTCTGATGTGTTCGTCCGTCACGGAGATTTAGCAGAAGTCATGCTTGTGCTCGGCCACGAAATCGGCCACGCCATGACCGCACCACTCCGAGACCAACGCGATGAAGAAGCAAAAGCATTCGCGTTCTCACTCGCCTGGATGGAAACCATCCGCGACCACAACATCGCAGACTTACGAAACTCGTTCCACTTCCAGCCCGCACAAAACGGACTGCACGACGTCGCGTTCAACTTTGTCCTGCACATCATCAAGACCGGCACCGATGCGATTACGACATTCATGAACATCTGCGCGGGCACGACCAGCATCACCCACACACTCGAACAAATCATTATCCGTTAGGAGGACAACCCATGGCAAAACCCAAAACATCAAAAGAATCAACAAAAGAAACAGGCTCGTACGCAAAAGAACCCCTGAACGCAACACCCGTTGTACCTACGCCTGACCCGCTCGCACAATTACCGCCCGAAGTACAAGAACAACTGAAGCAAATTAAGGAAAAGGTTGACGTCTTCCAAAAAAAGATTCTTGAAAAGTTTGACAAATACATCGTCGGCATCGGATTACTTCCGCCGCCAAAAGAACCCGCAACGAATCTCCCTCCCGAAATTCAAGCGGAAGAAATCAAACGATTCAAAGAAAACAAAGACAAAGTCCACGTACTCGTTTTGGTTGACGACTCCGATAGTCAGAAGATGACCAAGCAGGAACTCAAGGATAAGCTGTCAACAATTATTGCAAAAGATGCGAAAGAAACTGACGAAAAGCTACTTCCTCAGGTCGTTATTCTTTCTGAAGTCTGGCAAAGCTGCTACGACAGCAAATACGACCTGTTGAACGTCATCGGCATGTGCGCTCCTGTCTTCGACAGAGGAATGCTCGGCGCAATCAAATTGGCTGAAATCCACAAGCAAATGGTCTTGAAGAAGTTTGAGAAGTATGTTGTCGCGTACGTCTTGGCTGGTTCGATGGTGACCGGCAAAGCAACGCCCCAATCCGACATCGACGTCTGGCTTGTTGTCGATGATACTGACGTCAAAAAGATGACGCGCGCAGAATTACGAGACAAGCTCCGAAGCATCATCATCGGCATGGGCATGGACGCCGGCGATATGACTGGCATCAAAAACAAAATCAACATCCAAATCTGGATCTTGACAGACTTCTGGGAAGGATTGAAGGACGCGAACGCGGTTTACTTTACGATGTTGCGCGACGGCATCCCGTTCTACGACCGAGGCATCTTCATGCCCTGGAAGCAGTTGTTAAAGATGGGACGCATCAAGCCCAGCCCCGAAGCAATCGACATGTACATGAGCCAAGGCGAACAAGGTTTGGACCGCGTAAAGTTACGACTCAAGGAGATTGGCGTCGAAGACTTCTTCTGGAGCATCTTAACTCCATCTCAGGCAGCACTTATGCTGTACGGAGTGGCTCCACCGGCACCAAAAGAAACTCCCGGAGTATTGCGCGAAATCTTTGTGCAGAAAGAGAAACTCTTGGAAGACAAAGACGTTGATACGTTGCAAAAAGTGCTTGACGTCCGAAAAGCCATTGAACACGGCGACAAAAAAGAAATCACGGGCAAAGAAATCGATGACTTGTACGACTCCTGTGACAAGTATTTGAAGCGCGTCAAGAAACTCTTCACGCAAATCGAAGCCATCAAAGAAAAAGAAATGTTCATCAAAACCTACGACCACACCGTCACCATCGTGCGAGACATCCTTTCGCTCGAAGGGGTCGAACGAACCTCCGATGATGCTATTTTGAAAACATTCGAGCACAACCTCGTACACTCGGGCAAAATACCGGCACAATTCCACCGAAGCTTGGACAATGTGTTGCGTGCGAAGAAATCATACGATGACGGCAAATTGACGAAGACCGAGATTGACATCGTGCGCAAAGAATCCTCCGAGCTTATTCGAGCTTTGATTGATTACTTGCAGCACAAACGCGGAAAAGAACTAGAAAAAGCACGCATCCGCGTCAAATTCGGCAGCAAATTCGGCGAAGTCTTACTGCTGGGCGACAAAGCATTCATCACGCATGATTTGGATGCACCGCAACGAACAGTATCAAAGGCAGACATCAAAAGCGACGGAAGCCTCGGCCTGATCGACAACGCAACGCTCGAAGAACTCGAAGAAGCACTTGCAAAAGCAAAAGTGCCCATCCGCACCTTTTTGAAATCGGCAATCTTCACCGACTTGAAGCGCATCTTCGGCTCCGACGTGGAGATACTCATCCATGGCTAATTATGACGTCCGTGTTGATGGACCCACACGCGGAGGCTGCACACGCGAAGCCTATTCCGGAGGCGGAGTACGCGCATACACAGGCAGAGGAGTCTTGCCCGCGTATCTGCAGCAAGAGCCAACTGATTTGTCCGTAACTCCTTACGCAGGAAAAGACGCTCCGCGACCAACCTTGGAAGAAACCGCCGCGCAGTATCGTACGCAAACAATAAATACAGGCTTGCCTATGGTTAATTCTTGTAAGGGAACGTGCCGCACCCAAATCGGCTGCACGTGCAAAGGAACACAATGAAAACAACCAAACTGGTGAAAGAAGTCATGACCAAACAGCCCGTGACCGTTCCCCCAGGCACGAACCTGCAGCAATGCGCCAAAATCATGTCTGATTTGCACGTCGGCTCGTTATTGGTCAAAGACGGCCCCGGCGTCGTCGGCATCATCACCGAACAGGATTTAGTCCGCAAATGCGTACTCAAAAACGTTTTACCCTCAAAAACCCTCGTTGACGACATCATGGAATCAAACCTCATCGTCGTCCGCGAAGAACAAAACATCGAAGAAGCAATCACACTCATGCGCGACCACAACGTCAGACACTTGCCCGTCATGAACAAAAAAGAACAATTCGTCGGCTTCATCACCGGCAAAGACATCCTTAAGATTCAACCTGAACTGTTCAAACTACTCGCTGAAAAGATGCGGAAGTAGTTGTTCTTATTTACTTTAACTCTATTCGAACAGAGCGAAGCGAGTAATCGTCCGACTTTGTGAAGGCGAGGGAAAAGTTTTATTCACGTTCGCAACGCGAACGTTCTATTTCTCAGTTTCCCGAGCGTGAACAAGAAGGACTTTGATCAAACTTTCTGAAAGTTTGGAAGAAAAACAGACAGTGGGATGACCCCGCGAAAAATCATCCCACTGCCCACACCCCTTTTGTACTTTTTGTAAGTGCGACCGACGTATATAAGCATTATTAGCGTAAACAATAGTGATTAGAAACGTTGTGTTTGAATGCAAACATTCTATTGTTGAATCACACAAATCTTTTTATATCGTCGGAAAACTTGTTTTTGTATGAAACGAAGCACGATTCGGTTTATGTTTGGCATTTACGTTGTTCTTGGCTTGATTATTCTTGGAATGGGCGTTTTTGCATACAAACAATCGCAAGACATCTCAACATATGCTCGAGCGTACCAAAACATTCAATCCTTGTCTCACATAGGTGATTATGACAGCACGCACGAACACGCTGACTTTTTGATGTACATCAACGGCCGCCAGATTGACTTCACAAAAGAAGAATATCAGGAACGCCACACGCTTGTGCATTTGGAAACGCCTGATGTTTCTCCGTTTGTCATTCATACGCACGCGACGGGAATCCCGTACGGCATGTTCTTCGAAACCATCGGCATCGACCTCGGTGACTGTTTGGTCATTAACGAAAAGGAGTTCTGTGACGGCAATGGAAGAAGTATCAAGTATTACGTCAACGGCAAAATCGTTCCTGACTTAGCACACACCGAAATCAACGACTTGGACAAAATGCTGATTTCATACGGCGCAGAAAGCGTTACCGAAATACAATTACAGTTGAACAGCATTGGAAATCATGCTTGCGAGCAAAGTGGGAAGTGCTAATATGAGTGATCTTAAACAAGTTACCCCTGCACAAGTTGTCCAACAATTGTATGTTCTCGTAAATAAGTACGGGAAAAAAGAAACCTATGACCGCAGTACTTTTAGTGGAGAGGGTTCGGATCGCACCTCACGAAGTGATGTTGGTGAAATACACACGTTCAAAAGAGGCATTTTAGAAATCAAAGCCACTCGCGGTAATTCTTCAAGTTCATATGGAACATATTCTGTTGGCGGGAGTAGTCATTCCTATGCGTACCTTTCCGTAACGCGTAAAAGGACAACACTCATGCATGGTTCAGAACATTCAAATCGAGAATCATCAACCCCGTTTTCAGAAAGCGTCAAAAGTGCAAATGAAGGCTGGGATGTAAGCACGGTTCACAAATCAATCGCAAAAATCCTTCCAGAATTTCTCGAAGACATTGTCAAAAAAGTAACTAAACGCCGAGCTGTATCAACAAATCGTTAAAATTCGTCGCAATCTTTTCTCCTAAGTTCAAGTATTTGCTCGGAGTGATGCCTAATTGCAAGGGTGTGACGATGTGGGTTGTTCTATCATCATTGTTTACCGTCGGGCTTTCGTTGATGACTCCGACAATGCGTTTAAGTGGGTGGAAGTAGTGCGAGGACGGGCGTTGGACACTAAAGTCTTGTTTGAAAAAGAATTCCGCGCGCAACCCGGTCTGGTCGAACAGGCAAACTTTGCCGACGCTCGAATTGTTGACTGCGGTTTGCTTAATCAAGTAGGCTTTGCCACCTCGGAGACCTGCACAGAGCGCGTTCTGCGTCTTTGTGCCGATGATGTTGTCAGGCAAATGAGTCAAGTAATCGGAAGGCAAATATTTCTTTTGCAAAGCTTCGATGGTTTTCAAATTGCTGTCGCGCAATACGTTTGCGACCATGCCATGCATGAATACTTTGTTGCTGAGCATGGATTTTTCAAGAATGTACGCTCCGTCTTTGCCAGCCTCATCAATAAAGATTTGGCGGATGTCCAAACCATTCAATGCGCGGAAGGATAATTGCTGTTTGACGTGCGACTGCATCGATGGCAAGTCTCGGATGATGAGCGGGGCGATTAATTTGTGGTTTTCATCGCCGTCTTTTGTTGAAATTCTGAGTGATCTTTTGTAGAAATTCTCGACGACATGGAACTTCACCAAGTAGCGGAACAATGGGTCGGAGAGAATCGCTGACATCGGATGCTTATAAAGGGTTTAACTAGTATTTAAAGATAGTTGGTGCGGAAAAGTGTATACTGGAAACGTGTCATTATTGCAAAACCAAATGAGAAAAACACCCAACGGATAACTGACTGAAAATAAACGCTCCGCGAGAATATCAGGGGGAGTTCCACCGCCACTCCCCCTTCAACCCCCTGCGGACAGATGCGCCGGGGACAAACACCGAACCTGCTAATTCGGTGAGCCCCCGACACTGATGCGCCGGGGAGGATTCGAACCTCCGAAGTCCTAAGACAAAGGATTGCTCAGTTGCGTATCAACCAAAGTAGTTGACGGACGTTTAAGTCCCCCGCGTTTGACCGCTTCGCTACCGGCGCGATGAAGGAAATGTACTGATGAGGCTTTTTAAGGGTTTCTAAGAAAAAAATAAAAAGAAAAAAAGAACTAATCCCAACGGTCCCAGTCGTCGTTCTTGCTTTCGGGAACGCTTCTTTCACCATCAGGAGTAAAACTACCTGAGAACTGTTGACGAGGCTTCTTCGAGTACTCAAACGCTTCTGCTGGGCCCATCGCTGCCAATTCTTCAGCAGTCATTTCGCGCGGCTTCGCGACCGTAATCGTACCATCAAAGCTTGCCTTCAACGGAATGACTTCGAGGAACATCTGAATTTCTCGCTCGATACCCTTCAACAAAGGCTCGTCTTGCTGCGTCAACAACGAGATTGCATCGCCTTCTTCGCCAGCGCGACCCGTTCGTCCTATTCGGTGAACGTAGTCCTTCGGGTTTCTCGGAAGGTCATAGTTAATGACGTGTGTAACGTCGTCAATGTGCAAACCTCGTGCAGCAACGTCCGTCGCGACCAAAACTTCGAACTTGCCTTTCTTGAAGTCTTCGATGACTCTGCTACGCTGGTTCTGCGACAGGTTTGAGTGAATGCTCGCGACACGAAAACCCTTGCCTTGTAAGATTCGGGTAAGCGTATCTGCCCACGTCTTTGTGTTACAGAACACCATGCATCTCGCGACATTGTTCTTGCGTAAAATCTTGACAAGAGTGTTTAACTTTTCCATCTTGTCCACACCATAACAGACCTGACGGATTTTTTTGACCGTGATTTCATCCTGGTCAAGAATCAACTGCTGTGGATCAACCATGTATTCCTGACTCAAACGAATGACTGCTTCCGGCATCGTTGCCGAGAACAACATGGTTTGTCTTGAACGAGGCGTGTGCTTCAAAATATCACGCACATCATCAATAAAACCCATATCCATCATACGGTCCGCTTCGTCCAACACAACAAATTTGAGGTTTGAGAAATTGATTGTGCGTCTCTGAATGTGGTCAAGAATACGTCCAGGAGTGGCGACAACAATCTGCGCCCAACCGTGAAGCTGTTCGACCTGCGGAACAATACTGACACCGCCAAAGATTTCAATCGCTTTGACCTTTGTGTCGAGCTTTTTGACTTCCTTGAAAATCTGCTGTGCGAGCTCTCGCGTCGGAACAAGAATAAGCGCTTGCACGTGCGCAGTCGCTTCCAACTTTTGCAAGATAGGAAGCAAGAATGCAATTGTTTTACCAGAACCAGTCTTGGCTCTTGCTACGAGATCTTTGCCTGCCAAAAGCATCGGCAACGAGCCTTCTTGAACAGGCGTCGGGGTTTCGATACCCATCGCCGCGAGAGCTGCCTTATGTTCTGCCTTGATATTCAATTCACTAAATTTCATATTGTTCACTCCGTGTCTGACAAACAAAGATAGACACGGATTATTCTGAGAATAATCATTGCCGAACAATCGCCCGGCCATTTCCGCAGTTAACATCGGAAACGCTACCTTTCCTGTCGATACCCTCTTTTTCTGAAGAGTGCTTTATAAAGGTATGCCTGCGCGTTACTTGCGACTGAACTTTCTTTTGCCCGCAACATCATCATCAGGAAGTTTTCCTTGCGCATACAACACATCAAAATATTTACGGTACACATCAGCCAAAGCAGCATTTTCAATGCGAATGAACGTCACCGGATCAGCATCCCAATGCGTAATTAAAACTTCATTACCGCAAACAGTCGTCGTGACAGGTGTATCGAATTCAAGGGGTAAATATTTCGCTTCCGTAAATTGCAAACCATTCAAATATTTGATGCGCTCCTTCGCATTTTCGTTGTACAAATGTTGCATCAATATTTTTTTCTGAATGCGAGTCTGATGAAACATGTCGACAAAGTGTTTCATGAGCTCAGGCGCATTTTTTGGCACTCCGTACGTTTTGATGGTCTGTTTGTGTTTTAAAAGGTTGAACGCCGCTATTTTCCATGCAGAAATGCCTTCAAATACTTGTGCGGTTGCTTTTGTACCAAGCTGCTTGTCGAGAGCGAGCTGGGGCAACATAACATCAAAACGCGCTCGGCGTTCGTCAAGAACGTGCTTGAACGTTTCTGGATCAGCAGCTTCAAACAGTTTTGTTTCCTCTTTCATGATGAACGAAACAAGTCCTTTTTCTTCAAGACGCTCAAGAGAGTCATATACATTCGTCCGATGAAGCTTGCACGCCTCAGCTATTTTTCCCGCACTCACGCACCCGATACGCAGCAACGCTAAGTAAACTTTTGCCTCATTCACACTTAAACCTAATTCACGAAGAAGATCTTCTTTTGGATTCGGCATTGTATGACTCATAACCAGTATTCTACTTATAATTCTTTTGAATGTTTGTAGTGGTCATCACTACAACATACATAGTTAACCGACTATATTTAGTGTCCTTCATACAACAACAATACCGAAATATTCCGTTACTACTTAATAATAAGTTACATTTATAAACAAATGGCGCTCATGCAAGACTCGGTGGATGGGATGTACACAAAGCGGGGCCCCCGCATCGGCATCATCGGCATCGGCAGCAATAGTTCTGTCGGACATGCTCTCGCAATCAAACTCGAGGACCGCGGAAAAATCCACGGACTCGGCGGACTTCTCCTCAACAATCGCGATACCATTCAAGACAAAGAAAAAATCCGACTTTTTATTCAAGGTCCGCTGCATCTCGAACCTCAAGAAGCCCGCGCAAGAAACATTCGTTACGCATCCGTAGAAGAAATCGCACAGGAAGCAGAAATCACCTTTTTGTGCTACGAATCCCTTGCAGGCGCCAAAAACAGCAACTTCATGTGGGAACAAGACAACCGCAAAAAACTCTTTCCCTCCAACTATTCTGTCCTCCAAGACCTTGCCAACAAATTTATCGAACTAAAAACCAAAAGCCAAATTGTTCTCGTTACAAACCCCACGCATTCCTTGGCATACCAGCTCGCGAAAGAAAAACATTTCGAACAAGGACAAATTGTCGCATTTGACCCGAAAAATGAACGGTTAAAAGCGTTGCTAAGAGATGCGCAAATCCGAGACCCTGCAAACATCACACAAAGGCACGTTCGCGAATCCTGCATCCTCGGTGAACACGGAGGAAATACCATCGTTATACTCCCACCTATGCACGGTCCTATCGAATACCGCCCAACACTCGAAAAAATAGTGGAAGAAATCAAAAATATGGGCGAAAGCTACATGGCCGCCTTTGGAAGCACTTCCCAGGAAATAACCGCATCCCTCTCTGACTTCGCTCTCCGCGGCACCAAAAAAAATAGACCTCCATTCCTTTGGGGCCAGCCCTGCGACTTTGCCGATGGCGCAGTCATCACCACCCCGCTTGTAAACAGACTCACCGAAAAAGGAACCTACCGCGCAACCACCGTCACAAAACCTATCGACGCCGCCAAAAAGTGCAAAGAAGACGAAGACTTCGCAACACTCTGCATCCACATCAAACAAGAACAAGAAGCAATGCCAACCTACAGACCGACCTGGAGCCACGCAGCCGTATTCGACCGCTCCGCAGGCGAAGTCCGCATCGCTTCATACCACCACCGACAAAATCAGCAACAGGAAGTCCGCATTAAAATTCCTGCGCCACTCCCTTCACTTTCTGCATCTGAAAACGAACTCCTCGCCGCAACAAGCGTACGCGGACTCTTCCGCGGAAACACCCAAGGATTCAAACTCTACCGCCCCGGATGCTTCTCGGATGCCGCCATTTACCAAAAAATTATTTACGCCATTGAAGACCGCAAAACAACGCAAATATTACACCAAGGAGACCTCGAACACAAATTAGACATCCCTGCCGAAGTAATCGCGGTCACGGATGGCCAAATTTATCTTGGAACCGCAATCGGCGAAATTTATCAGTGGACAGATGGCAAATCCACCTTGCTACGAAAACTTGATATCACGGAACCACGCTCCCTGCACATACTCCAAAACGGCATTTTTGCAATGCACGGAAAACACGCAGGCGCACCCATGATTCACATAACCAACACCTCCTGTGGCGATCTTTGCCCTGCAACCGGCGGCACCGCACTCGCATATGCCCGAGACAGTCAAGACATTCTTCTGTTTGCAACTTGCGGAAATGAAGTCTCCTTGTCTACCTTTGACGGCAAAATCAGTCACCTCGATAGCGTAGATATCAAAGCCCCCGTCGCAAATATCGCATTTGACTCAGTCGACAACTATCTCTACGCCCTCAGCCCCGCCCAACTCACCATCTACCCCATCTCAAAAAAACGAATGCTCACCGACTTCAAATATGAAAGCATCATTGGCAAATCCTTTGCTCAAGTAAAGGTGATGCGACAATGAGCGGACACACAAAAGCCATCGAAAATGCGCAAGCAACACTCGACCTTAACCGCCGCAAATACAAGGTCATCTCGTACATAGACGAACGCACCATGCAGTTCATCGCAACACACCCCTCCCGTCCCGGAAAATTCCGCATTAAATTTGCAACACCTGAGTACGACAATCAAGACTCTCCCGCTGAAGAAATCGCGCAAATAACTGCAGAAATCAAAAGCCTGGAAAAGATCAGCAATGACCACGTCATCAAATTTTACGACTCATTTGTAACGGAAAACGGAGACATTTGGACAATCATGGATGACTTCGAGGGGGCGTTCGGTCTTGATAAATTCGTCAGAGTATACGCCTCAGACCTAACTGCAGGAGATTACAACACCATCACCCATCAGTTCTTTTCAGGGCTGGCAGCAATCCATGGAAAAGGAATTGTGCACCGCGATATCGCCCCTGGAAACGTCGTACTGCGCAAAGAAGACTTTATCGACCTCAGAATCATCGATTTCGGACTCTCCGTGCAGGAAGGGAAAACCCTCACCCGCACACTTGGAACTCCTGGCTACATCGCGCCGGAATGCAGTCGAGGAAGCAAAGCAACAGCAGCATCAGATGTCTACGCAGGAGGCACACTCATCTCACGACTCTGTTCAGGACTCTTAGCCAAGCCCTCTGCCAAAACAGAAAACGGCCACGGAATCAATCCTCAATCACTCATCAACATCCCTTCAGAATACCGCGAACCATTCGCTGCCATCCTCACCCGCTGCACCCGCCAAGAACCCTCAGAACGATACCGTGACGCGCGAAGCGCTGAATTCGATTTCCACCTCCTTTCGCGAAAACAAGACCTGCTTAACCTTGAAAAGATGGTTTGCTCCGCACCCACACTCCCCACCTTCGTCGCAGCATCACACGCATACTGCTCCCTTTTTGATAATTCTCAACTCCCTCTCGCTTCAGACTCTGAACTTCTCAAAAAAACGAATGAATCATTGTTGCAAATAAAAAAAAAACTCTCTGCGGAAGCCCTGGCACCATATGTGCGCATGCTCATCAAAAAGAATAAACTTATCGATACTGAAGAAATCACGGCCACCACTAGCCTATCTCCTGAGGAATTAGCTAAATACTCCTCCAAAACCACTGCGAATAACATTGTTTCCGCATGGACTGACCTGCCGCCTGAAACCTATCGCGTATGGACCTCTCTTGAACCGAAAACGAACGGAACCAAAAAATGAAAATCGAAAAAGTCATCAAACTCCTTCAGGAAACTGCCGAGTACGAAAAACTCAATTCCGCGGAGGAACTGTACAAAACAGTGAAGAAACTGAAGATGATCGGTCCAAAAAATGCAAAAGATGAGCCGAAGTTCTTGACCGAAATCGAAGACATACTGCTGAAAGCATTAATTGACAATCCGCAACACCCAAATTCCCTCTTAGAACTCACAACGACTCAACTACAAATTGGCAAAACAGCGCTACCTGACAAACCCTCGCTCGCCATGGAAAAAGCGAACTCAATACTTGGCAGAGACGTTCTTCCTGACAAACAAGCAGACGCGTACCTGATAAAAGCGCAAGCAGCAGCACAGCTCAAAGACCAAAAAACGCAGTTTGAGTCCTTACTGTCAGCAACGCAGCTCATGAAAGAACCCCCTCTCGACCTACTTGTTCTCCAAGCAAGCCTCATTAAGTTACACGAAGAATCAACCCCTCCTTCCCCTGCTGCGCACATCATTTCGAAAGATATCTTCAAAGCAGTAAATGAAATGCTCATCACCGGATACGAACGCGCACTCGAAACAAAAAAACTCACTGAATTCCAACATTTGGAAGCCTCCCGCGCGTACCGCGCATTGGGTAAAAAAGAACAGTCCTTTGCCGCGATTGCCCATGCACTTGCCACACATCCCGCCAGTGCGCTTGCCCGCAATCAGATGGAATCCGCACTCTGCGACTTACCCAACCACCAGTCCCTGCACGATTCAACACAGGTAAAGCACGCTGCCGAGATTGAACAACTCAAGAAAACCCATGCCGAAGCAAAAGAAAGCTCAGCAAAAATGGTTTCACAGCAATTGATAGAAAAAAAACAGCTCTCTTCGCGGTTCAAATCACTCACATTCCTCCTCACCGCAACTACCCTTCTTGGCGGAGTATTCACCTCTCTGACCTACGAACGAAAAAACGCCGTTGAAAAAGTCGCAAACGAACAAACAGCAAACGCCGAAACACTCACACAAAAACTGCAGCAACAAACCGAACTGGCTCACGTCGAACGCGAAACAGCGGAACAGAAGCTCAACAAACAAATCAAAGATGACCAACTCGCGCTTAACACAGCAGTGAACTCAGCTAATACCAAATACCTATCTCTCGAACAGGAGAAAAATTTGTTATTGGAACGTATTGAAAAAATAAATGCTGACCCTGAAAAAGTTTCACGCACCGAATACGAATTCATGAAAACAGAATGCACTAAATACAAACAGGCAGGCGACGACCTACAAAAAAAGTACGATGCACTTGCCGCAGCAAAAACCGCTCTGGAAACTGACCTTGCCACAAAAATTGCCTCCATCACCACCTTAACCGCCTCGGAAAAAGAGAAAGCCGACCAAATAACTGCACTTGACAAAAAGATAACTTCTGATACTGAAAGCCGCACTGCAGAAAAAGAAAAACTCATTGCCGAATACAACACCAAAATTCAGGAGAAAGAAGCAATCAAACTGCAACTCGACCAAGCACAGAAAGAAATCAACCAATACAAATCAAACACTCGAGTCTCTGTCCTTGAAAAAGAAATCGATGAAACAAAAGCCCACCTTGAAGAAATAACAAAAACCCGAGACGAGCTTGAAATAAAAATCGAAGGACTCATAAAAATAGCCTATCTTGACAAAGCATATGATAAGACGACCCAAATACTTGATGAAAGCAGCATCCAGAATGCTCTTCAGTGGGCACAAACAGCAGACGTCTTTGAACGCATTGCCACTGCATATAGCCTACATTTCAAAGATACTCACACAATGAACAGCCACGCAGCCGCACTCACCTATTTCAAAAAAGCAACTGAAACAGATACAGGAGTAAAAACAAATATTTCGCTTGCGATATACGCCGCAGAATCAAACGATTTCACAATTGCAGTCGACGCCATCATCAAGGGATTGCAAAAGAAAAACAATGCAGACATGCTCGAATTCGAGACACGTTTCATATTGGAAAACAGCAGTTCACTCACACAAGACCAAAAAAACCTTCTTGAACGAGCATACAAAAACGCGGAGAAACCATGAAACTCGCGAAAATACTTCTTGCAGGACTTCTCGCAGGCTGCGCAGGAGAACCTAACTTAAGTACTCTGTTGACCCGAGAAGAAACCAACTCCACTTACGCAAACCGAAAAGAGTATGACAAACATCATGCCGCAACTCTCAGAAATAGTTGCGTCCTTTACCAAACCGAGAATGGTCTCTTTCTGCTAGAAAATGCCGTTGGAGCAGAAATACGAAAAATCTCAGATGATCAAAAAATAAGCGATGCAAAAATGACCACTGGCGCAACATATTGCGCATATCTGTCTCAATTCTCCCTCATAATTCAAAATCAAAAAGGAAAGCGAGCAGTTATACAAGACGTACGCCGGATTTATGATTGGACATCAGACCACGAACTATGGTTTGAACCTCTACGCATACGCGAACAAGAAGGCACTTCCCTCCTCGATGGCACCACTAAACCAATCACAGTCGATGAAGATGTCGAGGGAGCATCCATCTTGTGCTACGACACTCAGAGCAATACCATAAAACGTGCGTTCACACAAGGAAACATCAAAATTTCCAATGGAAACGTTATTGCATGGACCGAGTCACGCGAAAAACCATTTGAGCAAGATGACAAACCAGATGTCATTGTGTATGACGCGTCGGGCCAACCGCAAGACCAATTAGTCATTCGTTTTCAAGACCTGCCTTCACTCAATGGACTTGATGCAAAACTCATTTTGCGAGATGTGGCATGGAACGGGCATGGTCTTTCCGTTCTTGTTCGAGGGGGAGAGTCTCCTCGGGAAACCCTTTATTGTTACATACACACGCGTTCTGATACTGACATAATCCCTACAAAACTCAACGCGGAAAAACCACTCGCCATCCTTTCCTGCCATTCTGGGTCTCTGCAGAGAAGTTTCACAAATGCCGTGACTCTCGTCTTCACTCCAACGGGAGAAAACGCAATTTGTGTTGGAACTCCTCTTACCCCATATCTCCCAAATGACACGACCACCGCATGGCTTCTCGATAAAGAAGCTGATTTGACTGACCTCCACACCATCCCTAATGAACACTCACTTGATGAGTTAGTAATGTACTTGAAAAATAACACCTTGCGCGTCAAATCACCACAACGACATGTTTTCTGCGAATACGCTCCGCTTGGCAATGAGAAAATTCTTCGCCTTTTCGATGTCAAATCAGTGAAGTAGCGCACACTACAACGCACACTCATAAACTTGGTTTTCCGAATGAATAACATGAAAACACTTGAGGAACGCGTGGAAGCAGGGCTGCTGAAAAAATACATTGTTGATACTACCGCATCTTGGACATTTTACATGCCACTCATGGCGATGACGGAATTTGCTTCCGGAATGACTCCTAAACAAGTTGCGGTTTCACGCGCATGCGCCGCGGCAATTCATTTGTTTACTGCAAGACCCCAAGGTGCATTACGCCACTACACTGCAGAAAAGCTCGGCGTAACCCCTGAAAGCTCAAACCTCAAGAAAAACGCATTTGATACAGTATTTGGTGTCGCGTACCAATTGCCCGTCTATTCAACCATTCTTGCGCTATCTGGCACGTCGTTTGACAAAGCAAAAATTGCATTGCCCTGCGGCCTACTTATTGGCGCAACCATGAGCCGCGCATACGGTTATTTCTTAGACAAGTGGCGAAACTATTGGGGTACAAAACCAACTTTAGAGGAACAAAAAACTATTTGATTTTCGCGCCGTCTTCCAAGTCAACCGTTACGGGTCCTTGCTTTGTTTTCAAAACGTGTTCGCCGTAGACAACGTGCTTGTTTTTCGTGGTTAACGTGATGGCTGCAAAGTCATCGATGGTGATTTGGTCTTGTTTTGGCGTGATGCCGTCTACAACTACTTGGTCGCCGACGTTTGCTGTTCCAGGGTCGAGCACTTTAACAACACCGTTCTTTTCCGCAGCTAAAATCATTCCTTGGGATTCAACACCTCGGAGAGTTGCGGGTTTGAGATTTGAAACAACAATGACTTTTTTCCCTACTAATTCTTCAGGTTTATAGTATGCCTTAATGCCTGCGACTAATTGTCGGTGTTCGTTGCCAACGTGCACTTTCAAAACGTACAATTTATCCGCGTTCGGATGGTTTTGAACGTCTTTGATTTCCGCAACTCTGAGATTGATTTTCGCAAACGGATCTTCCTTGATGATTTCGAGCTTGAGGAATGCTGGCTTTGTTTCTTTGAGATTGCCCTTTGTTGTCTTGACGAAAACTGCGTCTTTGAGGCTGGTTATCTTTTGACTGAGTTGGATTGCTACCTTTTCCGCCGTGTGCGGAATGAACGGACTTGAAAGGATGGAAAGGATTCTGAGCGACTCTATTAATGAGTACAAGACTGTCGCAATTCGGTCTTTGTCATCCGTGTGCTTCCACGGCTGCGTAAATGAAAGGTATTTGTTGCAGTAACGGATGAAGTCCCACACTTTCTCGACTGCTTTGTGCCATTCAAATTCGCGCATCAACGCGTCGACTGCATCGACTATTTTTGATTGTTCAATGAGGTCGTTGTCGACTGCTTGGAACGTTGTTGGCGTTGGTATTTCGCCGCCGAAATTCTTGTGGACTAAGGTCGAGACACGGTTGAGAAGATTGCCTATTCCATCTGCCAAATCTGCGTTTGCTCGCTCGACCAACGCTGCTTCCGTAAAATCGCCATCTTCACCCGCAGGAACTTCCCTGAGGAAATAGTATCTGAGTGCATCTGCACCATATTTGTCAATGAGTTCTACAGGGTCGACCTTTACGCCGGTTGATTTTGAGAGTTTTTCGCCCGCGAGATTGATGAAGCCATGCGTGTGAACCGATTTCGGAAGCTCGATGCCAGCCGACATCAAAATCGCAGGCCAAATAATGACGTGGAATCGCGCGATGTCTTTTCCCACGATATGAACGTCCGCGGGCCAGAACTTCTTGAACAATTTGCCGTCAGGCCAACCTAATGCCGTGATGTAGTTCGGAAGTGCGTCAACCCAAACGTAGATGGTATGTTTTGGATTGCTTTTGACCGGAACGCCCCACTTGACTGAGGTTCGTGAAACTGAAATGTCGTGCAGACCTTCCTTAATTTGGTTAATGAATTCGTCTCTGCGTCTTTTCGGCAGGATGAAGTCAGGATGACTGTAAATGTGGTCTAAGAGTTTTTGTTGGTATTTGGAGAGTTTGAAAAAGTAACTTTCTTCCTTGATTGTTTCGGGCTCTTTCTTGTGGTCTGGGCACTTGCCGTCAACGAGATCTTTGTCGGTCTTGAACGCTTCGCAGCCCGTGCAGTACAAACCTTCATATTTTCCGAGTTCGATGTCACCCTTGGCTTGCAAGAGTTCAAAGAGCTCCTGGACTGCCTTGGTGTGGCGTTCTTCGCTCGTTCGAATAAAGTCATCATTGGTGACGTTGAGAAGTTTTCCTAATTCTGTGAAGAATTTTGCTTGGTGGTCGACGAATGCTTGAGGCTCTTTACCTGCTGCCTTTGCCGTTCGCTCAATCTTTTGGCCGTGCTCGTCCGTGCCGCACAAGAAATGCACATCTTCACCCGCCAATCGGTGCCATCGTGCAAGTGCGTCAGCTACAACGAATTCATACGCATGACCAACATGCGGCTTTCCATTCGGGTAATCAATCGCCCGCGTGATGTAAAACGTCTTTTTTGGCATGCTCTTTAAAAGCAAGAATGGGTATTTAAATACTACTCATCATCGTCGAGATTTACGACATCGACCTTCTGTGGTCCGCATTCAATTTTTCAGCAAGTCAATAAAAAAATCAACCTGTCGGTATTTTCCACAATATCTATAATAAGTTGGTTTTAGTCTTAACTTTGAAAGAATCCTTTTTTTGATGACAACTACATCTTGTGCGACCGGTTTCCACTTCCCTTTGTTCTCTTTTCTGAATACGTTAAGATTGATGGATTTAGCCGTCCGAAAACCTCTTTGTTTCATCTCGACCTTCAACAATTCATGTCTTTGTCGGAGGTAAACTACCTTATTCTTGAAAAACATCATGTGACCAAAGCCCAAACAGTATTTTTTTGGAATATTCTTTAGATCAGGATATTTTCTAATGTACGCAGCCAACATCAAAATCTCATTGTATTCCGCAACCAAATGCTGATCAGCTAACTGCTTTGGATGAACGAGATTTATTCGTACCATACGCTGCAATAGTTCAGACAGGTATAAAAATTCGTTGAACTAGAAAAATAACTAATCGTCGTCATCAGCCGCATCTTCTTCAGCAGCCTTGCCCTTCTTCTTAGGATCTTTCATTTTCTTCGTAATAAGAATGCGTTCTTTGCACTTGCCGCACTCAAAGACCAACGCTTCCACGCCGCCGACTGTTTTTCTTTTGTACGGGATTTGGATTTCGCCCGCATGACTGCACTTACCGCAGGTGTACTGAACGTTTGCGGTCAATTGACCTTCGTACGCTTCCTTTTCTTCCGTGTGCTTACAGCTCGGACAAATGTATTCTTTTGCTCGAATTTTTACTTTACCGTCTTCCGCGGGCTTGCCCATGAATGCCTTCTTGCACTTCGGACACTTTTCCTTGAATACCCACGTAACGCTCTTTGACGTGCCGTCTGCTCGTCTTGTGAAGTAGACACATTCTTCCATAGAATCGGGAAATTTCAAAGCCATGCATTCTGTATCTTTGTTTCTATTCAAAAAGGTTTCGATGGTAAGTATTATAAGATACGCTGAAGAAAATCGCCAACATGGGTTATTACGACGAGACTGCTGCTGGGTACAATGAGCTCCACGGCGCGGAACAAACACGTAAAGCAAAAGCCATTCTTGCCTACTTAGTGGAACACAAGCTGATTAACGAGCACACTCGCTTGCTTGATGTTGGCGCTGGAACGACTATTGCTACTGCTTTGTTTCCCGGCGACAAAACTGCGCTCGAACCCTCGCGCGAACTGTTGAAACAAGCCAAAGATATGTCCATCAAACTCGTTCATGGTGTTGGTGAAGACTTGCCTTTTGCCGACAAATGGTTTGATGTGACTATTTGTTTGACCGCCATCCACAACTTCACTGATTTTAAGAAAGGAATTGCCGAGATTAAACGCGTAACTTACAAGACTGCCGTGATTACTGTACTCAAGAAATCTCCGAAAGCAAAAGAAATAGAAAAAGAAATCAAGAAAGCGTTCAAAGTCGTTGCAACGCTTGACGATGTCACGGACACCATACTCATTCTCAGCGTTTAATCATCAAAGAATTCTTTCAGTGCCGTGCCGACTTTCTTGCTTCCTGCAGGAGTCATGTGACAGCCATCCTGCACGTTCTCGGAACGAACAAGACCTGGAAGCACGGGTGCCAGGGAGACGTCCTCTTCCTTTTCCGCGAGCTCTTCCGCCAAACCATTCATGCGCTCAAAACCAGTCTTGCCCGTAATGCTGCACGTGTGATCGGTAAACGGAGGAAGGGGCGAGACATAAACTGTCACGCCAGGAATGCGTTCGCGGATTTCTTCCAGAACAATGTGCCCTGTTTCGTAAGTGAACACATCTGTTTGCTTGATGCAAAGCTGCCACCATACTGTTTTTGTGTCAGGATGCAGCGCAAGATACTCGTCAAAAATGTTCCAGTAAATATTATTGTCAAGCGTTTCAGACCACTTATTGACCGTGCCGCCGCCAAACGGAGGATACGTGCCTTGATTGATGGCAACCGATTTGTCAACCGCCCAAATTCTTTCGCCACCCGCCGCATGATACCCATTGACCGTCTGCCCCGTGTTCGAGCAGCCGATGAAACCAATAGCTGAATCGTCCGAAATGACCGGAGGAGTGTTTGGAATTGGTTCAGGAGTCTTTACGCAGCCGACCAAGAGAAAAACTAAAATAAGAACTGCTGCGCGCTTCATAGCTGATTCTTTCTTTTGCATTCTTATTAATGTTTGCAGAACAATAAGCTTAATATACTCTTTCTGACCAAAAAAAGCCTGAAAAAAGATGGACGCCGCAACAGCAGAACGCATCAATAATCTCGCAAAGAACCTGCATGAGCTTCACTTAGCTTCCTCAATGGATGACGCGTTCCAAAAAGCCCGCGAAATCATTCTCGGAAGCGATTCTTCCGGCAAATCACTCAACGCCATGCACGAAGAAGAAGTCCTTCTCAAAGAAGCCCAATCCATCGTCAAAGAAGAAGCCGAAGAAATCGCGCAAGTCCACCACGCCGTCGAAGCCATCGAAGAATTCAAAGACGCCGTCGACCACGACCAAGATAACAGCCTTGAGCTCACCAAAGAATCAACTCACGTTTCCGAACAACTCAAAAAAGACCAAGAAGAACTCGCACGCATCAGACAAGAGATTGAAGTTGCAAAACTTGCGCTTACTGAAGCAAAACGCGTTTCTGACCAGGCAGTCCGCCACATTCCTAATCCCATCATGTCACAAGCAGTCGAACAGCAGGAACAAATGCCCGTTCAACAGGAACAAGCTCCTGCTCCAAAACCTCGACCGACATTAACAGAAGAAGAAAAGAAAAAATCAAATTTGGCCAACATGTTTAATTTCGGGCGCCGATAGTATAGGTTGTTCCCCAATCTCGGAATTCTCCCTTCTCACCCTGCGAAATACGTTTGTCCATGAAGTACAGACTGTTGTGAATGCGGTTCTGCACCGGACGCTCGAGCAACTTCCAGTCCAACAGCATATTCTCGTCCTTGAACTTTTGCACGTCTAACGTATCCACTTGCGTTACCGCTCCTGACCTGACCAGCCCGGCAAGCTTCTGATACATCGTATTACTGCGCTCAATCGGGCGGCAACGCAAATCAGCCACTTTGTACGCCCTATCAATCATTTTGCGTTCCTTATCAGGCAAAAAGTGGTGTTCAGCCATCTGCTTCAGATCACCAAGCTTCGGCTGTACTGCAGTGATTTTTTTGTCATTGCTATAACAGCGCTCCAACACCGCTATTTTTGCCTTGTACGACTCATCGACAAGATGGCTCGGCTGTTTCATCGCTTCCGCAATGTTTTCCAAACACACACTCACGGCAGGCTGCTGTGCGGTTCGCGCGCGCAAACCCAACGCGTCCTGGTTTTTGGTTATTTCTTGAACAGCTTCCAACGCATACTGGAATTTGCCATGCAACAACGCCATTCTTGCGTAGTCTTTCGCAAAATCCTGCACGGGTTCGTACTTCAAACCCATCCAGTTCTTGTCAACACGTAATAAGAAACCCGTTTCTCTCTGGGCAAACACTTTGTCCGTAATCCAGAGTTCGTGCTGGTAGTCTCTCGCGGCCTTCTTACGGCTGTCATCGATGATTGGCTTTAGGTCCGCCAACATACTATCCATCGAATCATAAACTTGCGCTGCCTTGTTCTTTCTGACACGGAAGTCACGATAATGCTCGTCCGTGAATGAAAGAATATCGTTCACATCTTTTGTCGTGAGCATGCCCGTAAATCCAGTGTGCAAATGTTTCGGAGCAAGACCTTCCTGCTCCATCAACTTCAGATCTTTCACGATGTTTCTGTACGAGGACGCAGGACGCTTCTTTTGCTCTACAATCAATTCAGTTACTTTACGCATTGTTGCCTGATCAAGTCTGCCGTATTCATCACGAACTCTTGCAATTTCTTCTTTGAGCTCATCACTCGCTACATCCGCAACCCAGTTCAAAACATAACTGCCCGGATGCTTGAGCACACTTCTCGGTGTGCTGTCAACAAGAATTGCTTCTCGCAATTGTTCGCTACTGAGCAAATCATCCAAATGTTTTGCGACAACACTACTGTGCGCGTCAATTGCTTTCTTGTCAGCTGCATCAAACTTTTGCGCAGCATCCTTGATTTCGTACAAACGGTCTTTACAGGTTCCGCCTGCTGCGAGCTCTATTCTTGCTTCGCCATCGATTTCCCAGCGCAACAAACAACCAGACTTGTGATGCGTACCGCACAAGTCGCAGACTCGGTCTTGGCCAGAATAACGCTCGACCTGCATCGCGTCAATCGAGGTGTACAAGTTTTGGAACGCGCCTGCATTAAACAGGGTTTCCAAGCGGCTCAACTTCTTGCCGCCCTTTGCGAGAGCCTCATTGATGTGGCGTTTCGCGGTGCGTCGTACTTCAACATCTTGAATTGTTTTCGCCCATTTCTGGACAGCAGTTATGTTTTTCATGCGCTATTGGTATGTGCGTTTGTATATGATATTTGGTGGTGATGAACATACCCACACTATCCTTTCCTTCCCTTTCTTGTTCACTGAATGAATCGCCATATTTAAAAACACACAAACTACAGACTATGCATGGATAAGAAAAAGAAAGT
>CAYIEN010000003.1:0-73456 GCA_964362535.1 uncultured Methanosarcinales archaeon | reverse complement strand
CTTTTATGTGGACGCCGTTATGGCTGAAGAAGTGGTTTCCAAAATCAGGAGCGTGCAGCACAATGTTGTTATCAGGACATCTTCGAATATGTCTTAATAGAAAAGAAGACCAATATGGCTTTACCGCTTCGCCATTCGTTTTAAGACAAAAAGTTGCAAGATCCTCGGCAGAATAATTTCCAAGAATAACGAATCTTTCCATATGGAAAGTATCGTAGTGTTTAACATATTCTTCATATTCATTCAAAAGATTATGTAATAGTCCTTTATTTACGCTGAATGGGTGTTTTTGAGGAAGTTCTTCAGGAGTAAGCCCTCCAACGAGATCGGCCAGTACTGATTTCATACGGGTCTCCCCTTTTCGTGAGTTTTCTTTCCTGCGATGTATACTGTTGCTTTGCAGTTGTTTGCCATTGGTGATGGTTCTTGTAAGTAGAACGTGACTCGTTGTCGTGCGTTGTAGCCGAAGCTTTGGGCTCGTTTTGCGTAAATAGTGCCGTTTCTTGCGTGCATGCCTAAATCTTTGCCCGCGCTTCCTTCGATGCGAAGGATGCCTCCTCGCAAGTCATTGCCGGCGCGTTGCGTTGCGCTTCCGTGAAGGATGACTTCTCCGCCAGTCATGTTCGCACAAAGAAGGTCTAATGCGTTGCCGTAAAGGTGTACCGTGCTGTGTTTGAGGCATTCGCATGCGCCACCTCCGATTCTTCCGTAAATCGATATTTCTTTCGGCTTTTTGCTGTCCTGCGCGAGTATGCTTGTGAGTGGGTATTGCGGTGCGATGGTGATTCGAGAATCTTTGCAGTTCACCAAAAGCTGTGTAAGGAAACGTGAACGATAAATGTTAGTGAACTCAATTCCCGGAAATTTGATGAAAGGGATATTGTGCTGAATTGACGCAAAAGCTTCAACATCCTCGGCTGAGGGACTAAATGGTACGCATTCTTTTGTCTTTGTTTCACCAATAGCATACGCCGTATACGCTTTCACGATACGCTCCAAACCAGCAACACGACGCGAAAGCTGCTTCTTCTTCGGAGCGTTCTCTGAATCAAGTTTTCCGAGCAAGTCTGTCATGAAGGTTTTCATACGTTTTTGCCTCGTTCCATGACTTTCTTTCCTGCAATGTAAACGGTTGCTTGGCAGTCTAGGGACATGGTTGATGGTTCTTGGAGGTGGAATGTGACGTTTGGTGCTGCTTTGTAGCCGAAGGTTTGTGCGCTTTTTGCGTAGACTGTTCCGCCTTTTGCTAATGAGGCAAGGTCTTTTCCTGCTCTTCCTGTGATGCGGAGTATTCCTCCAGTCATTTCTGTTCCTGCGCGGTTGTTGACGCTTCCGTGGATGGTGAGTTCTCCGTCTTTCATGTGTTCGCCGAAGTAGTCCATTGCATTACCGTATACGTGAGCTATTCCTTTTTTCATGAACGAGAAGCAGCGACCGTCAAGAGCGCCACGAACAATGATTTTTGGCTGGCCTTCATATGCGTAAAGAGTGCTGCGAACCCAGTCTTTTTTTACATCGTCCCATTTTGGTCCGCTTAGTAACCCGTAAAGCCGGTATTTTGGAGCGATATCAATACGTTTGTCAACACATGCAAGAATGACTTTGTTCAAGAAAGCAGTCTTAAAATATTCCTCTTTATCGATTTTAGCAGAATAAATCGGCAACAAGTGGAGCATATTCGCAAACGTTTCAACATCCTCGGCACGCGTGTCAAAATCAATCAACGGGTTGTATGTTTGTTTGTGCTCAACCAACGCAGTATACGCTTTCATGATACGCTCCAAACCAGAAACACGACGCGAAAGCTGCTTCTTCTTCGGAGCATTCTCTGCACCAAGACTTCCAATCAAGTCAGCAAGCTTCATTGGAGCCTCGGGAATTGTTGTACGCCATTTACGAATATTTTGCCGCCAGTGGCGAGGAAGCCTATTTCCCGCGCGCGACCATTGATGTGGATGGTTCCTCCGGAAAGAGCATACCCTGCTGAATTTACATCGCCTTCAACTGTAAGTATTCCTCCGGACATGCGCGGTCCTGCTAATTGCACAGAATCGAATGTTTTGACAATGAGCGTGCCTTGGTGCATATAATCTCCCACTACATCCAACCAACCCGTAATTCTAATCTTTTTTTCACTATTAAGATAAGCGCCAAATTGAGCCATATGACCTCGAAGTCGGAATGAAACGTTGTCAGCTGCAGTTTCGCAGAGTCTGCTGAGAAATACTTCGTAAAAGGCAGGGTTTTTATCGTAAGAACTGCACGTTCGGTCATGCCAGTCGTTAATGTCTCTGTTGTGAGCATGGATGCTTGCAAGCGCGCGAATAGCAAAGGGGTATAATATTCTAAACGGAGTATTACTCAAATTTATGGAGCTATTATTGAACTCGTCAAGTCCTCTTTCGTATGCAATCTGAATGAGTTTCAAAAGCGATCCTTCTGTATTCGCAAAATGTTTCTTTTGTGGTACATTCTCATTTTCGAGTTTTCCCACTAAGTCTGCGAGTTTCATCGGAGCCTCTTTTCTTGCCAGTAAACGTTGGCTCCGCAGCTTATACCGATTTTCGGTTTTTTGTTTCCCAAAACGTGAATGTTGCCTCCAGAAGAATTCTTGCCCAATGCCGGTCCTGTGTTGCCGAATACAGTGATAGTTCCGCCGGTCATTCGCATGGCTAATTTTTTCCCTGCATCGCCTCCAAGCGTGACGTAACCTCCTTCCATGTATCCGCAGCAATAATTGCCAACGTTCTTCTCTACGCTTACGATTCCTCCGCAAAGACCATAAAATGCGCCGTGACCGAGATTTCCGATGACGCTCAGCTTTCCTTTGTGAAAGTTTGTTCCGAAATAATGATGGTTTTCTGATGCGGTTAAGAATTTCACTGCATCGTTTTCCATTAAGTGGGCGAGTATTGATCCGAAAGCGATAGCGCTTAAGTCTTCGTCGTGATGAACAAGCTTATACGCGTCAGGATTATCGATCAATGCTTGTAAATCGGAAAGTTCTGTTCTCAAGGAAGGATTTTTGTTTAGTAATTCCCTTACGCAACCACCTATATCTAAATGTGAATAGTTACCCGTAATACGTTCTTCAAGAATACTTCCGAGTTGGTGAAGTGCTGTCCAAAGAGGGTTGGTTTTGTGAGTAAACCTTCTCTTTTTCGGAGGCATGTCTTCACGTTCCAATCGACCAACAAGATCATTTGCAAGAGTTTTCATTTGATCCTCATCTCGCGGTAATAAACTCTTGCACGGCACGTGTTATGAATCTCTGGGTGTGGGCGTCCGAAAACGTGAATAGCTACAGAGGATTCGGCATTTGCGCCGATCATACCACTGACTTGTCCATAACAATTGATAGTTCCTTGTTTCGCATCATGACCGACATGAATAACTTTTCCAACAACATCTATTCTCCCCCCATCAAGACCCGAGCCGCAACTCATAAGAGTGTTTTTGCTTTGGACCTTGAGGTTGCCGCCCAACATTGACCGTCCGGCATCCTGAACATTCCCATTAAAATGAATAGTTCCTGATTGCATTCGAGTGCAGAGATTAACGACATTTCCAGTAATAGTAATCGTCTTTCCCGTTGATATTCCTGTTCCAAAGTTGTATGTGTCTTTTTTAAGATGAATTACTGATTTATCGGAGACATGCCGACAAAGTTCGTCTATAAATCTATCAAAGAAAAGTTCTTCACGACCTCTCATTTTTTTTGCGGTAATTTGATCGTAAAAAAGCTGCCAGTACTGACCTTCAACATCATCGATTTTTCCTAAAGCTTCACGAATATATCCCCCTTGCAGGTCACGCTGCCACGAATTAGATGCGTGTTCATATATATTGCGGCTTTCCAAATATGCTTGCATAATGTTGTCAAATGTGCAAGGTATTCGCGGAACTTCCCGCATCTCAACACGTTCTTCCGACCGGAGTTGTCCTACGAGGTCTGCGAGTTTCATTGAAGTTTCCTTCCTCGGTGATAGATTGTTGCTTTGCACTCGTTATCAATAAGTGGTATTTGGTTTCCTTGAAGGTGTATTGTGCAGCCTGAGTGTGATTTGTATCCTAAATGTCCGGTTGCTTCGCCATAGCAGGTTATTGTTCCTCCTGTTGCTTCCCAGGCTACGTGATGGCTATCTCCTTTAACGTAAATGTGACCACCTCGCATTCCAGGTCCCGTTTGAAATGAGGTGTCTTCAACGAGTAATTTCCCGCCATACATTCCTGTTCCTGCGCTGTTCACATATCCTTTCAAATGAATTGTTCCTGATTGCATGCATGAACCTAGAACTGAAACGTTTCCAATAACGGTAACGATTCTGTCGCCGATATCAAGTTTGTCTCCGAAGCGCCATCTTAATTCATGAAGAATAAGTGTAGGATTTCCAATAAGCTTTTTGCAAACAGCTCCAAGAAAATCACTTATTCGATGATCTCTCGGTTCAGGAATGCGTTCGGAGATTAATTGTAAGTATTCGTGTGGTAAGTCTTCCACAGTAGAAAGTTCACGCGTTACGTGCTGTACTCGTGCATCATCATTAGTGAACGACAACTGAATGCTTTTGTCATAAATATCTATGATCTTTTGAAGGCTGTTTTTGTCAGGAACGAACGTGTTCTTTTCGAATTTTTCTTCAGGAGACAGATTTCCCACTAAGTCGGCTAGTTTCAAATGTTGCTCTGCGGCATGTTCTGGTTCCAGTAGTCCAGTTGCCGTACGAGCGGGTGGTCAGCGCCTTTTGCGTTGATTTTCTGGCCTTTTTGGATAGCCTCGATTGCCGACTTTACTTTGAGTACAGAATTGGTGTAGGTTCCTTCGAAGTATTCCTTCACGAGTGTTTTTGCAAGGTGTAGTTCTTGATAATCTTTGCGAACGTCACCAGTATGCGAGTTTTTGAAGTCGTTAGAGAATTTAGAACGGTGAGCGAGTACGTGAGGGATGATTGTTTGTAGGTGGCTGACGTCGACGGTTTTGTCTCCGAGAAGCCAAGCTAATCCTTGGGCGTACTGCCATGCTGCCATTAAGGGTCGTGGGCTCATGCTTCGTGCCATCTTGACTCCCGCATACTTTTTGTCATGTGTGTGGTCGCTGACGGCGTCTCGTGCGCGTTTGACTCCGTATTGTTCAGAGAAGTTAATTTCTGAAGCCAATCCCCACAGGAAGTAGTGGGTGTCGTTGGATGTCTGCTTCATGCTTTTGATTTCGGTGCGGACTTTTTCGGCGTCATTTTTTGCCAAACCAGTTTTGCGTACTGAATCAAGAGTGGTTTTGAAGCCTTGGAAGTTGTTTTTTGCGAGTTCATCAATGCATTGCTGTGCTTCATCAGGTCGCGAGAGGTCTTTCTTGACTCTTTCATCCGCTAATTCAAAATCAAGTTGAGGAGGGAGTGCTTTTTCTTCGATGACTACGGCGATTCGGTCTGCGAGTGCTTCCATGATTTCGCCGTTAGCCTCGCCCCAATCGTTAGAGGTGAAGTAGGTGGGTTTTTCTCCTTCGACAATGGAATCGTTCAAATAAGTCCACGTTCCTGTTCTGATGCCTTCTAAGAGTAATGCTTGTGTTTCTTTGGGCAAGTGCTTGATTTCATCAACGATGAGGGCGTCCATGCCGATGTATCCTTGCCACACGACTCGCTCGTCACCTTTAGACAAGGCTCCGAAGTGCGGTCGAGCAACCAATTTTTCTTCGTACTGTCCTGGGTGACCCTTCATCATGAGTCTTTGATAAAGATCGAAAGGGAGTCCTGAGAACAAGCTCGAAATGACTTGTGCTCCCGTTGTTTTACCCCATCCGGGATCTCCGAGAGCTAATTGCGTCTTGTTCATCAAAAAGGTCAATGCTGTTAATGCGTGATTTGTAGAAAAATGTTTGCCGTTAACATTGCCATCAACAGGAGCGTAATGGTAGTCGCCAATCTTGCGGTACAATGCAATGACTTTGTCGCGGAGAGTGTTTGCCATGGTAGTTTTTTATTTAAATGGTTTCCAAATGCCTTTGAGGACGTCTTCGAGTTGTGGTTGGAGTTTGCGGTGTGCTGTGGTTATTTTGTTGAGTTCTTTTTCGGAAGTTTTCAAAACTTTTTCTGCTTCCTCAATTTTTGCGTTGAGTGCTTCGGTAAGACGTTCGTAGTGGTCTTCCCAGTTTTTGAGGCTTGAGTCGTAGGATTGTTGGATTGTTTTGAGTTCTTCGGGAGTGAGATTTTTGACGGTGTGGACTCGGGAGTAGGCGTCGTCACCATAGCATTCGCTGAGTGATGGGCGGTAGCCGATGCGGAAGAATTCTCCGGGCTGCAGTATTTCTGTACAGTATTCTTCTGAAGGAATTCTTGTGCTTCCAGTACTGAGTTTTCGTTCCATGACTTCTGTAGGAATTTTGTGGAGAACCTGAACGAGCGGCAAGATGCCTCGTCTTGGTATTTCGAAAGTGATAATGCGGTTGGTAGCATCAGTCAGTACGGCACTCTTGCCCTTGCTTACTGCTTTAAAGTTGTCGTATTGGTACAGGCGGTATTCGTTGTTTGTCATGGTCGTTTTTAGAGTAGGTTTTCGAGTGTTGGGTATTCCTTATTGTGGGTTTGTCCGATTTTGTCTTTTTGTGCGTTTTGTGTTTTGAGGAGTTTTTCTGTTGCCGCAATTTGTGCGTTAATCGATTTGGTTTTTGTGCGGTATTGGGCAGACCATTCCTTGGCGCTTGCGATGCATGCTTGTTTAAGCTGTTCAAATGCTTTTTCAGGGATAGTTTTGACTGCATGGACTCGGAAGGATGTGTTGTCGCTGGGTATGCCGTAGTCTTGCGGTGTCAAGTTGTTCGGGGTGTGGATGTAGTTGATTCGGAAGTAGTGTCCTGGCTGAATCATGTCCATTGGTTCCAGCGGATAAGTTCTAGATGGAATGTGGTGAAGCGCGTTTCCTTTTGCTACTTCAACGGGAACTTCGTAAAGTGCTTTGACATCAGTAGGGGCATCGCTAACAAGGTTGTGAAAAGTGATAACTCGGTTTGTTGCGTCAGTTAGGAGTACTTCTTTTCCTTTGCTTGGTTTTGTGCATTTGTCGTATCGGTAAATACGGTATTCGTTTGTCATGATTGTTACCTCAGATGTGTGCTATGAATCGTTCGAGTTGTTCTTTGGTGATGGTTTCGATGCTTGCTGGTGTGTTGAAGATGACTATTTTTTCTTTGTTTTCGATGAGTTCTCTGGTGCTGATTCCGCTGATGAATGGTTTGAGGTGGAATGCGCTGCGGTATGCTTTGACGACTTTGCCGACTGTTGGTTCCATTTGTGGTATGTTGATGGCGACGAATTCGTTGAGGTATTGTCGGTGCCAGTTGCGGTATCCGAGCCAGAGTTGTATTTCTTCTTGGTTTGATGGGAAGAAGTCGGTGATTGCTTGGAGGTTTACGGCGATTTCTCCTTTGCGAGTGATGCATTCCATGCCGTCAGCGCGATGGACTTCGGCTATGGTTTCGTCGAAGTAGGCGTGCATTTCATCAATTCTCAAGAATCTGCCGAGATCGTCAGCTTGACCATACTGGCCGTACTGGTACCATTGTCCGGGCTTCGCGTGGCGAACGCCAAACTCTTCCTTTTCCTTCTTGTCAAAACCGACCATAGACGACAAAAACCAAGAGACCTTTATAAATCTTTGCTTATTTGTTACTTCGGAGGAGTAACTTTATAAAGGGTGATGTATAGCCCATACAGCAATGATGCAGTACACCATCACCAAAAGAATCGCCAAGCATGGAAGGCAGGCAATCATTGTCATCCCCGCGCTCTTGCAGCGCGAGCTCGGCCCTGGAAAGGTCGTAAAGCTCACCATTGACATTCTGGGTGATGCGGAATGACGAAACGCCATGTTGAGGTCTGTCTTGACGCGCTTGTTGAGCAGGTTGTTCTTGAGGGGCCGCAGGTGGTTAAGTCTCTAGGCATTCAGTTGCATCTTGATGAAGCGGAAGAATTGTCACGCATGCTGCAAGCAAGACATATTGAGGTGCGGCCTTTTGATTTTCCTGGTACGAAGAATGTTTGGAAAGGGAGCGATCGTCCTGGGCTTTCGTATGCGCAGCTCGCCACAAAAACACTAGTTCAACGTGTTGCGCAAGAACAAAAAGTTGATTATACTACTTTTGCCGGGTTCAAAGCTGTTCTTCCTTTCTTGACTTCTGAATCGTTCATGCATACACCCATTAACAAGTGGGGTACGACGCTTCTTGGACAGATGAACAGAGCGTACGGCGCAAGCTGCATCGACGCAATACTCGACCTCGTCACGCACGACAATGAGTTCAAACACGTTCGCGACTTACGTTCTTACGACTTTCCTAAAGCCCCCGTTAAAGCATGGCGTCACGAAGGAAAACCAACAGACCTTGCACGAAAAGCAACCACACAATTTATTTACCAACTTGGCAAGATCAAAAACGTTGACGTTCGCACACTCGAAGGCTTCAAAACAATCCTTCCCGAACTCACTGCCGTAAACTTCCGCACACTACCTATCAATCGCTGGGAAACCAACCTTTGCGGCACACTCCACAGTGCGTATCACAACAGTCCCAGCGACGCCGTTCTCGACATGATTGCACACAATCCTGACTTTGCAAACTTCCGCGACCTCCAAGCATACGACTTTCCTAAAGCAGCAGCAAACACGTGGCAGAAAAAAGGAAAACCGACACTTATTGCTCGCGAAGCAACAAAAACACTCGTCATGGTTCTTGGAAAAGAGAATGGTGTAAATCCTAAAATGGTTTCTGGATTCAAAAAAATCTTACCTGTACTAACGGAAGAATCGTTTTTTCGCAAGCCAATTAATCGCTGGGGAACGACTCTTGCGGGAATGCTCACGTGTGCTTATGGAGGTAACGTTGAGGCAATCATGGACCTTGTTACGAATGACAAAGAATTTGCAACAGTCAAACCGTTCGTTACTCCAACACTTTTTAACGGTACGAGCGCAAACAGACAGAGCCGATGGGAAGGAAAGTATGATGCGTTCGTCATTCATCAACATCTTGGCGCGCAAGGTATTGACTTAAGTCCTCTCGGATACTATGCGTTCAAGAATGGAGAAAAACAAGAAATCCGAGACATTTTTGCAGAACAAGCACACTCATTTCTCAAAGACAAACGCATTTCTTATTTCGGTCTTGAAGGCCCAACATTCGGAAGCTATTTTGCTCTCGCACAAAAATTGAACATTGATTCACGAACCTCGCTTGTTCCAGAACGTGATGAACGAGCATACAACGTTATGTCGCGCATCAAGAGTCTGCGCAAAGTAAACTCCTTGCTTAAAGAAAGCCGCCTTTCACGACTCGAACTCGTACTTTCAAGCGCAGAAGAAGCACTACAAAAAACGAACAAACAGTTTGACTTGGTATTTTTGGACTGGCTCGGACACCTGTCTCCTTCAGGATTGCGAGAACTCGAACTTGCGTATGCTCATTTGAAGCAGCCGGGAATGATTGGCGTGACGTTAAACGTCAGCCCTCTCTCAGAAAAAAGATATACTCACATGCTCAAAACAGAACAAGCACAAGAACAACACATGCAAAGTTGGGCCAAAGAGCACTCCATGAAAATTGAGTCTATTGATTACAAAGGCGGAGATACTCGAAATGTGCCAATGCAACTTTACATCATGAAGAGATAATTATTTTTTAGTGGGTAGTTCGAGGTTGTATCCCCCTATTTTGAAGTTTTTGTTTTTCCAGTTAAAGATAGTCATTTATTAGTAGTAAATAAAAGAAAGATTTATAAAGGAGTCATATTCATCAAGTCATATGTTATACAAAATTAATAATTATGTCAAAAGAAAGAAAGATCACGGTTACCATGTGCATGTTTTTGAAGTTTCTTCTTTAGATGCAATTCTGCACAAGACTTTAGAGATTAAAGCCTTTCCCGGAACGGAATTAGACAATAAAGTTGAAGAGCATGTCAGTAGAACGCCATATTTCACGGCGGAGAATGAAGATTTTAAGAAAGATGTAATAAAAGTCATGATCGGAGCTTTATGGGAATATGGATTTGCTTCTGCACCGGAATTATCGCATCCTTCAAGAATGCCCAAGTTAAGCAACAAAGCAGAAATTCACGCAATTGAATTATGCAAGGGCAATTACAACGGTAAACAATTCAAAAGTGATGAAGATGAGACCGTTGAGAAAGAAATCTTGGAAAGATATAACCTTCAAGGTTGTTCTGAGCAAGATGAATATAGTGATTTTTTGAGAACGCAAGGAGTATCAATCCTGAAAGAAGGAAGCAATTATAGAATTATTGAAGTCCCTAAAGGACAATTTAAGATTACTTTTAGTTTTTGAAGTACTTTTTTAATTTGATAAAAAGATTCTTGCTAATCTTGATTGAGTTACCTCCGCACGTGCGACGCGTTATTGGTATAGAAAAATAATTCTCGAGAACTATTTTTTAACAGGCAATTCCAACTGATACCCTCGTATTTTGAACTTTTTGTGTTTCCAGAATGTGAGTGCTTTCGCATTTTTGCCGTGGACGTATGCGTTGATTTTTTTGATGGGTTGTTTTTTGAGCCATGTGATTGCGGTGTTGAGTAGTTGTGTGCCGATACCTTTGTTGCGGTACTTGTGGCTGACAATGGCGTTTTGGATGGATCCGTAAAGGACGATGTTTTTCTTTTGGTTTGTGGTGAAGACTTCTGCGTGAATAAGCCCGCGAAGCTTTCCGTCATCCGCAACAAAAACGGCAAAACGCTTCTTCGGTAAGTTTTTGCGGAAGAATACCACATATTGTTTCTTTAAACCCATAGGAACGGAAGGGTTCAAACGGTGCTCAACCTTATCATACTCAAGAAAAAGCGCAACAAGAGCAGGAATGTCTTTCAAAGAGGCTTTGCGGATGTTCATGAGATGTAGGTTGGAAATTGTGCTTTATAAGTGTTGCTTCAGGCAATATATTTTTATAGCGAGCTTTAATTTGAGTCATGAATGAATCGCACTCTTGAAAATATCATTGTGGGCGCAATTATGGGTGTCGGAATTTTGGGGAGTAATTACTATGCGTGGAAAACCCAAAAAACTTCTGAAGATACGTTTCAAGTGTTAGGATATTGTGCAATTACGACTGCTGCCGCCGCATATTGTCAATCGAGACTGAAAAGATCGACGAAATGATTAAATAGGTTCTTCATCTTTTTTGAAGTTTATGAATGTGAATGCTTTTGCGGATCTTGTTTTGACTCTTAATGCTTTTGATGAACGGAAGTTAGGTCAAGGGAAAACGCTGGAGTGTCTTGCGGATAATTCGAATGGTAAGCGTATCTTTTTTAGTGTTTCAAAGAATGTTCAGCGGGTTCCGGGGAGTGGTATGGCGCCGGGTTTTGGGATTACCGTAAAAAAGGAAGATAATGAAAGGCATTACTTTGTCAAAATTACTCCTGAACATTACCAAAGGCTTCTTTCGACGGGGTATATTGGTTCTCGATGGAGCGGAATACGATTAGATATCGTGTACACGCCAGTGGCAGACAAGAATCATTATGTGTCAGAAGCCTAGTATTTTTGTGTCCTGTTAAAACTACTCATGTAGTTTACGTCTATTTTGGCAGGCGAATGGTGTATTCGTGTTTATCATCCGGGTCGATACCTGGCATCGGACTTCCTTTGACGAGTCTTTTCTTGGCGGCTTCTGTTACGGATGCGCGGGCGTCTGCCTTCCATTGCGCTTGAACAGTATCGTCGGCTTTAAGGAATGACCAGTGAGCTTTCGGAGTGTATTGTTTGGCTAGGTTGATATATTTTTCTTTCGTCAAGAAGCCTTCGTTATATGCGAATTTCAGGATTTCGAATGGTGCTCCAGAATGCTGATGAAGCATGCGTTTTTCTTGATGGTCTTCCTCGAGAACAAGAATGGGGGAGGGGCGAACGTCACTCAAAAATCTTACTTCGAAAGGAATATCTGCAGCGTGAAGAATTTCGACAAGAGTGTCTCCTTTACCGTTTTTGTGATTGCGAACAAACCTTTCTTCAGATTTGTGAGGAATATGCTGACAGTCATAATACACTGCAAGTTGCTTCATAACGAACAAGTAGTGCAAAGCTCTTTAAATCATTTTAGGTATTTAAGAATGGGTTTATGCTACGATGCATTCGACTTCTCTTTCGAGTAGTGGGGATGGTGATTCGCGGATCATGTTTTCTCCTCGTTCAACGATGGTTTTGTTTCTTTGTACGCAGGTGAACATGAATTGTACGGTAATGACGTTCTTTTCTACTTTGGTGTTGAATTGTGTGTATTTCACGTTTCTAAGTGCTTCTTTTGACAACTTGAACAGTTTTGATACGTCAAATACTTGAATTCCGGTAATGAATCCTTCTTTGTCAACATCAAGAACCATATCTTCAAAATCAATCGATTTCACGTATTCTCTATTCTGAATTTTGAAAAACAGAGTGTCTTCTTTGTAATCATAATCAACTTCTCCTTTTGCGTCTAAGTGTTTGCGCATCATTTTATTGGTGGTAATTGATCAATAATGTAAAAAGTTCCAACTTCTATTCCTTTGGAGATATGTTGGAAAATGAGCCTTATAAATCCTTCGTTCCTTTTAAAAATGACTGCGAAACGACCATTTTCTTGTTCTCCATACAGTACGGGCTTTTCTTCCTTCAAAATACGGATGAGTTCAGCATCCGAAAAGACCGTTCGTTGTGCAGTGCTGACACGGTAAGAAGCATGAGGATTAATCTTGATAACGCAATCACGAATCAATAATTCGAATTCCTTGTTCGGTAACACCTCAACAATCTTTGTCGAACCCATAAACGCACGAAAGAATCAGAAGTTTATATGTTTATCCCGACACACTTACTTTTTGCTGAACATTTCGTGATAATTCTGGTTCATTTTTTCTCGGTATGCATCAAAGCTTCCGGTGTACTTTGGATATTTTTGTTTGATATTGGCGTTACCTTCAGAAAGTTCACCGAAGACAAGAGACCATTCAAGATCTTGCAGTTCTGGAAGTTCTGCGGTTAGTTCGTCTTCAAGTGCGACGAGACGTGGTAAGTAAGGATTTGTCTGTTCTGTTTGTTGCCGATTGCCATCTTTAAGCATGGAGGTTTCCAGAACGTAAATGGCAGATTTGTCACGAAGAATGCGCTTGTGCTGAGAGCCTAACCGCTCGTTAAGGGTGCTACAACACAGTGTAGCCGCGACTCCGAGAACAAAGGCCGGGCCATACTTCCAAACAAAACTGCCTTGAGGCTGTTGAACTTCTGCCATGCATCTTTAGAAGATAGTCTTCTTCTTAAAACTTATGATTTATAAATACGAAATTCTCAACAAGTGTAATGAACCACAAACTCCATTTTGAGCTTCTTCGCATGATGAAGGCTGACGTGAAGATGCGTACTGCTGCGGGGAAGGGTGGTAAGTGGGATCCGGAAATGGATAAGAGGCACGCGAAGGTGTTGGTCAAAATTGTTAATGAATTTGGCTGGCCAACATACAAATTAGTGGGCAGGAAGGGCTCCATTGCTGCCTGGCTAATCTTACAGCACGCGGATTACAATCTCGCATTCCAAAAGAAATGCCTCAAACTACTACAAAAAGCAGTGAAAGAAAAACAAGCAGACAAAGGAAGTCTGGCGTTTTTAACGGATAGAGTTCTGGTCAATTCAGGCAAGAAACAAGTGTACGGAACACAGTTTTATGCTCCGAAAGGCATTTTTATTGCGAGACCTATTGCTGACCGCAAAGGGCTGGATGCACGAAGAAAAAGCGCAAAGCTTGGTTCTTTTGCGAAATACGAAAAACTCATGGCAACGGTAAATAAGCGTTGGAAGTATGAGCCTTTGCTAGTAAAAAAGTCCAAGACTGCGGGCAAGGGTGTTTTTGCGAATCGTGATTTCAAGAAAGGAGAGGTTATTTTTCGGTATACGGGTAAATTGATGACGAATGTGCAAATGATGCGTGAACCGCAAAGCGTACGTGCTCATTCTGCACAAATTTCGGAAACCTTGTGGATTGGTCCGGCGCACGACGTGGAGGACTTCGTGAATCATTCTTGTAATCCGAATGCAGGACAAAAGATTCATGGCAAAACTGCCAGTCTCATTGCAATAAAATACATAAAATCAGGAGAAGAAATTACATATGACTATTCAACTGCAATTGCGGATAACGAAACAATGAAGTGCGCCTGCGGAAATAAAAAGTGTCGCAAAACTATTGCATCGTTTGGAACACTAACAAAAGCACTGCAAAAAAAATACATTCAACTTGGCGTTGTTCCACCATTCATTATTGAACGGCAGAAAATGCAACTTTATCGCTTCACAACGAATGGCGAAGGAGTCTTTTCCGCAGGCAAACGATTACTTCCAGAAACTCTCATAAATGAAGTGTTGGAACGAAAGAAGTGGCTTGTTAAGCCAACGCTTCCAAAAGGCAAGTATAGATTCTATCTTACCAAAAAGGGTAAAGCGACGTACGAGAAAACGTTGTTGCTTTCACACAAAAAGTATCTTTCGAATATTAAATCAGAAGCATCTTCTAAAGATGCGCTGGGAAAAATCGTTTATGAAGATGAAAACCAAGTAGTGGAGAAATTATGAAAATTTTGATCGGTTCGAGTATGCGTTTTCGTGATGTGGTGAAAGCGACGATAAAGTGTATGAATGAGTTAGGTTTGCAGCCGTTGTGTCCGAATGTTGATCAAATATCGGAAAATCGTGATGTGGCTGACAGTCCTGAAACAAAAAAGAGACTAGCGTTAGAATACTACGAGGCAATTGAGAAGTGCGATGCTGTTTACTTTATTGTTCCAGAAGGATACATCGGAACAAGCCTTAAAATCGAGCTTGGATACGCGCTCGCACTCAAAAAACCTGTTTATTTCTCGGAACCAACAAAAGACATCGCAATCGACACTTTCGCAGCAGGGATTATCCCGCTCAACAACATAGAACTGTTCAAAAACGCGGTTCATCTTGAGAGATAATCTTATAAATCAAAAAGAACACTAACGGATGATGGCACGTAAGAAATCGCATTCGCGTTACTTGCTCATTTGGGTTATTGATATCGTTTTAGTAGTTCTTTTGCACCAGTTCATTCTCAAACCAATCGGAATGTCTGAAGTGTGGCGCATAATACTTGTTTCATTCACCACACTGTTATTTGCAGGAATATTGACCATTGTTGCTAAGAAGATGCACAAGTTGTGATGCGCGATCTTTACCCATCCTGACAAGTAAGTTATTTAATCTGTTCTTGGGTATTGTTTTTTTATGCAATTGAAATCTGCAGATATTCCGTATTGTGCGGTTCGCAAAGAGCTGATCAGGGTTGCTGTGCCGGTTTTGAATGTTGAGGAAGCGCGGTTGTTTGCGTATTGGGTTTGCGAGAGATATCGTATTCGGCTTGCGAAAGAAAAACATTTGCCAAAGCCGTGGACGCAAGACCCTATTTTGCAAAAGTACAAGTTTACGAATGTGCGGCGCGAACAGGACAAAGAAACGATTTGGCTTATCAACCACGTTTGTCTAAATACAAATCTTTCTTATGGGCACACGCTTCTCAACTGTATTCTTTTTCGTCTGTTTAACAAGTCACAAACCATAGAGCACATCGGGCTTGTTGATTTCGACAACATACCTTATGACAGTATTCGAAAGAAATTGGATAGTGCGCGGTTTGTGTTGTTTTCTAATGCTTTTTTCACGAGCGGACCGAAAGCTGCGGCAAACAAGCTTTTCTCGAATGAACCGAACAAAGCAGTTCGCATCATACGGCTCGTTGCACTGCACAAAGCGCAGGACATTATCGGGAGAATAATGCGCAGTGTGACGCCCCGAGAAGTTTTTGAAGCATTGGAAAGCTGTCCAGGACTGGGGCGCTTTCTCGCATACCAAATATTTGTTGACTTCACCTACATTCCTGCGTTTCCTTTCAGTGAGAATGAGTTTGTCGTTGCGGGACCCGGCTGCAAGAAAGGACTACGCTACTTATTCTCCAATACTGATGGGCTCACTGATGAAGAACTGCTTTTTTGGCTCCGCGACAACCAAAAAAGAGTCCTCGGAGACCTAACAAGAATACTTACAGACTTACCGATGAATGAACGAACACTCAGCGTCATGTCATTACAAAACTGCATGTGCGAATTCAGCAAATACATCCGCACAACACGAGGACAAGGAAGACCACGAATACGATACCCCGGAACAGAACATGCCTAACTAGAAACGAGAAAGTGAAGGTTTTTATTCATTTGAGCATTCCAGACTACTATGACAGAAGAACTTGATGTTATCATGCGCGAGCCGCTTAACGCCTTTGATTACTTTATCAAACTTCTTTGGGAGTACGCGGATAATCCGAGTGTGGCTGTATCTATCAAAATGCATCGTGACCAGATCGCTGCGTTGAATAACCCTCTTCAGCAGTATCAGGCAGTCTTGCAATACGTTGCTCGAGTGACTCATCTAAAACGCGATGCGGAACAACACCCCGAAAAAATCGACTATTTCTTAAAAACATTCTGCCCGCACCCTCTCAACACAAGATTACTTTGAACAAGAAACCCTAGCTTCTTAATCGATCGAAAAGGCAGAGTTACTTCAAGTATTTACCAATATCGAGTTCTAACCATATTTTCTCTTGAACATTACTAACGCTTAATTCATCTAGTTCTTTAGTTAATCTCCGTAAATTTATTGCCAGAAGGCGATCTTTTTCATCTTTATTGCAATCTAAGGATTTTGCGTAAATAAGCTCTCTAAGTGTAGCTTTTACTTCTGAAACAACATGCGTAATGGATCTGCCATATCGAGTTTTTTCACTAGGTAGGAGCTGATTTGTATCTTCCTCAATTGCGAGTTTGTTTCTTCGGGCGTCGTATAAGTGCGAGAATTCGTGAACGGCAACGCATCCTAAATCTGCTATTGATTTTGGCTCATAAAAATTCAGACGCATAACTTCTTTGCCAGGTAACAAGTCGTAGGGAGCTTGTGTGAATGTCGAAAATCTTGTTTTGAGCTTTTCGCCAGCAATATGGACTTCTCCCTCCATAAATTCAAGTATTGAGTCCACCATGAGAATGTATACAAGTGATCCTTTAGAAAAGTCTTCAGGACCATCAAAGACAAATGAAGGACTCAAGTACATACGTGCGGCGTCCAGAATGACATCTTCGATATTTTTGCAATCCGGCCTTAAAATATTCCGTTTATCAGAAGGCAAAGTGTCCCAACAAAAACGCAGTCCCGCTTCATCCACCTGTTCACTCAGAATGCCCAATGCCGAACTTTCGTTAATGTTTCTCGCACAACCTACACTTTGTTGATCTTTATCCGCCATTATGCCTGATGAAAGATGCTGATTTAAAGAACTTTCTCATAAAAAGATTCACCTTTTCTTCCTATTATGTTTTTGTTCGTTTGATGAGTGTTTTGATGGGTTGTTCGAGTGGTTGTTTTTGGGAATTCCATTTGCCAAGTTTCGTTTGGATAGCTTCTTCGACTTTCGCAGCAGGATACCAGATGCATTTGTGTTCTTTTAAAATAATAAGTTCGTGTTGTGTTTTGATGATTTTGTGGTATTTTTGTGGGAAGATGGTGTTCATGACTTGTCCGTATTCGTCGTTGTTTTTGCAGTAGAATTCGACTTGCATGTTCCAGTTTCCCACTCCGTGAACGACGAAGAAGGTTTGGGGTATTGATTTCAGGAATTCCATGAATTGTTTCTTGGTTTCGGCATCAACGTATTTCAGTTTAAACAATACGAGGTGCCATTGGTATCCGAGTTTTTGCATGTCAATCAACGGCTTGTAGCCTTGGATGACGTTGTCTTGTTCCATGCGTTGAATGTGTGCAGTAATGGTTTGAATGCCTGTTTTGAATTTTTTGGCTAGTTCTTGGTTGGTTATTCGGGCGTTGCTTGCTAATTCTTGGAGGATCAGGTAGTCAAGACGTTGTAAGGCGAGTTTTGGGCCGAGCTTTACGCCAATGCTTGACGGAACCTCTGGCTTGCGCTTTTGGAGGGGGTAGGGGAGTTGGAAGCTGTCCATGCAGTTGAACCATCCGTCGTCGATGATTTCGTGCTCAAATATGCCTGTAATTTGGTTAAAGAGGCGTTCAAAGTGGCTGACGTCTGCTGCGTGAATGCCAATTATCAAGTCGTAAGGGCTTCCAGAAAGGCTACAAAGCCAGTTGACGTGCGGAATGTCGCTTATGAGCTGAAGGAGGTGTTCTTCTTCGGCTTGAGGCATGTGTTTCAGCTTCAAACAGATGTTAATGACTCGAAAACCGATGTATTCGAGGTTGATGAATGTGACGAACTGTTTCAGAACGCCTTCCTGGAGGAGTTTGTTGATTCTGCGGCTTACGGATTGCTGAGAAAGATTGACTGTTTTGGCAATGTCAGAATACGGTTGTCGACAATTCTTGTCAAGTTCCGTCAATATCTTGATGTTTTTGAGGTCAAATTCCACCGATGTACTTCCATCAGCCCCTTCAAAAATGGAGGATATTGTGTGCTTTTTAAGCTTTTCTCTACATTTTCTTCCATTTTTTTCTCAGCCATTTTATAAAGGGAAAAAAACACATTCAGGATAAGAGGTGGGGCGGTTTCAAACTGATGAATACAACAAAAGGCAATTTTGAAGGCGTGGGTTGGTCAGTGCGTTTACAGCAAAAGCGCGCTAACTTTTTCTTAACACTCGCAAAAGAGCTTGTTGTTGGTAACGCGCTCCAAAAAGGTGATGAAGTCTTCTACTATCTAGTTAATTGCGAGGGACGTAAAGCAGTCCTCGTTTTCCTCGATAGTCAAGAACGCCCTAAAACAGACGTTGTTGCACTAAACAGTGCCAGTTTTGCGTGATTCCTTAATCATCCGCGAAAGTGTCACGACATCATCGCGAGTGTCAAGAATTGCTTGCTCGATCAGCATATCGCGTTCAAGAGCTAGATGACGTAAATATGCGCTTGTGCTTGAATATCCTTTTGCGCTTGCTTTGTTACGAATGCGTTCTGCCTGTTCACGATCGACGCGAAAACGTATCTGATGGTTTTTCCTCATTGTGTGTACCTCAGCAGGAAGAATTCTTTACGTGCCTCAATAACGAGGTTTGGACAACGTTTCAAGGCAGTGAACACTTCCTTGCTTTCCGTCACGTCAAAAGCAGGTTCAGCAATATAGAATTTCGGAGACAATTCACGCATCACTTCATTCAAACCACAAACCTTCTTCAGAATAACACCATAATACGAAGAATGCGTAACAATCTTCTTTACATCCTTAATACGCACATGCTCCTGTTCTTTCAACAAGTCCATAAAACGCGAAAAATGCTTATTTGAACGATCCAAAACAACAAACGGTTCCATGACCAAACATACGCAGAATGAACTGATAAAACCAAGACGAGGGTTTACACCCCCTTTTTGACCCCCGTCACGAATTAAAGCACATAATCCTTAAATAAGGTTTACGAAACCAATTCTTTGTGAAATGCCAAGGAACTACTAATGAAGGCAACCCTTGTGATAGAGAGGCATCTGAAGGAACAAACAATTGTTACCAACACATTCACGGAACTTGGAATCGCACAACACATTTAATCGCAAACTTTTTTAGCGTTAAAAGACGCTTTTTATTTTTGTTCATTTTGTTTTCAGTACTTTTATTTTGCATACAACTTCAGGTATCCTACAATTATGCTCAAATTCGCGATGATTTGCAAAAAGTGCCTAATATTGAAGTAGAAATTTCGCCTTTCCTTTATTCCGCTGCATTTGGCGAATACCTGCCCTTGATTGTAACAAATACCGGAGATTACACTTTTCGGGAGGTAGATATTTTTATTCATTCTTGTGAGATGCCTGAAGACTACGATGAATACTATCAAGTTCCGTTATTACCTTCTCGAGCTGAACGTATAATCCCCTTAGGAAATAAAGATGTAATTCAAGGTTTTAAAAAAGCTAATTGTTACCCTTTTGCAGGAAAAGATAGAAGCTATGCTTCATTCACTTTCAATCCTCTTAAAATGAAACCGGGAGAAAATGTGAGTGCTGTTTCAACAGGCTGCGGAATTTGTTTTTTTGATGCAGATATATCTGCGAAATACATCGTTAAAGATATGAATGTTACTTTTAACAAAAAGATAAGATCTTACCTGACATTCCCAGTTGATTTGCAACTAACAGTTTCAAACTGAACTTAACGGTTCAAATCCGTTTTGCCAGGGATGGATTTATTAATTTCATTCACACTCAACCTCCTGAAAGAGTGAAAATGGCAGGATTCCATCAAGTTTCGTTCAATTTTGAGCATTTTCGACAAATGACAAAACAACTAAAAAATGAAGAAATGCAGTTTTCTAGCGTTATAGGCTGTAATGACCAAAAACAAACTTGCTGGTCCAAATCAAAAAATATCCCCTCCGCCGGATTTGAACCAGCAGCCTTCCGGGTTCTGCTGACTCGCGTTCATTCCTGGTCCTGGGACCATGGTCTGCGAGTGACTTTTCGTCTACAGCCGGACGCTCCACCGTTGAGCTAGGAGGGGACTATGCATAGTCACGCTGGACTGCTTTTAAAGGTTTGCGTGGACAAACAAAGACATTCCTCACCATAATCTTTATAAAGCAACTCGAAGGAAGGGTGAGTATATTGCTCTGGTAGTCTAGCGGTTAGGATGGAACCCTGTCGCGGTTCCGACCCGGGTTCAAATCCCGGCCAGGGCGTTCAGCATTCAGTAAGACGTCTGTGGAGGGGTGAGTGGGTTTTATGAAGTTCACCTCAAATAGTGTTCTCGAACAGGTTTGTGCGTTGTTGCCTGAGATTGATCCTGATTGGGGAAAGATTTGTTCTGATGATCATCGCAAGTTAGTTTCTGGTTTGCAGTGGCCGCAGATGTTGAGCAAGTTTTCAGAGTGGTATTTGTCTGACGCACTTGACGCGATTCGCGATGGGGCAAATACAGATATTGTAACGCCATCGTTACCGTTGGTTTCCGAAAAATATGTGGTTCGTGATGATGTGCGTGGGCAGCATAGTTTGTATTATCGCATCACTGATGCGATGTCTCGTGAGGAGCAGATGCGTGCGCATAGCAAAATTGGGGAAGTTGATGATGTTCGGTTTGCGAAACAGTTGGGTGTTGTTTTCGAAATTAAACTTATTAGTACTGATGAGCAACGCGCGAACAAGCAAATTGAGCAGCATGCAAAGACTGCGCTTGAATGTTTTTCGGAAATGTTTGGTCGAGTAGGATATTGTGCGGTGGTGAATCAGTTAGTTGAGAATAGTATGCACCAACGGAATGTACGCGCGATGGGCGGCAATATCTTACAGTCAGGCATGGGCAGAGTGCAGTTTGAGAAAGCGGCGCATGAACACGCCGTAAAATACGGGTTTTTGGAAATTGTTAAATAGTTCTTCCGTTTGTATTAGACTATGAAAAAAGAACTCGCGACATTTGCAGCAGGCTGTTTCTGGGGCGTTCAAACGTTATTCGACGCAGTTTCCGGAGTAATTTCGACCAGAGTTGGTTATACTGGTGGCGCGATGAAGAATCCGACGTATGACGCCGTATGCACGGACGAGACAGGCCACGCGGAGGCGATTGAAGTCACGTTTGATACCGATAAAGTTTCTTACAGCGCATTGCTAAAGATTTTCTGGGAAAACCACAACCCAACCACATTGAACCGCCAAGGTCCGGATGAAGGTTCACAATACCGTTCAGCAATCTTTTTCCACTCTGAAGAACAAAAGAAGGAAGCTGAACAATCAAAGATGGCAACCGAAAAGCGTCTCGGAAAGAAAGTAGTCACGCAAATCTCAAAAGCCGTGATGTTTTATCCTGCGGAAGAATATCACCAGAAGTATTTAGCTAAAAAAGGCAAAAATACCTGTCACTAAGTCGCAGAATGCTTCCTGCAATGATTCTTTCCAGGTTTTTGCGTAAGGAGCCTTTTGTCGCATAAATTGAAACAACGAATGTGGGTTAATAAATGCTTTCCAAACAACGTAAACTCACTGATTTGGTTTCTGTTGGTCCTGCGATGGAGCGGGATTTTCACCTGTTGGGCATCAAAACAGTTGAACAGCTAAAGTCCAAGAACGCGGTCACTCTATATAGAGCTCTTTGTGCCAAGAAGGGAAAGGTCGATATTTGCTGTCAGGATGTCTTCCAAGCAGCAATCATGCAGGCAAAATACCCGAATTTGACTAGGGAAAAGCGAAATTGGTGGTTTTGGTCGCAAAAGCGCAAGCAAACTTTAAATAGAGTAAAATGATTGATTCTGCTAGATAAAGAGAGTTAAAAATGAGGTGATTCCCATGATGGGCGGATGTACAAAGTGTCAAAAGATTTGCGGCATATTGATGCTGCTTGCAGGTATCTGCTTCTTGTTGCAGAACTTGAACATTTGGAATTTCTGGAATTTGAGCTGGTGGACCGTGTTGTTCCTCTTGTGGGGAATTGGCGGTATTGCAAGCGCGAATTGCAAAGATTGCCAGAAGAAGTAAGGAAAACAGGTTTTTCTTTGTTTTTTTCTTCTTTTTTACTCATGAAACCACAAGCTTTATAAACAACCCCCTTGTTTCTTGGCTTTACTTTATATATAGCCATAGCGCGCTTTGAGGGGAAAACCATTCACAATTATTCTACCACGGAAGACAAGTTGCTCAACACTCACGCATCACTCTACAGAGTGAGTGCGATTAAACGTTGGGCCACTAGCTCAACCTGGTAGAGCAACTGGCTTTTAACCAGTGGGTTAAGGGTTCAAATCCCTTGTGGCCCGTGAGCGCCGAAGGCGCGAACGGGGCCAAGGCTTCGAGGATCGCAAGATCCGAGATTGCCTTGTGGCCCGTAGCCGAATAGAAGAGCAGACAACGTGCACCGCACCCCGGTGTGAGACATTCAGAAGTGAGGAACCTCGCGAATGAAAGCAAAATACGACGTCACCAAGCACACACTTGTCCCTAAACATTCGAAGGCGTCTGATAAGGAAGTAAAAGAACTTCTCGAAAAGTACAGTATTACGGCATACCAATTACCTCGTATTCTCATTTCTGATCCTGCGATTGAAGATTTGAATGTGCAGGAAGATGACATTGTCAAGATTACTCGCCCTTCGCCGACAGCGGGCGAAACCGTGTTTTACCGACGTGTGGTGACGGGTTAATATGGCGAGTTACTCAAAGCTTATTTTCGAAAAATACTTCCAGGAGAATTCGCTCGTTCGTTCCAATATTGAAAGCTTCAACGATTTTGTTGAAAAAATGTTGCAACGTGTCGTCGATGAAAGCAAAATTATCGAGCCGACAATTATTCCTCCGAATGTTGAATCGTTCAAGATTCGATTTGACAAAATCATTATCGGCAAGCCTGAAATCACGGAAGCCGACGGTAGCAAGCGTCCTATTTATCCGGTTGAAGCACGATTGAGAAAAATCTCGTATGCAGCTCCTGTTTTCCTCGAAGTTTCGAGCCATATCAATGAAGTGCAGCGTGAGAGTATCACGACGCAAATCGGTAGCTTGCCTATCATGTTGAAGAGCAATTTGTGCCACTTGCACAAGATGGGCCGCGATGAATTGATGGAAAAGGGAGAGGATCCTGACGACCCTGGTGGCTATTTCGTTATCAACGGTACTGAGCGAGTTCTCGTTAATGTTGAAGATCTCGCGGCAAACCAGTTCACCATCGAGCACGACGGTGGAACGTCAGAATACGTCGGCAAGATTTACAGCGAATTCGCGGCATTCCGTGTTCCGCACACCATCGAACGCCTCAAGGACGGCGTCTTCTACCTTTCATTCACGCGAGTCAAGCGAGTTCCGCTTATCATGTTGATCAAGGCATTGGGTCTTTTGAAGGACGAAGATATCATGAATGCGGTCAGCAAGGAACGCCAGTTTGACGAAATTCTCATTAACTTGTTCGAGCACGCCAACATCAAGACGATGGATGACGCGATCGACAATGTCGCGAAGAAGGTCGGCATCACGCAGGCGAAGGATGTTCGTTTGGAACGAATGGACGAGCTCCTCGACAAATACTTGCTTCCCCATCTCGGCATCAAGAAAGAAAACAGAATTGCAAAGGCAAGAAATCTTTGCAAGATGCTCCGCAAATTCATGCTTGTCGCGAACAAGGAAATCGCGCAGGACGACAAGGACCATTACGGCAACAAGAGATTGAAGCTCGCAGGCGACTTGCTTACCGACTTGTTCCGCGTGAACTTGAAGGTTTTGATCGGCGACTTGCTCTACAACTTCCAACGACTTGTCAAGCGTGGCAAGTTCCCCAGCATCAAAGTTATTATCAGAGAAAAGCTTCTCACGTCGAGAATTTACAGCGCGATGGCCACGGGCAACTGGGTCGGTTCGCGTAAGGGAATCTCGCAACGAATGCAGCGCATCAATCATTTGGACAAGATGTCGCACTTGCAGCGAGTTGTTTCTCCGCTTAGCTCAAGCCAAGAAAACTTCGCAGCACGAGAACTTCACGCAACGCACCTCGGTCGTTTGTGCCCGTGCGAAACTCCTGAAGGTACCAACATCGGTCTCAGAAAGAACCTCGCACTCCTCGCACAAGTATCACGCGAAGCAGAAGAACCTGAAGTATTGGCCGCGTTGAAGCACGCAGGCATGAAGGAGATTTCACAATGAGTACCGAAGTATTCCTCAACGGCAAGTATGTCGGCGACGTCGAGCACAAGGAAGAATTCCTCAAGCAGATTAAGTCCGAACGACGCAAGGGAACGGTCGCTCACCAAGTCAACTTGTTTTACAATGAATCATTGAATCGCATTACGGTCGAGTCTGGCCGCGGTCGATTAAGACGACCGTTGATTGTTGTCAAGGACGGCATTCCGATGCTGACTGAGAAGCACATCAAGCAGTTGCAAAAGAACGAAATTGGTTGGAATGATTTGCTCGAACAGGGCGTTATCGAATTCCTTGACGCAAGCGAAGAAGAAAACGCATTGGTTGCATTCCAAGAAGCTGATCTTACTCCTGAACACACGCACTTAGAAATTTCTCCTGTTGCAATGCTTGGTTTGAGTGCGAGCTTAATGCCGTACGCGAACTATTGCCACGCTCCTCGAGCTATTATTAGCGTTAAGAACTTGCGTCAGTCGATGGGATTGTACGCGGCGAACTATCACACGCGAATGGACATGGACATTAACGTCTTGCACTATCCGCAAAAGCCTCTCGTTCAAAGCATGATGCACGAATTGAGCCATTATGATAAGCACGCGAGCGGTCAGAACGTTGTTGTCGCGGTTATGAGCTACCGTGGCTACACGATGGAAGACGCAATCATCATCAACAAAGGTAGTATTGACCGAGGTTTCGCTCGAAGCACGTTCTTCCACCCTGAAGGCGCGGAAGAATTGCGTTACTCTGGCGGCTTAATGGATGACATCGCGGTTCCCGACAAGGAAGTCAAGGGTTACAAGAGTGAAAAAGACTACCGCTACTTGGAAGGCGACGGTATTATTTATCCGGAAGCAAAGGTCCGAGAAGAAGACGTTATCATCGGTAAAACTTCTCCTCCGCGATTCTTGAACTCATTGGAAGAATACAGTCTTGCGGGCAACACGCGTCGTGAATCGAGCGTTGCGTTGAAGCACGGCGAAGAAGGTATTGTTGACTTTGTCCTTATCACAGAAAACGAAGAAGGTAACAAGCTTGTACAGGTTCGATTGCGAGACCAGCGTATTCCTGAAGTGGGCGACAAGTTTACGTCGCGTCACGGTCAGAAGGGAGTTGTTGGTTTGGTTGTTCCGAGCGCGGACATGCCGTTCACCGCTTCAGGTATTGTTCCTGATATGTTGTTCTCGCCGCACTCGTTGCCTTCGCGAATGACGTTCTCACACTTAATTGAATTGATTGGTAGCAAAGTCGGCGCTCTTGGCGGCCGATACATCGACGGCACGCCTTTCGAAGCCGAGCCTGAAGAAGCCATCAGAAAAGAATTGCAGTCGTTGGGTTTCCGCGAGAACGGTGTTGAAACGTTCTACAACGGTATCACGGGCGAACAATTCCAGGCCAAGATTTATGTCGGTCCTATGTATTACTTGAGATTAAAGCATATGGTCGCGAACAAGATTCAGTCGCGAGCCCGCGGTCCCATCCAGTTGCTTACGCGCCAGCCGACCGAAGGTCGCGCAAAGGAAGGCGGTTTGCGATTTGGAGAAATGGAAAAGGACACGCTTGTCGCGCACGGCGCTTCCATGTTGTTGAAGGAACGTTTCGACTCGGACAAAACAGTTGTTCCGATTTGCGAGAACTGCGGTATCATCGCGATTCACGACCCGTACAAGAACAAGCGTTACTGTCCGATTTGCGGCGAGAACACCGAAGTCAACGATGTCGAAATCAGCTACGCATTCAAATTAATCCTTGACGAATTCAAGTCTCTCGGAATTTATCCGAAGATGGTCTTGAAGAGCAAGTACTAAAATGGCAATATCACTCATGACACTGGAAGAAGGACAAAAGGTCGAACAGATGTTGTACGCAGAACTGCAAAAAATTTGCCCTGCATATGATATTGAACAAACAAAAAATGCACGAAACCCTCCAGATGCGCCTCACCACTTGTACAATTTCGTTTTTAATAACGAAAAAGCTGTTGGACACATGCTCGTTGAAAAAACGGGCAATTACAATCCATTCCGCATGGAGCTCATGTTACGAGATCACAATAGCAAAAACAAAATTGAATTCAGCAGAGAATGCAAAGACATGACTGAAGTTGAAACAAACATTCCGCACATGATTGCAGCAATTAAAACATTGGAAGAAAAACTTAGTGCGTGATTACAATGCCAAAACCCAAAGCATCGAAAGAGACAAAGGCCGACATCGAACAGCTCGCTCCGGAATCGGAAGAGAATGTTGATGAAGTCATGTTGAAGTCTGGTGATGTCGCGGGATCGGCTCCGAGCGAACCGCAGACCGAGGCTGTTGCGGCTCCTGTTTCTGCAGAACCGGGAAGAAAGGAAATCTCATCCTCACAACCGCATTTTATTTACAAGAAAGTCCAAAGCATCGTGTTCGGAGTTCTCTCCCCGCGAATGATCAAGAAAATGGCATCGGCCAAAGTCGTCACGCCTGAACTTTACGACAAGGAAGGTTATCCTGTCGACGGTGGTTTGATGGACATCCGACTCGGCGTTATCGACCCGGGTCTCCGCTGTAAAACGTGCGGTTGCAAGCTGAAGGAATGTATTGGTCACTTCGGCTACATCGAATTGGCACGACCTGTTGTGCACATCAAGTTCGTTCCTGTTATTCTTTCGTTGTTGCGCAGTACGTGCAACGAGTGCGGTAAGATTTTGATTCCTCAGGAAAAGATGGAAAAGAGCAAGAATATTCTTGCAAAGATTGAGAAGGAAGGCGGCCTCCGCGCTCGCAGAAAAGCAATCAAGACAATCATCGACAGCTTGAAGTCTGGCGGCAAGTGCGCTCACTGCAACGCGAAGCAGACCAAGATTGTTCTCGAAAAGCCGACCACGTTTATGGAAGGCGATCGCAGAATCAGCCCGATCGAAGTTCGTGCTCGTTTGGAAAAGATTCCTGACGAAGACGCAATCATGTTCGGGATGAACCCCATCACCGCAAGACCGGAATGGATGATTCTTACCGTATTAGCAGTTCCTCCTGTGACGATGCGTCCGTCTATCACGCTAGAAACGGGCGAACGTTCGGAAGACGACTTGACGCACAAGATGGGCGACATTGTTCGTATCAACCAGCGTTTGTTCGAAAACATTAACGCAGGCGCTCCCGAAATCATTATTGAAGACTTGTGGGACTTGCTCCAGTATCACGTTACAACGTTCTTTGACAACGATGTCGCTCAGTTGCCTCCGGCACGACACCGATCTGGTCAGCCGTTGAAGACGTTGACCGAGCGTATCAAGAGCAAGGAAGGTCGTATTCGACACAACCTCGCGGGTAAGCGAACGAACTTCTGCGCCCGTACGGTTATCTCGCCCGACCCCATGATTAAGATCAACGAAGTTGGCGTTCCCAAAGTCGTTGCGATGAAAGTCACGATTCCTGAAGTTGTGCAGCCGTGGAACATGGCGTACTTGAAGAACTTCATCAAGAACGGTCCGACCGCGTATCCCGGCGCGAACTACGTTGTTCGTCCGGACGGTAAGAAAAAGAAAATCACGGAAGAGACCAAGGAAGCAGCTCTCGAAGAATTGCAGCCTGGTTATGTTGTCGAACGTCACATGATGGACGGCGACGTTGTTATTTTCAACCGACAGCCGTGCTTGCACAGAATGAGCACGATGTGTCACAAGGTCCGAGTCTTGCCTGGTCGAACGTTGCGTTTGAACCCGGCAGTTTGTGCGCCTTACAACGCAGACTTTGACGGCGACGAAATGAACTTGCACGTTCCGCAGACAGAAGAAGCGAGAGCTGAAGCGGAAATCTTAATGGATGTCCGAACGCAGATTATCTCGCCGAGATTCGGATTGCCGGTCATCGGTGGAATCCAAGAAGCATTGTCAGGCGCATACGCGTTGACAAAGTTTGGTGAATTTACGCGTGAAGACGCAATTCAGTTCCTCATCAGCATTGGTGTTGATACGTACGCGAAGTTGCCGAACAAAAAAATGGTTGACGGTAAAGATGTGTTCAGCACATTGATGCCGGACGACTTCAACTACACCGGAACATCTCGCTCAAGCGAACCAGTTGTTGTAAAGAACGGTAAGCTCACGCAAGGAGTTATTGACGAAAACGCGATTGGTGGCGAGGGTTCTGGACTTTTGCTCCGCGCGTTGCACCGCCAGTATGGCTCGCACGTTTCAACGGATATTTTGCACAAAATGCTCAAGCTCAGCAGCGACTATTTGCAACGAACGGGTTTCAGCACGTTAATCAGCGACTACGACTTACCTGTTGCGGCGCAAGAACAAATCGAGTCGACAATGGTCGAGACCGAAAACGAAGTCCAGGCATTGATCCAGCAGTACCATGATGGTAAGTTGGAAGCATTCCCTGGTCGAAGTGTTTTCGAAACGCTCGAATTGAAGATTTTGGAATTGCTCAACAAGGCGCGTAACAAAGCAGGTCAGACGGTCAAGGAAAAGTCCAAGATGAACACGGACACCAAGATCATGGTTGACTCTGGCGCGCGAGGAAACATTTTGCAAATGTCACAGATCTCGGCAGTCGTTGGTCAACAGGCACTCCGTGGCAGCCGAATCACCAAGGGTTACAAGGGACGAACACTTTCATGCTTTACCAAGGGCGACTTGAGCCCTGCAGCGCACGGTTTCGTGCGAAACAACTTCAAGAAAGGCTTGACGCCGCAGGAGTTTTTCTTCTGTAACGTTACAGGTCGAGACTCATTGGTCGACACCGCCTTGCGTACGCCGAAGTCTGGTTATTTGTACCGACGTTTGGCGAACGCATTGCAGGACTTGCGCGTCGAGTATGACGGCACGGTCCGTGACGCGACGGGTAAGATTATCCAGTTCAAATACGGCGAGGATGGCCTCGACGTGAGCCGTACGGAAAGCGGTAAAATTGATGTTCAACGCATTATTGATGCGACCGAGTGAAAACCATGCACAAAGACCTTGATGATTACAGCGGCAAACTTCCCGAGCACTTGTTGAAGGAAATCGAAGAAAAGTGTCCGGCAAACAAGTTGAAGAAAGTTGCAAAGCAAGTCTATGCTGACTTCATGGCTGCGCAGGTTGACGCGGGAGAAAGCGTCGGCGTTGTTGGCGCGGAAAGTATCGGTGAACCTTCGACGCAGATGACGTTGAACACGTTCCACTTCGCGGGCGTTGCCGAAATGAACGTCACGATGGGTTTGCCTCGTGTCGTTGAATTGCTTGACGGCCGCAAGGAAATCAAGACTCCGAAGATGGAAATCTTCCTGAAAGCTCCGTATAACAAAGGCAAGGACATTCGCGAACTCGCGCTTGCTCTCAAAGAAACCACGTTTGGCGAACTCGTTACTGAATTCAACATGAATGTTATCGACTTGAAAATCGAAGCAAAGTTGAGCTCCGAACGCATGAAGGAATTGAGCATTACTGCTTCAACGGTTGTCAAGGCTCTCGAAAAGGGAATTAAGGGAGCAACCATCAAGGGCGAAGGTTCTGAAATCTCGATCAAGCTCAAGGGCGAAAGTCTGAATGAGTTGTATAAGATGAAGGAAGAAGTCAAGAAGGTCTACATCACTGGAATTAAGGAAATCCGTCAGGTGTTGCCTGTCCGTAGAAAGGATGAGTTTTTGATTATCACGGCTGGCTCAAACTTGAAGAAAGTGTTGGAGCTTGACTTTGTTGACGCGACCAAGACGACGACCAACGATGTGTTGGAAGTCTATTCGGTTCTCGGCATTGAAGCCGCGCGTCAGGCTGTGTTGAATGAAGTTTCGCACGCATTCCAATCGCAGGGTATTGATATTGATGTCCGCCATTTTATGTTGGTTGTTGACACGATGACAGTTTCAGGTGAAGTCAAGGGAGTTACCCGATATGGTGTTATCAGCGAGAAGAACTCCGTGCTTGCACGAGCTTCTTTCGAAACTCCTATCTTGCACATTATTGAGGCCGCGCTTGTCGGCGAGAGTGACGAGCTCAACTCGGTTGTTGAGAACGTCATGTTGAACCAGCCTGTGCCGATCGGTACGGGTTTGCCCGGTCTTGTCGCTAAAATCGTAAAGGAGAAATTGTAAAATGGCAAAGGATGTTATTGTTGAAATCAAGAAGTTGTTTGAAGCGGGCAAAGTTATTTTGGGCCAGGAACGCACGATGAAGCTCGTCAAGACGGGCGGCGTTAAGCGTGTATTTACCTCAAAGAACTGCAAGGCAGATGTTTGTCAGGACGTTAAGCGTTTTGCTGAATTGGCTGGCGTGCAGGTTGTTGAGCTTCCGTTGTCAAGTGATGAAGTGGGCGCGCTCTGCAGAAAGCAGTTTGGCGTCAGCATTCTTGGCGTGACGGAGTAAGTTCTCGTGGTCACGTACGGTTTTGAAGATCTCAAAATCATGAATCTTGTCGAGCAGCTTTCGGGGGTTACTCCGAAGGATGTTATTTTCGAGGAAATGAGAGTTACTTTTTTGATTCCGGCTGACTCGATTGCTCGCTGTATCGGCAAGGGCGGCGTTGTTGTTAAGAAGCTCGAAAACTTGCTTAAAAAGAAGATTCGATTTATTGAGTATTCTACTGATTTGAAACAGTTCATTCGCAATGTTGTTTATCCTCTGGAATTGCAAGACATCGTGCAGGAAGACGCAAAGATTACGCTGCACGCGGCAAACCACCAAATGCGTGGACTGTTGATTGGCAGAAGCGCGATGAATTTACGCTCAACAGAAATGATTGTCAAACGACACTTTCCGATTAGTGAAATAAAGGTTGCTTGATGTTTGAACGATCTGCTAATGATGAAGCATTAGAAAAGCGCGTTAAAGGAGCACTTTCTCCGCAACAACTTGCGAGAATGAAAAGTGCAAACAATCCAAATAACGAACCGACCGGTCACTACACTGGTCGCTGCATGAAGTGCGGTAGCAATGACTTATGGGATGACAACTTAGCATACGGTTGTAGAACCTGTCACGCAATATACACTCCGCTGTAAATCACAATGGATTTCTTTGATTTATTCAAACCGTATTCTCCGAAACTACGAGGTGACTTGGAAAAGTATTTGCGTGAGTGCAAGGATGGACACGCAGACAATAACTTTTACGGTCCGAAGTATTACTTTGTAATGCAAAAGAACGGCTGGTTGCTACCGAGAAGTACGTGGCTACGCGTGAATCGAAGTCCGATTCCTGATCTTGCCTACACCGTGAATGCTGAGTTTTTATTACAAAGTCAAGGTGAAGGAGATTACAACATGAGCTGTGTTGGTGCGCAGAAAGGAGTCTATGATCCTACTGTAGCATTGAAAAAAAGAACGTGGTCGATTAAAGGATTGAATTTACCAAAATGAAAATAGCGTAGACTTATTTATCCATGAGCAAGACGCGAGTATTGTCAGAGAGTGAAAGGTAGAATTCTGTTCGTGCTGAAGGAATATCATATCCTGTACCGATAGTCTTGGCAAATGCGCGGAAATTCTCAACGATGGAACTATCAGGGATATTAACATACGTGATAGCGAGTGATCTGGCGCCGGGAACGCTTGTTTCAACACGAACAGATTCCGTGTTGCCAAGATGAACCTTAGGAGTATCATACATTCGATCAGCAAAGAGCGTTGTGTCTTTGTTTTTACGAACGACCATGATTTCGAGGGGTTCTGCCATACCAAAAGAAGGATTTTCAGCCAATATAAAGAATTCGCTACTCAAGAAGCAACGTCTCCGTAAGCTTTAAATACCCCCACTCAAGGTTTGAAGTCTAATGGCAAACAAAGCGAATGGCCTCAATGTTGCGAAGTCTTTGATGAGACGTCGACATGAGGGTCGTTGGCACAACAAGAAATTTATCAAGCGTATGCTTAATCTCAAAGTCAAATCTGACCCGTTAGAAGGCGCATCTCAGGCCAAGGGTATTGTTCTTGAAAAGGTTCAGTTGGAAGCAAAGCAGCCTAACTCAGCAATGAGAAAGTGCGCACGAGTCCAACTCATCAAGAATGGAAGACAAGTCACAGCATTTTTGCCGGGCGATGGTGCATTGAAGCTTGTTGACGAACACGATGAAGTCATGATTGAATGCATCGGTGGAAAGAAGGGTCGAGCCAAGGGAGATATTCCTGGCGTTCGATGGCAAGTTATCAAAGTCAATGATCAGAGCCTGCTCGCATTGCGTTCAGGAAAGATTGAAAAGGCACGAAAGTAACACTACACACATGGTTCTTGCATTTAACAAATGGGATACGGAAGGCATCGCGGTGGAAGACCTCGGTCTCCAGCGATACATTGTCACGGCTCCCAGAATCGTTCCTAAAACAGGCGCACGATATGCTGGTCACTCGTTCCACAAGAGCAAGGTCTTCATTGTTGAACGCTTAATCAACAAGGTCATGATTCCTGGCTCGAAGTCAGGCAAGCACTGGCGCAGTTCCGGTCAGATGACTGGCATGGCTGTGCAGGCGTACGAGATTGTTAAGAAGACGCTTGAAATCATCGAGCAAAAGACGAAGGAAAACCCGATCAAAGTTTTCGTTAAGGCTGTTGAAAACGCTGCTCCTCGTGAAGAAATCGTCACGATCGAATATGGTGGCGCGCGTTATCCGAAGGCAACCGAATGTTCGCCGCAACGAAGAATCGACATTGTCCTCAGATACTTTACGCAGGGTGCGTACGCGAAGAGCTTCAACTCAAAGATGGCAATTGAAACCGCATTGGCTGACGAAATTTTGGCAGCCTACAAGTTGGACCAAAAGTCACTCGCAATCTCCAAGAAATTGGAATTGGAAAGACAAGCAGACGCGTCTAGATAATTGTTCTGAATCTTTTTTATCTCCATCTATTCCTATTCAATTTCCCCTGCATGTTTCTCGTTCATGGTAGTTTTTCAGTCAGTCTTTTTGTTAATAGTGCCATTGCTACGCTCAATAGAGGCACAGAAAAGGAGAACATAGACAAATACCACACAAATCTTTATGTAGTCTTGTGAATAAATCATGAATATGGACAGTCCTCCTGCGGAGCATCATCAACATCATAAAAAGAATTGGTTGTTGATTGCTGTTTGTGTGCTTATCGGGTTTAATGTTCTTCTTGGAGTTTTGGTTTCGGTTGATTTGTGGCAGGAGCGAGAAAATGAGGTTATGCCTTCAACAAAATTCTCATTGTTGCGTCCGGACATCGCGAAACTGAGCAATGATGACTTTTCAAGCGCGCAACGTTCGCTCTACTACAAGCCGTTAAGAGAAAGTTATGATAATATAGTTGACAACCAAACCAATATAGGTATTTATTTTGAAGATTTAACGAGCGGGTCGTGGGTTGGCGTGAATGAGCGGCAAAAGTTTGTTGGGGCAAGCCTATTGAAAACGCAGTTGGCCGCGACCGTTTTAAAGAAAGTGGAAGACGGCACGCTGTCGTTGCAAGACGAAATCGTGCTTCAGCCGAATGATTTGGATGACAAATTCGGGTTGCTGGCGCAGAGCGGCATGGGCTATCGCACAACGGTAGGTGCGATGACCCAAACCATGCTGCAGGAATCGGATAACACGGCTGCAAATGCCTTGGCAGACATCACCACGCCTGAGGAATGGATTGAAACGCGGCTGACAATGGGTTTGCCGTTGCCTGATTTTGAGAACCAGCAAACGTTGGTTTCGCCGAAAGAGTACAGTAACATTTTCAGAACCCTCTATCTTTCAACGTATCTAACCCGAGAGCATTCTCAGTACATTCTCTCCTTGTTGAGTGATACTCCGTTTAATGACCAGATTGTTGCGGGTGTTCCGGAAGGTATCACGGTGGCGCACAAGATAGGTGTACGTTCTGAAGGTGATGCTGTGACTAAAGAGTTTCATGATTGTGGCATTGTATACGCTGGGAGAACACCTTATATGTTGTGTGTTATGGTTGAAGGGATATCGCAGGAAAAGGCAACGCAAATTATTTCAACAGTTTCTGAGACAACGTACCAGTTTGTCGCGCAACAAAATTAATTGTAGTGGGCTTTGATGCCGACAAGGAGGAGCAGGAAGAAGCTCGCAGCAATGTTTGTTCCGATAATAACTGAGTCGCCAAGGTGCCAACCATATGCCAAGAACAACAACGAACCTGCCAACTCAATGAGTAAGAGCCACCACGCAACGCCTCTCAAGCTTTTTTTCTTGAGCCCAACAAGTATTTCAGGAATCCAACCGATGGTGATGCAAATGGCGCCGAGAATTCCTATTATTGCCCAAGTATCCATAGAAGATTTAAATAGAACGGGGCTTTATATATGTTTTTACTAAAGCTTTTTATTATACTTCTGTAAAGAGTGATTTATGGAAGCACCAACGCATCCCGATCATGGAGGGCAGGGGAAGCCAAAAAGAAATTGGACGTTGATTGTATGCGTTTTGATTCTTTTTATTGTGTTAGTGAACGGTTCTGTTGCGTGGTGGCATACCTTGATCTTGACGCCTCAGTTGATTGGGCAGAATTCCGCTGAAAAGGAAAACCAGTTTGAGTTGATTCGTCCGGACATCGCAGCATTGGAGGTGAACGACTTTTTGGAAATTCAAAAAACGGGAACCGTTTCCCTGACTGGACTCAGGACAGAAATGTTAGCCCTGCTCAACGATCCGGCGGTACACGGTAATTACGCCCTATATGTGGAAGACTTGACGACAGGGGCATGGATGGGGTTGAATGAGCGCGAAAAGTTTTTCCCGGCAAGTCTGGCGAAGTTACCTATTGTTGTCGCAATATATAAGCGGATTCAGGATGGCATGATAAGTCCATCGGATAAAATAAAGCTTGAGGCGACTGACATTGATTCAAGGTTTGGCACGCTTGGATTTGTTGAGCCGGGAGCGGAATATACTATTAAAGATCTGATTTATTATACGCTGGTGCAGTCCGATAATACTGCTGCACGCACGTTGCTGAATCAACTATCGCTTGATGACGTGATGGAAGCCCGTCTTGCGATGGGTCTTGACTGGCCAAAGGAAAAAGACGACGTGACCAAGGCGAGCGTGAAGGAATATGCGAACATGTTCAGGTCGTTGTACTTGTCGACGTATTTGCGTCGGGTGTTCTCGAACGAGATTCTTTCCTTGCTGGCAGATACGCCGTTCGAGGAGCAGCTCGTGTCCGGAATTCCCTCATCGATTCGTTTGGCGCATAAATATGGCGTGACTCCCGATGAGGAGTCGACGCATGACTGCGGCATTGTCTATTTGAAAGATCATCATTACATTATTTGCGCAATGAGCAAAGGCGCAACTGTTGAGGAAGCGAATAGGGTGATTGGTTCGGCGTCAAAAGTGACGTATGAATTCATGACAAAGTAGCATACGATCTTTTTTTCTCAGGCATTTTGCCTTTATAAAGCTCTATTGTGCGTGTTATGCCCTTCATAAACGACCGATACCTTTATATATAAACCATTACTCCTAAGGAATAACAACACTCTTGGAGTGGGGGTATTTCAATATGAAGAAACTTACACTATTGGTTATGTTGCTGGCATGCTTCGCACTCAGTGCGAGCCTTGCAAGCGCAAGCCTTGATGTGTCCAGCGCGACATTGGGCAGCGCAAGCGTTGATGCAGGCACGAATGTCTCGACAACGTTCACGTTGACCAACTCGGGCAACACGACAGTTACGGCCATTTCGATGTCTTCTACGGCATCGAGTGACTACAGCATCGGATTCTCGGGCGTTCCCAGCTCATTGGCTGCTGGCGCGTCCGCGACCGTCACGGTTACCAGCGTTTTGGCAAAAAACCATGATGCGGTCAACAGTGCATTGGACAACAACGCAATCGTTATCGGCAATATGGTTGCGACCGGCACAGAAAGCGCAGCGACCATCACTGGCAGCGGCGTTTTGTCTGCGCAGATTGAGAACCACATGGAAATCAAGAAGGTCTACATTACCGTTAACGGCGAAGATGAAAAGTCGCTTGAAGATGGCGATGACTTGAAGGACTTGAAGCCTGGCGACCAAATTGACATTCGTGTCGATGTGGAAAACACGTTCAGTGAAGATGACGATGTTGACTTTGACGATGTCACGGTTCATGTTGAAATCGACGATTCTGACTTTGATGTTGACGAAGATGAGGATATCTCTTCGTTGAGCGCGAATGATGAAGACTCAATTACCATCAGCAACGTCGAAATTGATAGCGAAGCATCTGGCACGTACGTACTTGACGTGACTGTTGAAGGACGCGGCGAAAGTCCGTTCTCTGGCAGACACGGTCAGAAAATCCAGATTGACTTGAAGGTTGAGCGTGAAAGCCACGAAATCCAAATTCAGACGGCTTCCTTGAGTCCGAGCACGCTTGCGTGCGGAAAGAACTCCTTCGACGCAAAGTTGAAGCTGTTCAACAGCGGCAAGAATGACGAAGACGAAGTCGCGGTTGAAATCGCAGTTCCGACGCTCGGTGTCAGTGTCATCAAAGACATGATCGAGCTTGATGAAAGCGACGAAAGCTCACGAACCATCAACGTTGTGTTGCCGACCTCTACAAAGGCAGGCACGTACGCTGTTGACGTGATTTCGTACTGGAACACCGACACGGAAAGCGACAGAAAGTCGTTGAGTGTAAAGGTTGAAGACTGCGCACCCACTCCTGCGCCGACGCCTACACCCACGCCGACTCCGACACCTACGCCTACACCGACTCCGTCTGGTTCAGGCTCAACCGGCAGCACCTCAACAACCGTTAAGGCTCGCGCGAATGATTCCTTCTTGGACACTCCCGCAGGCATCACCGCGTTGATTGTTGGTATCTTGGCAGCAGTTGTCATCATCATTGTTCTCGTAACAATGATGGCGAAACCGAAAGGCAAGTAAGTCACTTCTTTTTTTCTTTTTTATTTTTAGTTTTTTAGGTGCATTATGAACGAAAAAGAACTCTCTGCGGAAAACGAAAAATATGCTGCACGAGCAAAAGTAATGATTCCTTTAATTGAGCAGGCATTTTCTGCGATTTATCAGATGGAAATCACCATCAAACAATCAAGTGACTGTAACTACCAAATCTCCAACAAACAAGATGAACTCGGCACTATTTGCGAGAATCTTGACTATAATCATTTTATGGTAACGCTTGAACTCGGAAATCGCTGCCCGATTGAGGCGTGGCCTGCGATTGAAAAGCTTTCAGGCTGTCAAACGACTCTCGAAAATGATTCTGAATATTACGAATATCACCCGACTACAATTAATCTCAGATATGCATCACAAGAAGCATTACAAAACGCATTACCATTAATTGCACAGACAGTAAAGGCAGTTCGAAGCATTACTGAACTGAGACATGCACAAGTCTTAACTGATTTGGAAGCGCTCGTTGCGGAACACAAAAAAGAATAATCTTTTTTCCTTCCTTTCCTTCATGCACTCGTGATTTCTTTTTAAGTAACAGATAGTAAATTCCGCAAAACCATCTGGAGTTTTCAGTCATTCTTCCGCTTTTTTGTCAGATGCTCATTTTAAGGAGTTCATCTTTGATATTTTTATGAAATGGGTGATCTTGATTATTTTCGCGTTAATGCTAATATCAACGGTTTCAGCGCAAGTAGTAATTCAAGAAGTTCTTTACGATCCCGCTTCGGAGTCGGGCGGGGAGGCTGTCTTGTTGCAAAACAAGGGCATATCCGCGGTTGACATATCAGGGTGGGTGCTTGCCACGGAAGCTTCACTTACCGATGCAATCGTGCCGTCCGACTCCGTCCTTTCTTCTGGAGGGACGTATATCATTGCTGACGCGGGTTGGGAAGCTCTACGGGGCGACCTTCCGTCCGCGCAGCACGAAGAGCCTATTACGATGGCAAACACAGACGCAGGCATTGCAATCAAGGACAGCACAGGTGCGATTATTGACGCGGTGGGTTGGGGTGAGGAAGTAGGGATCAAATCAGGTTTGTTTGAAGGCACACCTCATGCAGGCACAGACTCTTTACAAAGCCTCCAACGGACAAAAGATACGGGTAATAACGCGCTTGATTTTGTGGCAGCAAGTCCAGTATTTGGCGCGGTTACGGGCGGCGGTTTCGAAGTTCCGATTGAGTTGGAAGTAAACGACACAGCTGTAATTGATGAGGCGAGCATAACAAAGCAGGTCAGGATTATTCCGGGCATCGGTGGCGATGTCGCAATAACGGTTGATACGCTGATGCCTGCAACAGTCTTAGTAACATTTTTGGAAGAAGTCATCGACCTGAAAGAATCCGGTCCAGACACATACGACGCAACAATTCATTTGACTTACACAACGCTGCCGGGTAATTACACAGCCACCATTACTGCGACGGATGGCAACAAGACAGAAACGCGCGCATTCATTGTTGAGATTCTGCCGGTGACGGGCGTGAGTTTGGATGCGCCGTTGCTTGCGCTCAAAATTTCTCCAGGCGGGACATTATCTTTGGAAGGTGATGAAGACACAACAACGCAAAACAGGCCAACGTTGCAGAATACGGGTAATGTTCCGATTGATGTAAGCATAACCGTAAAACTAAATGCTGACGCAATCATAACAACAGTGCTGAGAACAACGCATTTGGGTGTTGGTGAGGTTGCGGGTTTGTCCATCAACGCAACGATTCCACAAGGAGTGGCGAGAGGAAAATATGTTGGCGCGTTAGTCTTTGAAATCACGTAATGGTCGTAAAGTTTATAAAGTATACTAAGTTACTAAGTAACATGACTGTTACAAAAGTAATCAAGATAGGTGAAGAAAACTATATGTGGCTGGCAAAAAAGGCAGCAGACCTACAGAATGAAAAAGGCAGACCGATTTCATTCGATGAAGCACTCAGTCATGTACGTGCGCGACCGAGTCTGCGCGAGATTTTCGGAATGTGGAAAATGACGGATAAAGAAGCGGAAATCCTGAAGAAAGATATCCGCAAAATGAGGAATTCATGGAAACCCCGATATGTGTAGATACTGATATTTTCATCGATGCTTTACGCGGAAAAGAAGATGCGCTGGACTTTTTTGACCGTGCAGGTCCGTTAGTCATGACGACGTTCACTCTTTTTGAGCTCACGTTAGGAGCGTATAAATCGAATAACGTTCCGATACATCTAGCAGCAATTGAAGCATTGACTCAAGGGATTGATGTTTTAACCCTACGACCTGAGAGTGCCCGTGTTGCAGGATCAATTACGGCGCACTTACAAAAGAAGGGAAAAGTTATTGGATTAGTTGATACGTTTATCGGTGCAATCGCACTTGCGGAAGGATGCCCAATCAAAACGGGCAATCATAAAGAATTTTCTAGGATACCCGGACTTAAAATAGTGTAAATCGTTAGTTAAGAATTATTTTCTGTTTCTAAAACATATCAAACAGGATTCGTGGATCCAGCAGTTTTTGCACTGTTCGATAAGGTCGTGCTTCTTGCCGAAGCATGCGTCGTTCACGAATTTGATGATTTTCACTGCCATTTGACAGGAGAGTTATTCGACGGTGGCTATTTAAATGTATGCGGAGAAAACTGTTAATTCCAAAGGTAGGAATCGTCGCTTGCGCCCATGCGCAAAGTGATTAATCTATTTGAAACAGGAGCTGAACCAAGTCCAGACGTGGAGTTGGGTGCCAAGTGCGCGACTCTATTGCCGAAGCGTTTGTCAACGTGTCCTTTGTTGACGTCATAAACAACTGCAGGAATAAAATTGCGGTCTTCTTTGTCGTACTTGATGTGTTCAGGTTTGGAGAAGATGTCGCCGTGAACCTTAACTTTTTTGGTGTCAACAGGTTTTTTATCGGATGCATCATAGACGACGGTTGCCTTTTGCAAATACTGAGGAGTTTGTTCTGTTGATGCTGCGATTGTTTTGGTTGCTGTTGAAGCTGTTTTGGGAGCGACTGCTGCCAATCTGTCCGTAAGGGAAAGCTGTTCGACCTTAACGGGAGTTTGGCTTACTTTGGATTCGATAACCATATGATTGAGAACTGCTGATGGCTATTTAAGCATTATGGTTGCGAAACAATTATTAAGTATTACGCTTTAAAAACGGGCATGAAACAGCAGGAATTGTGGAATGCGTTGGCAAGTAAGCGCGTTCATGAATTTCGTGGGTTGGGCAAAAAGTTTGTGGTTGTTCCGACAGAACATTTCAAGATTTACCGTGATGAATTTCGTCCTTCTCCGAATGTATTTACTGAAAAGCAGACGTATCGTAGTACTGAGTTAGTGCGCCACATTCACGCGGTTGAGCGAGGGAGTGTTGTGGTGCTGCATCGTGATCATGGTAATGTTGATCGGAGCTTGTTGCTTGGTTTGCTGCACTTGGTTGCGGACGCGATTCCGTATGGGACGTGGTCGTTAGGCAGGCAAAAAAGAAAGGTTTCAAAAGTGTTGGAAACGCTTGAACAGTCAGAATCTGTTGTGAAAGAATAATTATTTCTGTTCAACTATTTTGCGCATACGTTCGACGAATTCTTCTGCCATGTGATAGTATTTGGTGTACTCGTCTCCCTTGATTTCTTTGATTTCACGATGCACAATCATCTTTGACAAGTTGTAGAGGTAACGGAAGATGTGGGTGTATCTTGCTTCGAGATGTTTTGTTTTGACGAATTTGGTTTCCAGTAAGTCCGCGACGTGGTCGGGGCTTGGCGGGACTTCTCCGATGTGCATCAGTGCGGCGTGTGCGCTGTCAACGGCTGCCCAGTACAGATCAAGGGTGGCTTGCAACACGTGCCATTTGCTGTTGTGCAATGTTGTCGGAGCACGCATGTAGTAGTTCCATACGCTTTCTTGCGTGGGTCGTATGCGTCCTTGTCTGAGCAAAATCTGTAAAGGATCAAAGAAGCCAGTGTCTAAGATGGCAAGTCCGTCACGCAAGATATTGATACCGACGGGGTCGCCTGCACGGATGTATTCCCAGAACGAGGTCAATCGCAATGTGGTGATGTGAAATCTGTCAGATGTTTCAACAACCATCTTTTCAACAATTAAGCGATACGTGGTGATGAGTTCTTGGCTGAGCTGCATGCTGACGTCATCGATGACGATGAGAATGTCGATGTCGCTTCCTGCCGAGCGTTTTTCGCGGGTCGCTGCCGAACCAAATAAGACAACTGCTTTGAGAAAGTTGCCGAATTCTTTGTATATCTTTTGCGAGAACTTGCGAGCCAATTCTCTATCATCTTTGCTATAAAGTGTCAGAACAGGGTTCTCTCGCGGGTGTATCGTGAATTCGGCCATCCAACGTCAGAATCTCCTTCGGCGCTTTAAGAACATTTGTCACTCTTAATTGATAGTTAAACGAGAATTATTCAAGTCCTAAGCCAGTAAAGAACGGACTTCCTCGGTAGTCATCCGAAAGCGCCATTTCGCCGAACAGGAACTGCGGAGGAACCGTAGTACCAAAGTAACCTCTCTGACCGCCCATGTCAAACGGTTTTTTACCAGGTGCAGAGATGCCGTAGATGCTGTGGCCGAAGAGTTTCCAGCCACCGTAGAGCGCTTCGTATTGTTTGGCAGGATCTTGAGCGCCGGGTTCAACAACCAAATCAAGTGGCTTGTCTTTGAAATGCTTCTGCATCTCTTTGATAAAGTCCATGATGGGCGCGTTGCCTTGTCCTGGAGTCAAGTGTTCATCATGGTAGCCGAAGTTGTCCGTGATGTGGATGTGACCAATAATATTGCCTTTGTTAAGCTCTTTAATTTTGTCAATGACCCACGTGTTGAATCGTTTGTCTCTAGATTCAATGGATTCGTTTGCGTCTTTTGCTTGGAAGTATTTGCGCCACGTGTTCAAGTGTCCGATGTCGAGGGTTGCTTTGATGTGGTCGCCAGCGATTTGTTGGGCTTCTGATTCTTTCATTCCGCGTTTTTGAAGGAGTATTTTCATTTGTTCTCGAGAACCTTCAATGAGTGCTTTCAATTCGTCGGGGTGCGAGCCGTATTTTTCGGCGAAGAGGTTTTCGGGGGCGATAAACAACGGTTTGTCTTTATTTTTGTTGAGTCCTTTTGCCTGCTCAACATCGTATGCATACAATCCCGCGCGTCCGAGTGCTTCTGTGCTTTTGCCGAGTGCGACTTTTTCCATGGGCTTGATATTTTTCATTTGTTGTTCGAATTCTTGCAATTGTTCTTGGTAAGAAATAGCTGCACTGTTTATTCGAGAAATTTGGTGGTTTACATGAGACAGCTGGTCCTGCTGTTTTTCGATGAGTGCTTTTCTTTGTTCTGCAGGAATTTCCTGTTCGGTTATTTTACCTGTTTCTTCATCTTGAATTTTAAGAGTTTTTCCTGCTTTGAGCTCATCAATGTTTTTTTCGATTGTTTTTTTCTCACGTAAATGTTTGTCGTAATCTTGCATGTGAAAAAGACGTTCTCCTTCCAACTGATATTTTTTTGATTCGACTTGAATTTCGTAATAGACCTGTTCAGGTTTAAGTTGGTCATTTTTTGGACGGTTGCGGTTGCGCTTTTCGGTTTCGCGGAGAATGTCGTTCGTTGCGTTCTTGTCTTCCCATTTGAGTGTTTGAATGTCAAATTTGTCAGTTGGGTTGCCGTTTTCGTCTTTTTTGATTTTAGGAACGCGGTTATTAAAATTGTCGAGTGCTTCTCCGAATTCATTTGCCCTTTCTCCTTTTTCGGCTTTTCGCCAGATAGGAGTATTGATTGGTACGTCTTTGCTGACGCTTCGGATGATGTCGCCCGTCTTTTCATTGACAAGGTAAAACGTTGTGGTGTTCTTTTCATCCGGGTGCGCCAAGAATCCGCCTTGTACTTCAGAAATAGGTCGTACGAATTCGTCCATGTGGACGGTGATTGCTCCGCCTTGAGCGGTATCGGCTGCGAAATCGATTGCTCGTTTTAATTCTTGGATGTTTTGTTCGCGAGTCGAGTCATCAAATCCTCTGTTAGTGAAGCCCGCAAATCCGCCTGTTCCGACGGAAGCGTGCGTGCTGAGTTCGACTTTGTTGATTTTGGCGATTTCGCGAATGGCTTGTCGTTGTTCTGCGTCGACGCCTTCGGGGGTGATTTGGCCGGAGAAGATGCTTCCTTTGCCTGAGCCCATAAATCCGATTTCGACTTTGCTGGCTCCTTCGCGGATCTTTGCAATCAAGGGCTGAATTGCATCCCTCGTTGCCATGATGCTGACGCCGATTTCGCGGATAGGAATCAATGCTTCAGGCTTCGGAACTCCTTTGCCAGAAATGGAAGGGATGTCAAATTCTTTTTCGAAGCGATCCATGGCGTTGAGATATCCGTTATTGAAATAGTCGCCCGCCATATTACTCAGAACTCCTGCCGTTTTGTTGGCTCTTCTGCATCAGTATCATGTTTGTTTTGCATTTGTTGGATTGCTTTTTCTGAACGGGTGAGTGTCTCTTTTGTCTGTTCGTCTCGGATGTAGGAGGAGACTTTGTGGAATGATTGTAAGAGTTCGCCGAAGTATTGCGCGGTGCGTTCTTCTGCGGGGGTGAGTGTTTCACCGGTTGCGAATTTGTCGCGGATGTCTGCGATTTTGTCGTAGGCATGTTTGTGGGCGAAATCGTACGCGTGTTGGAGTAGGTTTGCATGGTCGGTTGTTGTTTTTGCGGGTGCGACGGTTTCTTCCAATGTTTTTTTCTTGCCGATTTCTTCAACTTTTATTTCGCGAGTCTTTGGGACTTCGATGCGCGTGATGGTCGCGAGTTCTCGTTGGGCGTCTTGTTCAAGCGTCGCAAGTGTTTGCAGGTCTGTTTCGGTTTGTTCTTGCCAAGATGCTAATCGTTCCGCAATCTTTGCGCGCAACGCAGTAATCGCTTTGATGCGTTCGGATGGCGACTCTTGTTTGAGCTGTTCCGCATCTATGGGGACCATAGACGATTTTACGTCGATAAACTATATATTATGTATGAATTATGAGCGCTACCAGGCAACTAAACCGAAGCTTTTCTTGAAGTTTTTGTAGCATAACCACGTGAGTTTTTTGGCAGATTTTTCGATGCTGTCGCGGCTGGATTTGCTGCTGCCTTTTGGGGTTTGGGGCCAGAATGATTTTGCGATGCCGGCGACTCCTCCAGTTATTTCTTTGCTGACGCCGCCGATGCCGGTGAAGACGTCGGTGATGGGTGAAAAGAATGGTCTTGGTTTTTCAGGCTCTTCCTCTTTCTTGGGCGGATAAAGTTCTTTGTCGGTTTCTTCGATGAATGCTTTGAAGTCGTCTTCGACGCCTTCGAGTGAGCTTTTGAGTGTTTCGCTCATGCTTTTCAATAGTTCGAGGTCTTCTGCGTCTTTGAGTTCTTTGTATTTACGCAAATCCTTATCGTTCCATGCGTAGCTTCGCCACGTAATTTCTGCTTCGCCGACGTGTGTTGGTCCGCGGTGTTGGAAGTCGGGTGTTGCGAAGGACATGGAGGGTTTTGTGCGGTAGCTGAACGTAATGAGCATGCAGTTGTGGATTGTTTGTTCTTCTTTGTCAGGGGAATCGTTCTTCGAGCTTTTTTCGACGCGTCGAGCAAGAATTTCGACTTCGATGAGGGATGTTTCGAACGCACGCACGAGTTCGGCTCGTCCGGTGCTGTCGATGTCGATGCCCATCTTTTTTGCTAATTTCAAATACGGCTTGGTCCACTGCATGTACAATCGTACCGTTGAGTAAACTTGTTTCATGTACGTAAGCAAATATTTTTGTCGTTGTTTGATTTCTTTGTACGTGCTTGTTTTCCACGTGTAATACTGTAAGAGTTTTCGTTGGAGTGTGTTGATGACCGTCGGGTTGAAGTCTTTTTCAAGTCCTTTGATGTATTCGAAGAATTTGTTTTCGTCTTGTCCGGGTTCGAGTCGTTCACGGAAGAACAGCTCTGGAAGAATAACGAATCCGACTTGTTGTGATAGTCCGAAGACGCTGCTTGCTGATTTTGTTCCGCCTTCGACGAGGTCAACGTACAGTCCTTTCAGTATTTTTTCTGCGGCTTCTCCTTTTCCGCCTTTTTTGAAGGAATCATCGTAATATTGGAGTCGTTCTTTGATGACGCGAAGTTCTCGGACTTGGTTGGGAATGATTTTAATCATGTCGTGCATGATGCGCAAGAAGCTCATGATTCGATCTTGCGTGACGCCAAGTCGTTGTTGTCCTTGGCCGAAAAGACTTGATGATTCGGATGCGCTGAAGATGTCGGAGATTTTGTCTACTTTTGAATAGCCGATGCCGCGGAACTGGGTGAGCATCCAGAAGTAGAGTGGTTCGATGCCGACGTTTGGAGCTTCAAGCAGTACGCGAAAGCGGCTTGCTGGTTTGGGATATATTTCTTTGTACGTAACGATTTGGTCTTTAGCCATTTCGACGCTGTCCCATTCGGTGAAATAGTCTTTTGCGAGAACTTCTTTCTTCTTGTCAGACTTGCCTTTATCTCCCTTCTTTTCCTCTTTTTTGTCTGCCATCTTTTGTGCCTGTTAGTGTCTGAATGCTATTTAAAGGTTATGAGTGTGTTTTAGTAGGTTTCGACTGTTATTCCTTTGATGCGTTTAAAGTCGGTATCTCGGGTAATAATTGTATCACAATCATTGGACAGCATTGCGCCGACAATTAACAGATCAACGGTGCCGACTTCCTTTCCTGCTTTTCGGAGTGCTGCGCTCATTTGTGCGGAATTAACGCAGGACGCCAGATCCGAATGAAGCATTTTGAATCCTGCGAGGAAGCGAAATGCGGAGTCGAGTTTTGCCGGGGAGGATCCTCGAAAAAAAATTCCCGTAAGCGTTTCATGAGCCGCCATGGGCGTAATGACCAGCTCATCAGGGCGATGCTCGTTTGCTTTCGCGACTGCCGCGGGAAGTCCTCGAAGCAAATCCATCAGGAATGCGCTATCGCAGCATTTCATTGATCGCCTCGTTTTGTGTCAGAAAGTTTTCGTGCGCGCTTGATGTCGGCCTGCATTTGCGCAGCTTCTTTGTCAGAAATGTCGGAGAACGTTCCAATGTAATCAGTCCACGAACTCTTTTGCGGTTCAAATTCTCGTAAAATGACTTGCGAAAAGCTTTCTCCGGGAAGCTTATGCCTCGTAAGCACATCGTACGCCTTATCCATGATGGCAATATTCTTTGTCATATGGGTACTCATATGGGTACTCAGTATATAAAGGTTGCGGCGCTTCAACCCAAAAATCAATAGTCGTAAGAATAAGAAAAACCGCGATTATCTAAACCGGAAGAAAAGGTGAGCCTATTCAGAAATAGAGAATAAATTTAAAAAGAAAGTCGTTTCTCGTCTAAATATGCCAATTGAACTTCATTTAACTGAGGGTCCAAATATTGACGGTCTTTCTTCTGATCGAATTCCATTATATGTCGGACACTTTCCTAACTACCTACCCAATCTTGGCTGGCTCGTCATTGAAGGGAAAAAGATAGGCACACCAAAATCATACAAACTGCATATCGGTTCTTCGGAAGCAGAGGAAGCCGCGATTTTTAATGAAGCAGAAATAACACGTTTTGACTATACTCCGAAAGAAACAATCATTAGGTTCAAATTCAACAATTCGACAGGCAAAATCATGATTCCAAATATTTCTTCGTGTGGGAGATTTGTTCACGGTAGCATTGACGAAACAGTTGATACTGTTTACAACTTTTTCGGCGATGGAAAAACTGACATGAAACCTGCCAATAGTTCTGAATACTATAAAGAATAAGTCCTACCTTCTCAGATAGTAATAGAAATCCCTACTTCTTCGCCAGCACAACGACAAAACCAATCTTGCTGACCTTCTTCGCATCGACCATTTCGGCCAAATTAGCAACGAGTTCTTTTCTATTTTCAGCAGACGGTAGAAACTTAATTCGTATCTGGCCGTGTTTTTCGATTCGTGTTTTAATTTCCGTCAGTACGGATTCTGTTAAGCCTGTTTTGCCGACGTTAATGGTGTGTTGGTACATTTCCTATCACTCGTAGTTCGCCTGCGGGTAGCAGTCGTATTATCTCGTCCGGCTCGCCCGTGCCTATATACTTTTGTATTTTTTTGGCGGCGTCGCTGGGTTTGAGGTCGCCTTGGACTATTTGCATGATGTTGGTGCAGTGCTTCGAAACGGCGCTTTCGGGTCCTGCCATGAGGCGTTTGTCGGGCAGCATGCCGATTGCTAACTTTACAGGAACTTGTTTTGTTTCTCGTTTGCCGCGGACCATGAAGGAGCCTTTTGCGATGTGTTCGCCAGTGTTTGCTTCTTTGGAAACTTGTTCCGGAGTGACGCAAAAGGCATCTGCCGCTGCAACTCCGGTTTTCCACGCGCGGGAATAGCTCACGGTTGCTTGCAATGCTTCGTCAATGGTTAATTGGTTCGGTTTGACGCCTTCTGTTTTGATGACAAAGAATGGGCTTCCGGGAGCTTCCGTGTGGCACAATAAGTCATGCGCGTCTGTATGCTTTTTCACAATCAATTCATTTGAGCCAGCGTCTCTACCACCAACACAAAGCATTCCTTCGCTGCTCAAGAACCATCTGAACTTTTCATACCAGTGTTTGCTGGTTTGTTCTTTGAGTTCTGGTTTTTTGTGCTCTTTCTCAACAGGTTGTTTTGCAAGTTTTGAACGGAATTTTTCGGCTGTTTCTCGTGCGCCTTTTGCTTTTGCTTTGAACTTTTTGGCTTTTTCGAAGTAGAAGGCTGCGTTTTGTTCGAGTGTTTTGCGAATGTCGAGAACGAGGCGCATGGGTTAGCACGTTGACGGGTTGTCGATCGTGACCGCTTTGTCGGAGCAGAAGGAAAGTCCTGCTTCGGTCTGTACTGCAGGAGTGAATTTCAGTTGCAACGGAACACCCACGGGGTCGTAGCCGAAGGTTGTTTTGAGCGCGGATGCTGCGGGTAATGAGTTGCTCAAAATGTTTGGGTTGAGCGCGACTCCCGCACTACCCAAAACACGTGCTTGGATGGCGTCGATGGCGACGGGTCCGTTGTCAAGCGCGACTTGAATGAGTGTTCCTTTTGCGCAGGCTTGGACGTTATTATTGACCGTTATAACTGTAAGAGAAACGGCATCACAGACGTTTGAGGAGACTTCTGTTCCTCGGTTGACGAATGTTGCTTGGGTTTCAACGTAGGTTTCGCCGTAACTCATGACGACTGCGCCCAAAGCGACAGAGAAAGCTATGAGCAGGACAGTTGCGACCAATGGTGACAATCCGCGGGAATTCATAGTGCCTCTTTGGAAATACTGAGTTTGGAGAGTATTTAAAGCTTAGGGTGGGTTGAGTAAGGGATAAACTGCGCCAGAACATTTATATCTGCTTTCTCAGTGAATCGTTCCATGCCTGAATTGACGGAAGAAGATATCAAGAATATGTCTCCGGAAGAACTAAGAGCTCTCCAGAAAGAGCAGTGTGTCTTCTGTAAAATGGTGGAAGGCAAAATTCAGGCGCGTAAAGTGTTTGAGGATGAGAACTTTCTTGCCGTTCTCGATATTAATCCCGCGACTCCTGGTCACATTTTGTTGATGCCGAAGGAGCACATTAGTATTCTTCCGCAGTTGCCCGAACCGTTGGTGCAAAAGTTAGGAGTTCTTTCCAAGCATTTGTCGCAAGCAGCGTTGAAAGCGATGAAGGCCGAGGGCACCACTATTTTTGTTGCGAACGGATTGGTCGCGGGTCAGCGCGCGGCGCACTTCTTGCTGCACATCATTCCGCGAAAGGAAGGTGACGATGCAGGAATTACGCTTGAAGAGACTGACATTAGCGAAAGTGACGCGCAAAAGTTGCAGGACAATTTGTTGCCGTTTGTGCATCGCGTGTTTGGTTCGCAGAAAGCGCCAACATCTCCAGCAACACCTCATTCGCCACCAGCATCTCCCTCTCAATCAACACCTTCTCCAAAAGCAGAAAAGCCTGCTGAAAAGCAAAAACCTGCGAAGAAGATGACGAATCTTGATGAAGTCACGGAGTTTTTGACAAAATGACGTGCGAAATTTGTCAGCAGATTGAGAAAAAGATTGGCGTTCTTATTGAAACAAAGGAAGTCGTTGCATTAATCGCGCCGAAGCCCGCCGTCACAGGACACGTATTAGTTGTTCCACGAGAGCATCACGCAATTCTTGAACAAGTTCCTGACGCTGTTGTCGGCCAAATGATGACGGTGGCAAACCGACTCAGCATTGTTCTCTTTGAGGGATTGGGCTGCCAGGGAACAAATATGATTGTGCCGAATGGTATTCCTGCAGGTCAATCGGCACCGCACACGGCGATGCACATCATTCCGCGTAATGAAAACGATGAAGTGAATGTGTTGTGGAAGCCAAAACAATTAAATGAGGAAGAAATGAGTGCGATTGAATTAAAAATGAAGGAAGAAGCGTCAAAGATGGGCAAGAAGGAAGAGCCCGCTCCGAAGAAAGAAGCTCCGAAGCAGGAAGTCTTGCAATTATCAGATGAAGAAAATTATTTGTTGAAATCCTTAAAAAGGATTCCATAAAAAGACATACGGGGGAAATACTATGAATGTGAGTGAAACAAGCAACGGATACAAGATTGAGTTGACAGGAATGAGAGAGTTGGAATATTTTGAAAAGCAGCCTTTGATGGTGACGTTTGGAAATCGTCCGTTGGAATTTGCGTACAACGCGTGCAGTCAGCAGGCGATTGTCGGCGCGAATGAGGAACAAACATTTATCAGCGTTCCACGACTTGTTTATCGCGATTTGTTGGGAATGGGAAAATCAACGGTGAAAGCAAAATGTCGCATTCCGGGAAAAGCTTCGGAGCAAACGTTGGATATTATTGTGCTCAAAGAAGAAGTTCCGCAGGAAGTTCCCGACCCATTGGAAGATGAGGATGTTGACGAAGAGAAAGAGGACTAAAAGCACATGCTCGAAACGGTGATTTTGGTTGTTTGTTTTATTTTGTTAGTGTGGAGTTCGATTACGGATTTGCGCACGACAGAAGTGCCTGATTGGCTGAGTCATTCCACGATTGTTTTAGGTTTTGTGCTGAATGGCGCGGACAGCTGGCTGACGCATTCGTGGGCGCCGTTGATTGCGAGCGGAATTGGTTTTGGTGTTTGTTTGGCTTTTGGTTTGCTGACGTATTACGGCGGGCAATGGGGGGGCGGAGATTCCAAAATTATTATGGCGTTGGGAAGTTTACTTGGTCTCACGTTTACGCTCGACACAAAATTGGTCTGGTTCGCAGTGTATTTCTTGATTGCAGGAGCACTTTACGGCATTGGTTGGACTGTCTGGCTCGCAATAACAAGAAAACATCGCTTTATTCCCGCATACAAAGCAATTATTCACACAACGTATGCAAAAGTCATTCGTATCAGCGGTTTTGTTTTGTTAGGAGTCTTTGGCGTATTTTCGTTTTTCATGCACGATGCTCAATTGAAAATAGTCACATTAATTCTCGCCGTTTTTTTCCCGTTTATCGCGCACGTGTTTTTGTTTGTCAAAGCAGTTGAAAACTGCATGACACGAGAAGCAACACCTGACAAATTGCTTGAGGGGGACTGGATTACCAAAGATGTTATTGTTGGTGGACAATCTATTTTTGTTGCTGGAAAATTAGGAATTTCGCAAAAGAAAATTGACGAATTAAAACATTTGTCGAAGACGCATCACAACATTTCAATCACGGTGAAAGACGGCATTCCGTTTGTTCCTGCCTTTTTAATCGCATTTCTGATGATGATAGGATTAGGCAATCCGTTTTTGTTCATTTAAGCTCAATAATGCTTATAAACATCCGTGACCTTTGTGCAGTATGTTCGAATTCTTTGCTAAAAAACAAACAAAAGAGTTACCCAAGCACATTGCCATCGCGGGTTCTGGTTCAAAACAATACGCTGAAAAAAACAACCTCACCTTTGAACAAGCTTCCGCATTAAAAATTGTAAACATCAAGGAATACATCAAGTTGTGCAAAGAAATCGGCATCAAAGAACTCACCCTCTACTTGTTACCGTTAGAAACTGAAAACACACAATTATTTTCCACAGTCATGGATTCATTTGTGAAATTCTTTAACGAATTGTTATTGTGGACTGTGATGGAAAACGTCAACGTTTCCGTGCTAGGTAAATGGTATGATTTGCCCGGCAGAGTTATCGACCCCATCAAAGAATTAGTGCAACGCTCAAAAGACGGAGCGCAAATGCGCGTAAACTTATGTCTCAGTTACGATGGGCAGGAAGAGATTGTTGACGCCTGTAAATTGTTAGCAAGGCAAGTACAAGCGGGCAAGCTCGACCCTGAGGCAATCACAAAGTCATCTATAAAAGGAAACCTTTATAGCTCCTCAATTCCCGCTCCTGACTTAGTCGTTCGTCTCGGCACGCCCCGAATGAGCAGTTTATTGCTTTGGGATTTGCCGCATGCGAAGGTGTTTACGACAAAAAAGACATGGCAGGAATTCACGGGTAGAGATCTCCGTGACGCCATGGCATGGTGGCAGCAATGGTAACGATTGAATTCGGCAAGAACGCAAAAACGATTGAAGTGATTGATGACGTCTATGACCGCGCGCAGGCGCAAGAGATAGCGGAAAAGCACAAAACTACCGCACTAGGTTCTTTCACAGGCATTCTGAAAGCGTTCGACCGTTCGCGCGGAAGTATTATTCTTACCGGTTACCGTAAAAGATACGAGCCGTTCTGGCACATTATTGGCGAAAGTTTTTACGAGTATCACCGCAAGAATGAATACCAATTTCAGGTTCGTCCGGAAGTGCAGAGCGTCGCGATTGCGAAGCACCAAATCAAAGTGCATCCAGAATCTCCTATTTGCGTGTTTGAAGGCACGGATCACTGTTTTGAAAATTACAAAAGAGAAATAGTCCAAGACGCACTCTTAGAAAAAGGTAAGGATTACGCAAAGTATCTTGATTCAAAAACAAAAAGCATCAAGGACATTGCGGATTTGAAAAAGAAAGATGTCGACGTGCTTCCCGTGCAAATCAGAGCATCATTCCTACTCAACACATTATACAAAGATATTCTCAAGCCAATTCAGGCTGACGAAATTCTTGACGAAAGATTAGTTATCAACCGATTATCTTTGTTCTTCGCGCCGATTCACGTGTTTGAGTTCAAGGAAGAAAACCGAGAAGCGCGAGCAACCATCGAAGTTGATGGAGTTACAGGTAACTGGCAGAAGGGCACGCACTTGATGGCGGACATGGCGAAGAAGTACTGGAGCGCGGAAACGATGTTTGACATCTCGACAGAAATCGCAGGCAACATCTTGCCCGGATCAGGCGTTGCGATGGTCATCACGAAAAAGATTTTTGAGAAACGCGCGCGTGGCAAAGATGAAGCGCACCAAAAAAACATGCGCAGCGCGTTTGAGAAACGGAAGAGATAGTTCTGTTCATTTTTTTCACATCTCACCACAACCTTTATAAATCACCCACTAGGATTCTAGAGTATCTCTAATGAGATAATGACTGTCTATACTTAGTGTATGGGCATGAATTGAAGAGAAACTTATGTTTCTCGGAGGACAATATATGGCAAATGAACAGGCAGATATCGCGCTTCAGGCAATTGAAGTCGCTAAGACGAGCGGCAAGATCAAGAAGGGCGCAAATGAAGTGACGAAGGCTGTTGAACGAGGCACCGCAAAGCTCGCAGTTATTGCGAAGGATGTTCAACCGGCAGAAATCGTTATGCACATTCCGTTGATTGCAAAGGAAAAAGGTATTCCTTGCGTTGTTGTTAACACGAAGGAAGAGCTTGGCCAGGCAGCTGGTTTGGGCGTTCCGACGGCAGCTATCGCGATTGTTGAAGAAGGCGACGCGAAGAAGTTGATTGCAGAATTGAAGAAGGCAGCGTAATACCATGGCAGACGATAACAAAGCAAAACCTGTTGCTGATAAGGCGCAGGCAAAACCGGCCGATAAGCCGCAAGGAAAAGGTGCAACTGCAGCAGCAGCTTCAACCCAGAGAGGCTCAGAACCGGTTCGTTTTACGCAGTCTTTCCCGGCGCGAGTCGAGGAAATTGTTGGACGAACAGGCTCTCGAGGCGAAGCAATCCAAGTCAGAGTCCGAGTGTTGGTCGGCAGAGACCAGGACAAAGTCTTGAGACGAAACGTCAAAGGCCCGGTACAAAAGGACGATATTTTGATGCTCAGAGAAACCGAAATGGAAGCTCGACCGCTTGGTAAAGGCGGACGAGGGAGCGCGTAAATGGCACGTTGTTCATTTTGCAGAGACATCCTCGAAGCCGGCACCGGTAAAATGCTGATTTTGAAGGATGCACGAGTCTTTTATTTTTGCACGAGAAAGTGCGAGAAGAATCAGATGAAGCTCGGTCACGTTGGTAGAGAAACCAAGTGGACGAACGCATACCGTACCGAACACAAGAAGAAGGCTGAGGCGAAGAAGTGATTGAACGCACATTGATTTTGCTTAAACCCGACGCTGTTCAGCGTGGTGTTATGGGTGAAATCATTTCGCGATTCGAAAAGGCCGGCTTGAAGATTGTGGGTGCTAAGATGGCGTGGGCGGACGATGCGCTTGCCAAGAAGCACTATCGCGAAGAACTCGCGTTGCGCCGTGGCGAAGCTGTCCGTCAAATGAACGTGGACTTCCTTAAAGAAGGCCCCGTTCTCGCATTGGCAATCGAAGGTATTGGTTCGATTGAAATTGTGAGAAAGATGATCGGCGCAACTGAACCGCGTGCAGCATTGCCCGGCACGGTTCGTGGTGATTACACGCACTCGAGTTACGCGTATGCCGACGCTAAGAAAAGTGTTGTTCGTAATTTGATTCACGCGAGCTCAGACGCAAATGACGCGAAGATTGAGATCAACGTGTGGTTTAGTCCGAAAGAGTTACATTCGTATAAGTCTGTGCATGATGCACATATCCTTTGAAGGTGGTTGACGATGGCTGAAAAAGAAACACAGATTGACAAGATGCGACGTTTGTCGAGCGCGCAAAAGAATATTCGTAACATTGCGACTTCTGCGCACATTCACCACGGTAAAACCGCGTTCACGGACAACTTGTTGTCCGCAGCGGGTATGATGTCGAATGCAGCCGCAGGCGACCTCGACAAGGGTATGGCGACGTGGCAGCACGCAGACGAACAAACGAGATTAATGACGGTCGACGCCGCGAACGTCTCGATGGTTCACGATTTTGATGGTCAGGAATATCTTATCAACTTGATTGACACGCCGGGTCACATCGACTTTGGTGGCAACGTTACGCGAGCGATGCGAGCGGTTGACGGAACAGTTGTTCTTGTTTGTGCTTCTGAAGGTATCATGCCGCAGACAGAAACAGTTCTCAAGCAAGCGTTGAGAGAACGAGTCAAGCCAGTGTTGTTCATCAACAAGGTTGACCGACTCATCAAGGAAATGCAGTATACTCCGGAACAGATTCAGGAGCGTTTCGTAAAAATCATTTTGGAATTCAACAGACTTGTCATGCAGATTGCCGAAAAAGGTTTGGGCGAACGATGGCAGGCAAACATTCAGGATGGCAGCGTTGCGTTTGGTTCAGCACGAGACAACTGGGCGCTTTCCTTGCCGTACATGAAGAAGAAAAATGTCTCGTTCAAAGACATTCTCAAATTATATGACATGGAAGAGAAAGAACGTCAGGAGTGGGTGTGGAAGAACGCTCCCTTGAATGAAGTTATTCTTGACATGGTCACGAAGCACTTGCCGAACCCGGTTGATGCGCAGAAATATCGTATTCCGAAGATTTGGAAGGGCGATATTGAAAGCCCGATGGGTAAGTCGTTGCAGACGTGTGACAAGGACGGCGCTGTTGCGTTCGTCATCACAAGAATTTTGATTGAACCGAAGTCAGGCCGCGAAATCAGCGCTGGCCGTTTGTATTCGGGAACTATCCGTGAAGGTATGACGGTCTATTTGAACATGGCAAAGCAAAATCAGAGAGTCGCCCAAGTGTTCATGTATCAGGGTATCAAGCCTGAACTTATCGACCACGTTCCGTCCGGAAACATTTGTGCTTTGGCAGGTATCACTGGTTATGCGGGCGAAACAATCACCCTCGAACCCGATCAACCTTTCGAAGAATTGAAGCACATTTTCGAACCAGTCATCAGCAAAGCTATCAAGCCTGCAAAGCCGCAGGACTTGAGCAAACTTGTTGAAGTCTTGCGAAAAGTTTCAAAAGAAGACCCATCGGTCAAGATTGAAATCAACCAGGAAACGGGCGAGAACCTGTTGCACGGTATGGGCGAACTTCACTTGGAAATCATTGAAGGTCGTATCTTGAACGAAAAGGGCGTTCAGATCATCACGTCGCCGCCGATTGTTGTGTACAGAGAAACCTGTAGCAAAGCGTCTGGCGAAGTTGAAGGTAAGTCTCCGAACAAGCACAACAAGTTGTACTTCAAGGTCGAGCCTCTTGAACCGCACATTTCTGAACTTATCAGAAACGGTAACATTTCAGAAGGCCGCATCAAGAAGAAGGATCTCGCATTGCGAGACACCTTGGTTGACGCTGGTTATGATAACGACACGGCGTTGTCCATCAAGGACATCTACAAGGGTTGCATCTTTATGGACTCGACGCGTGGTAACATTCAGTTGTCTGAATGTATCCAGCTCGTGATTGAAGGTTTTGAACAGGTTGTTGATGCGGGTCCTCTCGCTCGAGAACCGTGCTTCGGCTTGAAAGTTACGTTGACGGATGCTGGTTTGCACGAGGACGCGATTCACCGTGGTCCGGCACAGATGTATCCGGCTGTTCGAGAGGGTATCCGTGGTGCCATGATGGGTGCGGGTCCGATTATTTTCGAACCTGTCCAGACTCACTTGCTTGAGGCTCCGATTGAATTTACGGGCGACTTGACGAAGCTTGTCATGAACAAGCGTGGTCAAATCCTCGAAATCAACGAAATGGGCTCCCAAACTGCCATCAAGGCAAAGTTGCCTGTTGGGGAAATGCTTGGCTGGTCTTCTGACTTGCGTTCGGCAACGGGTGGACGAGGAACCTCTTCGCTCATCGACCAGATGTTCGAGAAGTTGCCCAACGAATTGCAACGCAAAATCACCGACCAGATTGTTAAGAGAAAGGGATTGACAGCTGGACAGCTCGGGGCGTAAATGCCTGAAGTCGAGCAACGGTTGGACGCGCTTGAGCAAAAACTGTGTTTTCTTGCGTATCAGTCGAGCAAAGCGGAAGTGCTGATCTGCGACGAGGAAGCAGGGTTTGCGTGCAGATACAAGAATGGCGGACTCGCTGTTTATTGGCGTTCCATAACGGGAAGTAAGTTCAACGCGATACGTGCGACATTCAACGGAAAAAGAGTTTTTTTCAAGCCCGAAAATACGAGGTTTTCGCACCAGTACACAGGGGGCGTGTGGGAAAAGCAGATTGATGCCGCGTACGCGAAAGAAAAGAAAAAGCAGCCAAAACCGCATCCTTCTGGGTTGTTTTGACTCTGTTCTTTTTTTATTTTTTTCTTTTAATTTTTTATTTGTTCTAGAAATAAATCTGAACTATCCCCATCTCCAGCCTGGTTTCTCTCCCTTAAGATAACAAACCCAGATGAGTGCGATAGCAACAACCGTTACCCACACAACTCGTGCGGGAATATTCGGAATGCTCATGCAAAGAACCATTAACAAAACTGCAATCACGAGAATCAACCAGCCCTGCCATGTTGAGGGAGTCCATCCCCATCCGTAGCGTTTTGCGGCGAACCAGTTCTTTTTCACAAACTTGCTAAGGCACAAAGGTATTTAAATGCGGTGAAACAAAAAACCGCAATGACCGTCCAAAAGCTCAAAGATTATCTTACGCAACATAACATTCCGTTCGAGCTGAAGGAGTTTCCGATGGTTGTGGGTAATGTTATGAACGGTCCGCATCCTCCGAATGAGGTTGTTAAAACAATCATTTTCATTGACAGCAAAAACGACCTCTATGCAGTTCTTGTGAGAGGGGACGACCGTATCTCAATGGCACGCTTCGGTCTCAACTTGAAAATCGATGGTGTCAGAATGGCAAAGCTGGAAGAAGTTGTTGCAAGAACAGGCTATCCTGTCGGGGGAGTTCCTCCGACAGGCTTCGCAGCAAAATTTGTTGCTGATATTAAACTCAAAGACATGCCGTTTTGCTGGGCGGGCGGCGGTTCTGATAAAGCGTTAATCAAAGTGAATCCTGCTGACTTAATCAAGCACAATAAAGCGGTTGTCGTCAGAGTGACGGGGTGACGTTATGAAAAAAATGTTTTTTGCGTTCTATGCGTTTTTGAACGAGCACAAAGTGATGGGTTTGGCGATTGCGTTCGTCATGGGCAGTGCAGCAACTGCATTGGTGCAATCCTTAGTCAACAACATCGTGATGCCTATTATTACTCCGTTTATTCCCGCAGGCGGCTGGCAGGAAGCGACTTTCACGATTGGTAAAGTTGTTCTCGGGACTGGCGCGTTCGCGGGCGCTCTGATTAACTTTATCATCATTGGTTTGGTCGTATTTGTCGTTGCGAAAATCATGATTCGGGAAGAAAAAGCAGATAAAAAGTAAGTTTCGTTACCAGCAGGTCACCCGAAAAAATAAGGGAAATGAAATGACAACTCGTCCGACTTCGTGAGCGCGAGGGAACAGTCTTTTTCACGATCGCGAAGCGAGCGTTTTGTCTCATCGGTTCCGGAGCGTGAACGAGGAGGACTTTGGGCGCGCTTTATGAAAGCGCGAACGATAGCTTTATAAACCCCCCATTTCCCCCTCTGATTACCTTATAATCATAAGGAGGGGTATCATACTATGGCAAAAGCAAAACCGCACATGAACGTTGTTTTCGTTGGTCACGTCGACCACGGAAAGTCCACGACAGTCGGACGACTGTTGTTCGACGCTGGCGCAGTTCCTGAACAAGAAATGCGAAAGTTGAAGGAATTGGCAGAATCGATGGGTAAGGGCGGTTTCGAATTCGCTTTCGTCATGGACAACCTCAAGGAAGAAAGAGAACGAGGAGTTACTATCGACTTGAGCCACAAGAAGTTCTCAACTCCGAAGTACGACTTCACCATTATCGACGCTCCGGGACACCGTGACTTTATCAAGAACATGATCACCGGTGCATCCCAGGCTGACGCGGCAGTTTTGCTCGTTGGTTCTGAAGGAGTTCAGGCACAGACTATCGAACACGCACGATTGTGTAAGACTTTCGGCGTTCAGCAACTTGTTGTTCTTTGCAACAAGCAAGACTTGAACAAGTACGACCAGGCCAAGTTCAACGCAACGAAGGCTCAAGTTGAAACCTTGCTCAAGGCAACAGGTTACAAAGTTGAGAATGTCAAGATCATTCCGGCCGCTTCGTTCCTTGGCGAAAACATCGTCAAGAAGTCTCCGAACATGGCATGGTATACGGGTCCGACATTGCTTGAAGCATTGGACATGTTGACGCTTCCGGTCAAGCCTACAAACTTGCCGTTGCGATTGCCTTTGCAGGACGTTTACAGCATTACCGGTATCGGTCTTGTTCCTGTTGGTAAGATTGAATGTGGTATTTTGAAGGCTGGTGACAAGGTCATCATCGTTCCTGGCCGTGAAGGCAAGGGAGTGATGGGCGAAGTCAAGAGCATCGAAATGCACCATGAAGTCGTTACCGAAGCAGAACCTGGTGACAACGTTGGTTTCAACTTGCGAGGTCCGGAAAAGAAGGACTTGGCAAGAGGAGACGTTCTTGGTCACCCGGCAAGCGTTCCGACGGTTGCTACGGAGTTCACGGCGCAGATTATCGTCATGAACCACCCGTCAGTCATCACGGTTGGCTACACTCCGGTTTTCCACATCCACACTGCACAAGTTGCATGTCAGGTTATGGAAATCGTGAAGAAGCTTAACCCGGCAACGGGCGAAACAATGCAGGAACACCCTGACTTTATCAAGAACGGCGATGCCGCAATCGTGAAGTTTAAGCCGATGCAGCCGTTGTGTATTGAAAAGAACAAGGACATTCCGCAAATGTCGCGCTTCGCAATCCGAGACTCGGGCAGCACGGTTGCAGCAGGCATCTGTATTGACCTTGTTAAGAAAGAAATGTAAGTATTTTTTATTATTAATTTTCATTTACGAGTGCCCTTGATGGTGAGGCGAGCGTCACCATCCACACACCCATGCAAAAAGCAAGAATCAAGCTGGCAAGCACTGACATTGACAAGTTAAATCAAGTCTGTTCTTACATCAAAGACATTGCTGATAAGACTGGTGTGGAGATTCGTGGTCCGATTCCTCTTCCGACGAAGAAGTTGCGAATGGCGACGCGAAGATGCCCGTGTGGCGACGGTTCTGCCACGTGGGAACGTTTTGAAATGCGTATTCACAAGCGACTTGTTGATTTGGGCATTGACGAACGCGCATTAAGACTTGTTATGAAAGTACCCATTCCCGAAGGCCTTAACATCGAAATCGAAATGATCGATGCGGGATAGTTCTGAATGAATTCCGAGAATGATTCACATAATGGAAAATTATCAGCCATTTTTGGCACGATTTCAACACTTATTTTCATCCTTGGAACATTTTTGTTTAAAATTTCAAAATCTACCTATCCTCCTCCAGTCTCAGATTTAATTTCAATTATTGCAGTAATTACGACTATTCTACTTTCATGTTGTCTTGTTGCTTGGGTTGCAGTGCTATTTCCTCTACTTAAAACACACAGCACAAACAAAGAACAAGAAAATGACCTTTTAGTTAGTTTTTACCACCCTGATTTTTTACTTGGAGTGATGAGTTTCGGATTATATGTTTTGTTGAACATTGCAGTTTTTGCTATTTTAAATATTTGGTTGTTTTTCATTTTCACGTTTACCTCCACTCTTATTTATTTGCATACGGCGGCACCTCTTCTATTTAATAAATTAAAAAATAACGCAATATATCCGCTCATTATAAAGTCCTGCCTTCTTTTTTGGGGATTAGTGCTCATTTATGCATTCACAATCATCATTTTTTTCGTATTCAGTGGAATTAATGTAACTTTTGATAAAGAATTTTATGAGCCCGGGGAAATAGTGAGATTTAAAGTTGAAACCTTTGGAATCGTAAAACCTCCATTAGAAACAATTTACTACTCAAATGAACTAATTACACTTGAGGATAGAACTAATAAACCCTATCATCAAGCGCCTGCATACGGAGTAATTTCGGCACGCCAAATAACGCCTGAACCTTACAATTCCTTCTTACTCGTTCAATATATTTTTACGCCAAAACATTTGCCTACCATGTACGCAAAAAATGTTGTGTCTGTACCAAATCTCAAAGAAGAATCCTGCTCAGAAAACTGCACTTAAAAACAATACACAACTCTTAAAAAGTCAAAACGTTCAGAGAATTTCATGAAAAAGGAGCGTGTTGACGTTATTGACAGTAACGGGACTATTCTAAGAACAGTTACTCGTGATGATGCGCACCAGAAGAAGCTGTTGCATCCGGTTGTGCGAGTGTTCTTGTTCAAGAAGGGCGAGGTCTACATTCAGCAACGTTCGTTGACCAAAGACATTCAGCCGGGCAAGTGGGAAGGTTCATGTTCGGGGCATGTTGACCATGGCGAATCCGAAGTGAAGGCAATCATCAGAGAAGCGAAGGAAGAGCTCGGAGTCAAGCTAGAAGAGAAAGAGCTCATGTCTGTTGACCACGTTCTGTGTGAGGAACCGACGCACCGCACCAGAATCGCAATCTTTATTGTTGCAAATCCGAATCACAAACCCTCACCAAAAAGCAAGGAAGTCAAGCAGGGTAAGTGGGTAAAAGTAAGTTGGTTAACTGCAGACGTCAAGAAGCATCCCGAACTCTACGCACCGGGATTTGTCAAGTCATGGAAGTTGGTTACGAGTAAATAAATTTCTTTTCTCATAAATCAACATCCACAATCTTTATATACCCTTCTTAACCATAGTAAAGTTATGGGAATTAAGCTGCTTCATCCGCAGGAAGTTGAGGTGTTTTACATCTTGCCTGCATTAAGACGTGAGTTCGCGAAGGCGTTCAAAGTCTTGAAGTGGTCGCAGACAAAGATTGCGAAAGTGATGGGCGTTACTGAATCAGCCATCAGTCAATATTTAAGCGATAAACGAGCCTCAACAATTGAGCTCGACGTGACGGTCAAAGAGAGTGTCATTAAAGCAGCAAACAAAATCACGGATCAGCAGCACTTTATTTACGAAGTCCAACTTATTTTGGCGAGTATGGTTAAATCAAAAGCAACGTGTAAAATTCATCACAAAGTCGCGAATGTCGGTAAAGACTGCGACACGTGTTTTGGAGGGTAATATGACGCAAGCAATTACAAAGGATATGAACATTCAGGATTTGGCTAACAAGCATCCGGAAGCAGTTATGGTTATGGCCGAGCGTGGCTTACATTGCTTCGGCTGTCACGGCGCAAGCATGGACTCCGTTGAGCAAGGCGCGAAGGGCCATGGCATGTCGGAAGAAGACATCGAACAAATGGTCAAAGAAATGAATGAAGCGGTTGAATTAAAACACGCAAAGAAAACCGAAGCGGTCAAAACTCCTATCGCAAGCGACGTCATCGTCACCGAAAAGGCTGCTGCAAAATTGAAAGAATTTGCAAAGGCTGAAGGCAAGGAAGGTTACGGTTTCCGTATTGAGGTTGTTCCAGGCGGTTGTTCGGGTTACAGCTATTCGATGGACTTCGACAACGCTGCCAAAGACGGCGATATTGTGTTGATGAAGCACGGCATGAATGTTTTCATGAGCAAGGACAGTCTTGACATGTTGAACGGCGCAACGGTTGAATACGTTGATGGCCTGCATGGTTCCGGTTTCAAAATCGAAAATCCGAACGCAAAATCAAGCTGTGGCTGCGGTAAGTCTTTCGCTTAATTTTTTTACTTAAGCGCGACGGGCGCAAAAAAGAACTAATCAAACTAACTACGAAAAGGTCGCACATATGAACAAAACACTTGAAATCAAGAATTTGCACGTCAGCGCGCATGGTAAAGCAATCCTCAAAGGACTCACCCTAACAATTAAGCCGGGCGAGATTCACGCACTGATGGGTCCGAATGGCTCGGGCAAGAGTACGCTCAGCTACGTCATCGCAGGTCATCCCGGTTATGAAGTCACCAGTGGAGACATTCTCTACGACGGCAAGTCTATTCTCGAATTAAGCCCTGACGAACGTGCAAAACTCGGTCTCTTCTTGGCGTTCCAGCACCCAGTCGAAATCCCCGGTCTCGCAATGCGAAGTTTCTTGTTTACGCTGTACAAAGCCACACATCCGAATTCGAAGGCAATTGAATTCCAACGAGCGTTAGCAAACGCGTTTGAATTGGTTGGTTTGCCGCAAGGTTTCGGTGACCGCGCATTAAATGTTGGTTTGTCTGGCGGAGAAAAGAAGCGTGTGGAAATCATGCAGCTCTTGCTCAGCGCACCTACAATCGCCGTCTTGGACGAAACAGACTCTGGCTTGGACATTGACAGCTTGAAACTCGTCGCGCACGCGGTCAACACGCTCAGAAGTCCGACGTTCGGCAGTTTAGTCATCACGCACTACAACAGAATTCTTGAACACTTGAAGCCTGACCACGTGCATGTCTTGATTGACGGAAAGATAGCGCAATCAGGCGACGCAACCTTGCCAACAAAGCTCGAAAAGCAAGGGTATGCGTGGCTGCATGAGGTTCCGGTGTGAGTCAGAACACAGAACTTCAATCAGTTAACGCGTCGTATGAGGAAAAGTATGGTTTTCACGATGCAGAAACAGCAGTGTTTCGAACGAAGCAAGGAATGTCTGAAGACGTCGTAAGAGAAATCTCAAAACAGAAGAACGAGCCTGCCTGGATGCTGAACAAGCGTTTGGAAGCGCTCAAGATTTTCGTGAACAAGCCGACGCCGATGTGGGGCGGAGACTTAACCAAAATTGATTATGACAAAATCACTTACTATCTCAAGCCGAACGAAAAGACCGAGCATTCGTGGGATGACGTTCCGGCAGACATCAAAAACACGTTCGACCGTTTGGGTATTCCGGAAGCAGAAAAGAAATTCTTGGGCGGCGTCGGCGCGCAGTACGAATCCGAGACGGTTTACCACAAGCTGAATGAAGACCTTGCAAAGCAAGGTGTTATTTTCCTTGACATGGACACTGCATTGAAGCAACAGCCAGAGTTAGTACAGAAGTATTTCGCCAGCGTTGTTCCGTCAGGCGACAACAAGTTCGCTGCTTTGAACACCGCGTTTTGGAGCGGTGGCTCATTTATTTACATTCCGAAAGGCGTCAAAGTCAACCTCCCTCTTCAAGCCTATTTCAGAATCAACGCGAAGAACGTCGGTCAATTTGAACGAACACTCATCATCGTTGACGAAGGTGCATCAGTCACGTACATCGAAGGCTGCACGGCTCCCGTTTACAGCACAGATTCGTTGCACGGTGCGGTTGTCGAAGTCATTGCACACAAAAACGCATTCGTAAGATACGTTACCATCCAAAACTGGAGCAGTAACGTTTACAATCTTGTCACAAAGCGAGCATTGGCCCACGAATTTGCAACGGTCGAATGGATTGACGGCAACTTAGGAAGCAAACTTACGATGAAATACCCGTCAGTCATTTTGAAGGGCGAAGGCGCGAAAGCTAACATCTTGAGTATTGCGTTCGCGGGCAAAGGTCAGCATCAGGATGCGGGCACAAAGATTCTTCACTTAGCAAAAAACACAAAATCACAAGTCATCTCCAAATCAGTGAGCAAGGACGGCGGCAGAACAAGCTACAGAGGACTTATCCGAGTTGCAAAAGGATGCACGGGAGTCAGCAGCACGGTCCAATGCGACGCATTGTTACTCGACGAATTGTCACGTTCAGACACGTATCCGACGATGAAGATTGAGGAAGAAACTGCCAGTATTGCGCACGAAGCGACGGTTGGAAAGCTCAATGAGGACCAAATCTTTTACTTGATGAGCCGCGGGTTGAACGAAGCGCAGGCAAAGGCGTTGATTGTTCTCGGATTCATCAACGAATTTACCAAAGAACTTCCCATGGAATACGCGGTTGAACTCAACAAACTCATCGAATTAGAAATGGAAGGTAGCGTCGGATGACAACGATTGTTGTTCCTGCAAATACCTCAAGAACAATCATTGACCACGGAGAAAACCATGATATTACGGTCAATGGTAAACTCTTGTTTGTCAGCGTGCTCACGAAAGACACGAACGCGACGCGCACCATCCGTTTGGAAGGAAAGGGCAGTGTGTATCGTGAATTCACGGTGTTTGTTGGCGACAAGTCGTTTGATGTCACGAGCAATGTTGTCAATAACGCGGAGGAAAGCACGGCGTGTGTGGACGTCCGTGGCGTGCTCACAGGTAATGGAAAGGCGAATGTTGTTGGTAATATGAAAATAGTGAGAGGCGCATGTAAGTCAGACTCTCGATTGTCACAGCACGTGTTGCTTGCCAGCGTGGATGCGCGGGCGAACACGTTGCCGAATTTGGAGATTGATGAAAATGATGTTTCTGCAGGTCACGCGTCAACCGTCCGTCCATTGAATGCCGAACACGTTTTTTATTTAACCTCCAGAGGTTTGTCCGAGAAGGAAGCGCGCCAATTGTTGATTCGCAGTTTTTTGTTGTTGGACGAGCTTCCGGAAGAAATCCGTAAAGAAGTTGAGGTTCCTGATGTTCTTTTGGCGTAAGTCGTGGCGGAGTGATTTTCCTATTTTGAAAAGCAAAACTGTCTACTTAGATAGCGGTGCGACCAGTCAAAAACCGAAGATTGTTCTGAAAACAGTTAAGCATTTTCTTGAAACGACAAACGCGAACGTGCATCGAGGAGTTTACCAATGGAGTGCGCGTGCGACCGAGTGGTACGAAGGAGCAAGAAAGACCGTTGCGGACTTTATCAAGGCGCAGCCGAACGAGATTGTGTTTGTCAGAAACGCGACGGAAGCCATTAATCTGGTGAGTCGTTCGTGGGGCGATCTTGCCGTCAAAAAGGGCGACCTTCTCGTCTCGACCGTTATAGAGCATCATAGCAATATCGTTCCGTGGCAGGCGTTGGCGCACCGAACGGGCGCAAAACTCTCGTTTATTCCCATCACGAAAGAAGGCACACTGGATTTGGTTGAGGCAAAGAAATTGCTGGCCAAGAAACCAAAAATTCTCGCAGTAACGCACGTCTCAAACGTGCTGGGCACAATCAACCCCGTCAAAGAATTAATCGCGGAAGCGCACAAGCACGGCACATTGGTTCTCGTTGACGCATCGCAAAGCATTCCGCACCTTCCCATTGATGTCAAGGATATGGACGCTGACTTTCTCGTGTTTTCCGGTCACAAATTGTTCGCCCCGACGGTGGGCGTTCTGTACGCGAAGAAGCAGTTGCTTGACAAGATGGAGCCGTTTTTGTTTGGCGGCGACATGATTAAGGAAGTCACGCTGGAAAAATCAAGTTGGAACGCAGTGCCGTGGAAGTTTGAGGCTGGCACGCCCGCCATTCCGGAAGCAATCGGTTTGGCTGCAGCCATTAATTATCTCAACAAAATTGGAATGGATAAGGTCGCGGCGCATGACGCAGAGCTCATCTCATATGCGTACGAAAAGATGCAGGCAGTTTCGGGGGTTACTATTTACGGTCCGAAAGAACGCTCAGGAGTTATCAGTTTCAATTTGGGTGACGTTCACTCGCATGATTTGGCGACGGTTGTCGACGAAGACAACATCGCAATTAGATCAGGCCATCACTGCTGTATGCCGTTGATGCACGAACTCAACATCGGCGCGGCGGCGAGAATCAGCATCGCGCTGTACTCGACGAAGAAAGATATTGATTTGTTCATCAAGGCGCTTGTCAAGGCGAAGCAGGTGTTTAAGTTATGAGCGAGATGTATCCTGAGATCATCATGGACTATTACCGTCATCCACGATTCAAGGGCACGTTGTCCGAGCCAGATATTGAGGCGAAAGACTTGAATCCGTTGTGTGGCGACATGATTAAAATCACGGGCACGGTCAGCAAAGGAATCATCACGCAGCTCAAGCACGACGGTCACGGCTGTGCTATTTCGCAGGCTAGTGCCGAGCTTCTTTCCGAGCATTTGGAAGGTAAATCGTTGGAAGACGTTAAGAAGCTCACCAAAGAAGACGTTCTCAAGATGTTAGGCATTCCGATTTCTCCCGTTAGATTAAAGTGTGCATTACTATCTTTGAAAGTTATCAAGATGGCTGCGTACGAAAAGCTTGGCGCTGAGGTTGAGGAGTTATGATGCAAGTAAAGAAAGACAAACTCAAGGAAGCGTTTGAAAAGCTCTTAGCGTATGATGAGGGTTTGCCTGAACAGAAAGTGCATGATTTGCCTGATTGTTAAGATATTTTTCGTCACCATTCACTCTCAATTTACCCCATTATCCCCTAATCTTGCCTTCTCTCGTAATGTTTATTAATCGACAAATATCAAGGCATAAAATGCTTGAAAAACTGTTCAGTCACGGCACGTTGCACACGGGCGCGCATTTGGGATTTTTCTCCGGCATCGGTATGATGTTGGGAGTCTTAGGTACTGCGTGGAATTTGCATGTCAAGCCGTGGCTTCATTCGCCGTATGGATTCTACATCGGCGTTGCCTTAATTCTGTTAAGCATTCTCGTTATGGGTTTCCTTGCGGGAAGCATGAGTAAATTGTTCCGCAGTGTTGGTTGGATGCTTGTTATTCCCGGAATCTTAGCATTAGTATTCAGCGCTTTCGGAGAACTGAACGCGTTCAATTGGGCCGAGCAACACATCACCGGTTTTGCCACAGTTGAGCCAGTTGTTACATTTTTAGTTGAGCATAGTGTTCCAAAGACGGCAGTCTTAGGTGGATTTTACATTTTGTTAGGAATGGTATTTGTCTGGGCAGGCGGCAAGTTAAACAAACTCGCGGACCACATATGATACCTCGCAAATCAAAACATATCAAGCACATTCCGTACTATAAGCAGGAGACTGGTTTTACGTGCGGTCCTGCTGTTCTTCGTATGGCGCTTGCTGGTTTGGGTAAAAAGTTGAGCGAAAGAAAGATTGCTCAGATTGCAGGAACAACTTCTCAAAAGGGCACTCCGAATTTGAACATGATTAAGTGTTTGAAAAAACTGGGTGTTGCGCACATGATGGGGTACAAGATGCGTTATCATGACTTGATGCACTATACTAAGCAAGGAGTTACCATTATTGACTGGATGCCGCAGTTGTTGTTTCCCGCGCATCCTGAATTTCAAAGATCGCCTGGCTTCAACCCGTCGGAAGATTCGCACTACGCGATTGTTATTTCTGCAGGAGAAAAATGGGTTGTTCTACAAGACCCCGTCTTGGGCCGCAGGCTCAGATTGTTGAAGAAGGATTTTGTGCATGCATGGCGCGACCCGATTCTTGACGCGAACCGATGGATGATTGCGATTTTGCCAAGAGCGTTAGAATAGCTAGATTCTTCCTTTTGCTTTGAGTTTTGTTCGTTCTGCGGGAGGGATTTCGTAGTCAGCGCTGTCGACAGCGTCAGGAATTGTGCCTCGTTTGTATCGCCATAACGGCGCAGTGTCAAGATGATACAAAAACTTCCAGCCCGAATAGGTTGGTGCGTAATCAATGCGCGTGCAGCCGCGGCTTTTGGCGAGCAAGATGCTTTCGGTGAATGCGACTTTCAAGGAGTCTTTGTACTTTTCATTCGCGCCCCAGACGCAGACGGACATTGTTTTGCCGTAAAAGAAGTATTGGAGAATAAACGCGGTTTCTTCATCCTTGATAATGGACCAATACTCCGTGCGCGAGTCATTGTCAAGAATATTGTAGCAGGTGCTTTCTTCGGTGACGAAGCCGGATTTGTCTTCAAACGTCGCAATGTTAAAGGCTTCCAACTCTTTGTAGTTGCCTTTTTTCACAAAAGAATACTTTCCAAACTTTTTATAAGCGTGTTTGAAGTTTTTTTGGTGTTTTTTGGAGAATCGCTTGATAAACTCATTAACGTTATTAATTCCAGTTATATCAACGAAGAACTGTGGACACAAGCCCTCAACGCAGCCATCAAAAGAAGTGTCAAGAAAGTCGAAATAAATGTTTTCAGGAATGTCTTTTGTTTTCTTCATGAATTCCGGGTCGAATGTGAGATAGTTCTTTTCTGCGGTCGCGCCACTCATCAAAGTATAGTAACCATTTTCAGGTTCAAATTGGAGTGGAAAGAAGTTTTTACCATCATACAAAATAAGCAAATCATATCCGTATTCTTTGCAAAGGGCAACACGAATGTCCCAATCATCAGTCCAAACCTGTTTATGCGGAACAAATTTGTCCCAAAGAACTTTTCCTTCAGCTACAGAAAGTTTGCGCATCACGAGAACACAACAACTAACTCAAGTATCCCCACGTGCGGAGCATGTCTCCTTCGTGTCTCCACTTCTGACCAATATCTGTACGATAGAACATGTTTGGGATCATGATGTTTTTGACGCAATTGTAGGCTTTGGTGCGTGCTTCTTCCATAGTAATTCCGGAGCCGGTAACAACAAGTCCGTAGCCAAGGTTGCCTGCCAAATGCCAGTCGCCGTCAACCAATTTGACATCGCCAAGATGAACACCATCTAAATCAGGCTTTTTAAACAGAATAGTGGCGTCCTCAGAATAGCGTTTGAATGCGGCGGGGTCTTCGAAGGGGAAGGGCGGGCAGGCGATGACGATGCCTACTTGGAAGCCTTTCTTTGTTTTCAGCTCAAAAGGTTGATTATTCGCGAGTGCGTGCATAAAGAAACCCATTTTGCTCGTGATGCCTTCCATTTGAATGCTGATGGTGGGGTAGCCGAATCGTGAGGTGAATTCGAGGGGGTAGATTCCTTTGGAGGTGACGATGGTGTTGATGTCGATGTAGCCGATGTAGCCTGCGGCTGCTAATTTTTCTTTCATGCGGCCGAGTGTTTCGCTGAAAATTTTGTTGGGTGCGCTCCAGAACATACTTGTGCCCATTTCTCCGGTGGAGGGTCCGATGTCGCCGTTGAACATGCGTTTGTGTTCGAAATTGATGTTGATAGGGGTGATGAAGTCTATGCCGTTGAAGAAGCCGCCGACCGCTACTTCGACGCCGAGGACGTGTTTTTGGAGTTGGAAACGTTTAATGAGTTTTGACCAGTTTTTTTTGTAGTGTCGGAGTATGTCTTGGACGTCTTTGCCGTCTTCTTCTTGGCCAACGTACAGCAAGTGTTTTTCGTTGTCTGCTTCGCCAACGGGTTTCAAAACGTATCGTCCGGGGTTCTTTTCGAGAAATTTGATGGCTTCGTCAAAGTCAGTGAATTCCCAGTGTGGCAAGGTAGTCATTCCAACGGCTTTCATTTCTTCCTGTCCATACTCGCGGTCAAGTTCGAGATTGTCGCCGTAGGTGCTTCCGCCGATGACTTTTTTGCCTTGCTTTCGAAGTTTGTCTCCTTGTTCGCCGAATTCGGTGTCATCGAAGATAATAACATCCGCCCAGTCAACCTGTTTTTGCCAGTCGTCTGTTTTGTCGACGAATCCGTCGCAGACGTCTTTCATGGGTTTGTCTTTGATGAAGTATTTGACGTCATGACCTTCCTTTTTGATTTGCCACGCCATATCTCCGATAAGTCCAATGTGGGAGACGAATAAGAATTTTAATTTGGTTATACCATTCATTGCGATGTCCTTTTTTCAAAAAATGTGGTTGAGTTTAAAAGAATTACTGCTTTACGGTCTGTTCGGCGAGTTCTATTTGGTTTCGAAACGTTTCTGCAAGTGTGAATTGTTTGTATAAGTCTAAAAAGTCATAATGTACTCGTGCCGCGTCAAATTCACTTTTGAATTCGGGTGACGCGTCGCAGGGTATTCCAAGTCGCTCGTGGACTTCTTGTCGGTCATAAACTGCCGTTTGGTAGGTTCCGCGGCTATGTTGGTAGGATGTGCGCACCAAGAATCTTCTGCTGGGAGTTTCACCGTCGATACTTGACAAAACGCGAAGCGGTGTTCCTGCGTTTTTATCTTGTTCGAGTGATTCTTTAAGACGGGCTCCAGCCCACGCAAGCGCTAATGTTTCAATAAGAAATTCAGAAGAAGGGGGCATTGGTGTGAATTTATGTTTTCTTAACTTAAAAATAACGTTTTAGTATAAAAAGGTTACGCGTATCGCGTAACCTTGCCGAGCGTTCTCGGCATTGGTTGCGAGTGAAAAACAATATTTTAGAAATAAAAAACGCCGTCGGCAGGAATATCTCGAACTAAAGTTCTCGAAATCCTGCGCCGGCACTGATGCTCCAACAACAATTTCAACTTATTTTGGTGTCTACGCCGTCGGCAGGATTTGAACCTGCAATTCCTTGCGGATCTCGCTTTCGAGGCGAGCGCCTTACCGGGTTAGACTACGACGGCACATATTAACTGAATTCTGACAATGACTTGTTTTCGATTGTTTTCTTTTCTTTCTTCATTTCAGGAACGTTTTTGACGGTGTTGGCAATGACAATTTCTTTGAGGTCGTCAAAGCTGGTTAATCGCGTGTTCTTTTTTGCGTTTAAAGCCATCATCACCACTTCCTATTTCTGAACATAACGCTCCCGACGGGATTCAACCGCAGTTGTGCCGACGGACATCAGTCCGGCGAGCATGTTCAAATCCCTATTAGGTTCGAACTTGCCTATTGTTTACTTTGACGCTCCCGACGGGATTTGAACCCGTGTCGCAGCCGCGAGAGGGCCGCATCCTGGACCGGGCTAGACTACAGGAGCACACTACATCGTCGAGAAGGCAGAAGTTGCTTTAAAAAGGTTTGTGTAGACGAGAGTGCACAGTTTGCACGCGAAGAGCATCCACAACACCTATTTAGTTCGGACCGTTTCTCAGATCGAATTGTTGTTCCAAATACTTTCTTCGTCTATTTATTACCAAAACAGCCATCGCCATGAAGAGTCCGAGGACGACGGTTACGCGGATGATTCTTGGTGCGGTTGGCGTTGGGCAGTTTTCAGTGCAGGGGGGCGTTACGGTGGTGATTGTTTCAGTTTGAACTGGTGCCGGTGTCTCAACGATGGGCAGGGTGCACGTTTTTGCTTCGGTCGGTTTCGTTGCTCCAACGCATCCGTTAATTCCAATGCATGTTCTGGTAGTAATGCCACCAAGGCATTCCTTCCAATCGCTGCAATCAAATTCTTCGACGCAGTCAACACTGAGTGGTCCGGGAACGACGGGTGGTACGTAGCTTCCGCCGCCACCGCCTCCACCGGTTGATCCTCCACCTCCGGGGGACGGTTCTGCGGTGACCATGTTCTCAATCACCGTCTGTTCATTGTCGCTGACGTTATATCGATAGCCAGTTTCGTTGACGAAGGAAACGTTTGCGGTGTTGTTGATGGTTCCTGTTGTGTTAAGTGTCAGTACGCTGATATTAACGACATAAACGCTTCCAGCAGTCAAATTTGGAATAAGGAAGCTCGTATTTGTTCCGGCTATGGGCGTTGGTGTTGCAGTAACAAATCGTACTTCGGGAGGGTATGTTTCGTTAAGAGTTATGTTGTGTGCAGTTCCTGAGCCAACACTTGTCAGCGTAATAGTATAGTTGAGTATTGTGCTGATGTTGACGGGGTCTGTGTTGTCTGCTTTTGAAATGGTGACATTAGTGGTGTTGTATGATATCGAACCGAACACATTCGTAATGTTGGTTATAACCGATGTCGCGACGGTTTGGAGTGTGCCGGTGAAGTTGTAATACGACACATTGACACTATTGTTCGCGATAGTGCCGTTTGATGTATTCAGTACTTGCATGGTGATGTTGAATCGGTAAACTCGGTTGGGGCTGATGTTGCCGAGGTTGAACGAAGCGTTGGTTCCCGCAATAGGTGTTATTGATGAGCTGTTGTATCGCATGGAGGCGGGATACGTTTCGTTCAAAGTAATATTGTACGCGGCGTCGCCGGTTATGTTCAGAGTAATATTATATGTGATGTAATCGCTCGTGTTCGCAATGCTCAGAGCAGATTTGTTAAGTGTAATTGTCGGGTTTGGCCACAAGGTAATTTCGTAGATTTGTGTTTCGCCGAGTGCGTCTTGGATGATGGCGCCGATGAGTGGTCCGGTGTATTCTCGTTCGATGGTGTAGTTGTTGGTGTAGTTGATGAATGGGCTTGGTGTCGGTCCGGGTTCAAAGCACATGCGCAAATAACATTTTTGGTCGGCATCGGAGAGGTTGATGCCTTCTTTGGTTTCATAATTCATGGTGCGGTTCGCAAGGTTACCGACGATTTTGAGGCCGACAAAATCCATGTCAGTATAGTTATGGGTGATGGCAACAATGTAGTGTGTTGTGTTTGCTGTGATGAATATGTTGGTGGCATTGATGTTGCTGTAGTTGAGTATGTGTAGTGGGTGAACTGCGCGGCGTTGGGAATAAAGGTCTTCATCAAGGTCGCGTGCCAATTCGAAGTGAAGGTGGTTGGTGTTGATTTGATAACCTGTGCGTCCGGTGAGGCCGATGAGTGTTCCGGCGGTGACGTTGTCGCCTTCTGTGACTAACGGAGTGTCATTCATGTGGAAGTAGAGGGTATGTCGGGGCTGTCCGGTGTCAGGGTCTGGTGAGTGTTCAATCATCACCCAATTTCCGAAGCGTTGGCGTCCGGTGCCGTTGACTTCTTCGTCGGTTTCTGCGCGCACGACGGTTCCGTTCATGACTGCGACTTCAGGTACGCCGCTGATGTTGGACAGGTCGACTCCTCGGTGGAAGTCAAGTCCGCTGGAGTGGTCGGTGAATTTTCTGAAGTCGTAGGGGTCGCGAAATTGGTCGTTACCGGACAAGTTTGACCAGTCAGGTCCTGTTGTGTTGGTGAGTGGCCAAATGCCGAGGCGGGTACTGTTAAGTGGGTGTTGGTCACTACCACAGATTGTTTGTGTGCG
>CAYIEN010000002.1:0-78931 GCA_964362535.1 uncultured Methanosarcinales archaeon | reverse complement strand
GAAAGAAACAGGCATCTTCGGATTTCTTGAAAAACTGCCAAGCGCGTTGCTCAAACACAACATCGGCTTCCACTTGCCCTCCGAAGCCGCACAACTCGCTCCGAAAGCAACACTCAACGCCACCCAACCGTACTCGTGGGCAGACGCAGACAGAGGAATATCCGCATGGCTCGGCAACCCATTACAAAACGCAGCTAACAAAAAACTGTATTCACTCCTACCCGCAGCGCGCAAAGCCCACAAGCTCGACACGTGGCGCAAACTCAGCACCAGCGACCACTACTACTACATGTGCACCAAATACGCAGCCGACGGAGATGTGCACAAATACTTCAACCCCCACGACAGCCCCTACGACGGCTTCATCGCATTCATGAACGTACTAAAAGACTTCAGCGAGGTGATAGCATGAAAGGAAAAACAACACCACTGCTTGTTGATTGCCCAGAAAAAAACCATTTCCTGGCAGCAAACGGCGCAGTGTTCAAGAACTACGCAGACCTGCATGACGGACTAAAGAGGATGGATGACGAAACATTCAGCCACCACGTCAGCAATGCAAAAAACGACTTTGCCAACTGGGTACTGCACGTCTACTCGGATGACAAACTCTCCGAAGACTTTGCCGCACGACCGGAACGACTGGCAATGGCACAAAACGTGTCCCGACGAATACAGAACTTAGCACGACGACACATTTAAAAATGAAAAGAACCAAACAAAAGACTATGAAAAAGGGTGTACACACAGAAGTAGTCCTAACACGAGAAGGAACAAATCCCTCAGTCATGACCATCACTAAACAAGTGCTTGGTCAGGCACCCGAAGAAAAAATCTTCGTTCTGAAGGACGGAAAAAAACTCCGAACACTCTACGAACTCATCGATGAGCTCGAAACCATGAACGACGACGTGTTCAAACACCACGTAACCTCATTGAAGAACGATTTTGCCAACTGGGTGCAAGAAGTCTTCAACAGCAAACCTCTTGCTGACGCGCTTCGAAAACTGCAAACACCCATCGACCACCAACGCACCTTACTCAAACACCTCGTCAACGAGCTCAAACACAAATGAACGACGTCCCACTCCACCAACAATTCTTGATTAAAGACGGTCCCGCACTCAAGAACCTCTTTGACCTCGAACGCGAATTGAATGCAATGACTTCCGCACAATTTTCCCATCACGTTAATGACGCAAAGAACGACTTCTACAACTGGGTCTACCACGTCGTCAAAGACGAAACACTCGCCATCAAAATGTCCCGAGTCCAATCAAAAAGCCAAATGGCCAAGATTGTGAATTCGCGCATCAAAGAACTAACCAAGAAAGTTGTCGTTCGCAAAGTGCAAAAGCAAACCGAAACGTTCAAACAGCTCAAGAAAATCGCAATACCAGCAGGACCTGACTTGTCTACCTTAAAAAGCGCGCCTGAACTCAGCATTAGTCGTGTTGCTCCTCCCGCACCTGTGCCCCACTTACCAACACTTGACGATGTGGAAGCAATGGTTTCACGAAAAATCGGAAATTTTGAAACGGCACCCATCCGAGAAATCTCGGAACCGCAACATTATCCCGAAAACAGCCCCGCACTCGAAGCAACACCCGTAGAACCATCTGTTAAAGAACAATCAGACCTCACCTACCACTTACTGCCCTACGGACTCGGACTCATGGCAGGCATTCTCGCAGGATTGGTTATCGCACGCTACTTTGTGTAATTCTCCGTAAGACATTTAAACCCCTCCTTTGCCCCAAAAAGGCATGCCAAGCCTCTCCATGTACATCTCACACTTCCTGCACATCAGGAATGAAATCCAGCAGTCACCATACCCCCCAATCGCAAGAGCATACTACAAACACCAAGTCATCCAAGACCTCGGCATCTTTCTCGCAGAAACACAAAACCGCACCTTCGGCGACAAAGAAATCGACTACGTCGCACACCTCGCCAACGAATGCCTCGCAGAACCAGACATGAGCGACGTGCCGTTCTAAGCTAGTTTCTTCTCAAGCTCCTTCCGCAACGCAGTAATGTGCAGGTCGAATTTGATTTTGAATGACTTCCAATCATCATACTTCAATAATTGTCCTCGATAATTGATCGCGTTACGTTTCAGCCGAACTGTTTCCAAAAACTCCCAATCCAGCTCAAGTGCAGGATGTTTGAAGCAGAGATATGCATTTTTGCACTGATGATTATCCGCCTCGATGCCATCAAACAGCAAATACGCCTCGATAAGACCTCGTAACGACTCATAGTAATCCCGAAACACAAACGTCCAGTCAGTACTCTCCTTCGGAATGTCGACTGATTTACTTTTGATAAATGCCAACCCTTTTTCTGCCACTAACTTCAGCGATTTGATAAGTTCAACATCAACTGATTTTTCCTTAAGGCTTCCAGAACTTAAGCAGAATTTGAACGTTTTATCAAGATTATCGATCGTGAGTTTCATTCTCCGTGCCTTACGCGACCTCTGCAACATCCTGAATCTGACCCTTCACAACATATCCGTTGATGACGTTTTTCAACAGACCTGATTTTACCTCACCGAGTTCTTTTCTGTTCTCAAAAACATGCAATTCAATCTTTTTGTTCAGCTTACGCTCAAACGAATGCTTATCAAAACCAGTCATGTGCCCAAGCACAAACACGTCAATATCCGAATCCTTATACCAATCACCCTTCGCAAAACTGCCAAACACAATCACTGTTTTTGCGGACGGAGTCTCCAATAATCTCGGAATCAGACCGCTCGCGTGCAATTGCTCCAACGCAAACATTCTCTTCATTGACTGATAATAAGGATTATTTGTTCCGGCAGTGAAGTGCGGAAACTGACCTTTCTTCTTCACATGCATCAGAATTCCTTCCTCAACACACTTCTTCAGCCACTTGTTCGCAACTGCCTTCGTGACTTTTGCTTCTTTGACTACCTCTGCAAAATGCCATTCTTTCAACGGACTATTCTCCAAAATGAGTTTTATCACGTTGTTTTCTTTACTCGGACTTGCCATGAAGAGTATGTCTGAGATATACTATTTAAAGATTGCGGTAAAATGGTATGCCTGTCCACATCAACGCTACAAAAAATTAAATAGACTCAAACCTGTTTTCATCTTGTGAATAATGCCAAAATTGTCACCGTTGACAGCAAAGGACGAATCACTATCCCTGAAGAACTAAGAAAGGGAATTAAAATAGGAGATTCTTTTTTGACAATATTTGATGGTGAACTAATTTTGCTTATTCCGGAACAAGAAGTAATCAAAAAATTTCGTCAAACCCTCATCAAAGGAAAACGACTTTTTCGAAAATATCACTAACGCTTGTTCGCAAACACAAACTGCGCATCGCCGTCAATGATGGCGATGAGAATGTTGTTCAACGGGAAGAAGGTGTAGATTGATGACGGAATTGCATCTAAGTTGATTTGTTCATCGTTCTGGATTTCGCTTGTTACGGTTGCATTTGCAGCGTTAATTGCTTTCAACATGCCGATGGGAACGGTGGTTGCGAAACTCTCAAAGTCCCATCTCTGGTCGCCCTTGTGCACAAAGAATTTGTAGTCAAGCTGGAACGTAGAGTCTTTGATTCCTAAAATTGTTTTGACATCAGGAGAACCGATTGTTTCTACTTTGACACCCGTGAACGCTTCGAAGTTGTCCAAGCAGGTTAACAGCTTTGTTGTTGTGTCTTGGCTGATATCGAGCTCCATTCGTTCCAACGTGAGGAGATTATTGTTACCTGTTTCGTAAAGGAATGCTGTCTTTGGATTTTCGTTAAATGGGGGTTGTAATGCTAAATGGCCGCCTTGCAAACCTGACGCAATAATTGAACTCTTGCCGGACATTTGCAAGCATTGCGTGACATAAGTCTGAACTTGCTCCTTGTCCGTGATGTGAAGCTGGTTTGGCAATGAGAGGACGCCGACTAAGTACAGCATCATGCCAATGACCGCCATCAACACAATGCCGATGAGCATAAAGATAGTGAGTTGGCCTCGACTTAACTTCTTCTTTCCAGCAATCAAGTTGATTCCTAAGCCGCCAATCAAGCCAGCAACGCTCATGAACACAAGCAATCGCGTCTTGTTGATGTTTTGCAAGAGTACGTTAATGTCCTTGTGCTGGTCAGGAAGAACTTTCAAAACCACGCCGTTTCGTTGGTAGTCTAAAACATTGTTTTCCACCTTCAACGTTGCGGGGCTATATGTGGTTCTGTAGGAGCCAAGCCACGATGCAGTCAAGTCTTTCTTTTCAACAGCTTCATTTACTTTGAGCAATCGTTGCGTTGCTGTGCCTACCTGAACTGCTTCTGAGATGGTGAGGTAGTTGCTCACGTACGTTCTGTACGGTGGAGCGTCATTGAGGATAAGGAGTTCTTTCACAAACGCGTTATTGTCATCGAAACTCAAAATTGCCTTCGCGTTCTTGTTTGCAGTAGTGAAGAACGGACTGAGACCTTGGTTTGTTGTGGGGGCTAACTGGTTCTTGTTGAAGTCAATCGTACCCCTGATTTCCAATTGGTGGTTAGCTAAGTCTGCGATTGAACAACCGTTGCAGTCCTTTACTTCCGCCGGAAGAGCGTCCGACATCGACTTCTTGAGATACAAGTCATGGTCGTCCTGCCAAGCTCTGACACTGAAGTCCTGCTCCGGATCTGAAGCATCATACTTGTAAATCGTCGTCGCAGTCATGTGCACCTTCTGAATGCCATCAATTCTGCTGACTTCCACCATCGCCGTACCGTTCGTCGCGACCGACTCGGTGAAGTTTGCAGTTTCCAACGCCAAATCAACATCCGTCAACTCAAACGTCGGAACAACCGTATTCTTTGAGATTATTAACTTAGAATCATCACTTAACGACGTAAAATCAAACTCATGCGTCGCGCAATCCTTAATCGTGAATTCAGTGCCTTCGTCAGCCTCCACGACAACATCTGTGCCTGCAGTGATTGAAGCATCTTCAACATCTTCCATCAACACACAACCAGCCCAAACAGAATCAGCTTCCTTAACGTCAATGGTTTTGTCGCAATAATTCAATTTGTCAATCTTTGTTGCGACGGTGTCGGTTTCGACTAAGGATTCTGCGGAGTCTGCTGAAAGGCAACCGTTTTCGTACTTCACGTTCTTGCCGTTTGTGATGACTATTGGGCCTTGTTGGAGGGAGCCGACCGAACCGATGGTGTAGCCGCCCGCATCAGAAACAAAATCAGTTGCATCAACACCTTTCGCACTGCCTACATCAAAATTATCTGCATGAAGAATCTTGCCATTCGCATCAATCTTGCCATTAACTAACATCATCGGAGAACCGCCCTTCGGAGTGAACTCCCCATTTACAATCCAGCCATCACCTGACTGTTTGACTGAGGCGTCTTCACCTACCTGAGAACCACCTGGAGCTTTTTCGTTGTAAGCAGTCGGGGTGCTATCAGTTGGTGTTACCGCGACAGTATCTTCAGGAGCTGTATCGGCAAGAACAGTAACTGCAAGTAGTAAAATAAGTAGGATGAAAATAAGTGTGTACTTCATAACTCCTCTTTTTAAAGTAAAATAACAAAAATTGCTTTTAAATCTTGTTATTTATTAGCGATAGCTTCTAGTTTGGGCCCGCCGTTATACTTGTGTTGCTGTTTTTTCCCATCAGAATCGGGCCAACCAAGAAGGACCGTACGTGCCCAGTTATACAACCCATTGTAAATAGATCCAAGAACTCCTGCGCTTGACCCCGGACCTCCATTTTTGAGATCCCGCACCTTGGCCTCCCCCTCTTCTTGTTGCATTAGCGCCATGGAACAAACGGATTTAACACCATACGTTTTCGAAAATGTATTGTAATTGTTTTGAGCCATTCCGGGATCAGCATCCATATCAAAATAGATGACGTGGATATCTTCGGAAGCCATTGCGCGAAGCTGAATGAATGCTCTTCGAATAACGGCGGCATCTTGAGGATTTTTCATTGAACCGAATAGTACAACATAATTTCCAGATCCTTTTGCTACAAGATCATTAAAATCATTTTTCTTTGTTTTAGCATCATATTTGACAAATTGAACCTTGCCTTCCTTGATAATATCAGTATCTGATGCAATTTTTTCAAGACTTCCAAGTGCTTCAAGTTTAGCAATTTTTTCTTCAGTTAAGAAATAAGTTTTCTTCCAGTCTTCAAATTTTGGGACTACATAATCTTTAGCATCTGTTTGAACCTTCGGCTCTTCCGCATAGAGTCGTGCGGGTGCGCAGCCGGCCAACCCCGCAATGCCGCCAACAAGTGCAAAGAGCAATCCTGCTGCTGTGCTTCGGTATGTTGAAGGTCTGCTCAGAGGAACTCGCTGTTTGTCTGCGTTTTGGACGAATGTGTCGATGCTCATGAGTAGCCTGTTCTTGTATGTCTCGTATCTTTCCGGTGTTTTGACCAGCTTATCCAACCATAATGGAACGTTTTCTGCGTGTCTGCGCAACACGCTCCACGGCAACGGTTCCTGCCGCATATCAGCATCATTAATGACAGCCAATATCGCAACGGAGGCTCTTTTGAATTCCTGCACTTCATTGAGACGCAATTTCTGTTGCTTTTCCTCAACCACATGCCGAAACCATTTCGGCGAACGTTCATTGCTCAAGCGCGAAACATTCCGCACAACCGTGCGCAAGATGTCCACCACCTGATTGAACTCGCTTGAAAGCATACCCCAAAGTATGCCTTCAGACCTTTATAAAGGCTTCCGAGTATTTAAACGTTATGACCTTTAGCGACGGAAGAGTCATAAAGGTTAAATAGTCCACTTCCTTATCAAATGCTATGAGCAACATATTCAAAGAAGCACGGAAAGACCCTGAGCCTATTTTCCAGCACACACCGGTTGACCGAGCAGATGCAACAAAACAATTATTGAATGGCATTGCGGCCGATGCCTATGTGAGCATTTGGGCACATCTCCTTAATGCGACCTTCGAATACCACATTCACCAGAAAGACATCGCAGAACAACTGCAAGAACAGATCAATATGAACAACCGTAGCAACCACCCGCGTCTTCTGGGAGTATATGACCGAAAAGGACTAGAAATTACTCTTCAGGCTGAAACGGCATCGAACGGTTCAGCATATAAGTAGCAAATTCTTTATTTACTTGACTGGGATGAAATGCAAAAGCATTTTCAGACAAGGTGCTAGGACAGTTAGGAGTAGCACAAAGTTTTTTCAAATAACTCTGCAGACTTTTCAGACGTGACTCATCATTAACAATTACATAGAACTCTTCTGATCCTCGCGTTAATGAAACAAAGTGAAGCTCATTTATGAACCCAGGCATGGATGCTAATTTCACAGGCGATTTAACAATGACAACAGGATCCTCCCATTTTGTTTTCAGAGAGTCATTACGAACCTGCATTCTGTTAATGACCGCTTCAAGATTTCCTTGTGTGAGATCTAAGAGGAGATCGAACTCAGGATTCTTGACATTCAGCACTTTTTTCATTTTCCAGGCGTCTTCCAATGGGATAATTGTCAAATCATCATCAAAAAAAGTGGCATTAGCATAATCATTCCAGAATTCATCTTTAGTATGATACTTTGGATCAGTTCGATAAAAAGTTTGACGCGATAATATCTTTCCTTCCATGTCGGCCGCTTTCTGAATATTTTCTAGATGAGGTATTTGGGAATGCAAAAAGTGGACTAGAATGCCCGTTAAAGGCAAAGCAGCATCATTCTGGATGAGATTTGCGCCTGTGAAATGACCTCGTTTGTACAAACGTAACATATGATCAATAACCGTTCGCATCTCGGCAGGATTGAATTCGCGACTTTGGAACATAGTTGAGGTTTAACCTCACAAGTATTTAAATCTTTCTAGTTTATACTACTTAGTAGTAGTTACTTTTATGGAGTCTCCCACTCATCGCACCACCTCAGCCTTCAACCTTCTCACCACCCATTCCAAGTCATACGCGTAACCAGGAATAGGATCAGGCCAACCTTCAGCTAATCTTTTTGTCTGCAACGCGTCCGCTTCTTTTCTTGAATACAAACCATATCCGCAAGCTATACCGAAAGGCCTATCTAACCAAGGCATCACGACCGCATCAGGACCCCTCGAGTTAAGTTCTGCTTCGAGACTCAACAAAATCTTCTTATCGATACACATGCGCAGACAAATATACTTATTTTTCTGTTTCATCAAGGCAGGCTCCATTCTCGCAGCAAAAATCATGTCATGCTCAGCCCAACGGCACTGAGATTTCGCTAATTCCAAAATATCTTCTTTTGTCCATATGCGCAAGTCTGTTTCGTAACCCTCCGTCCTGCCAACGACCACTTCCTTAAGCTGAACGATACGATACGAAGCGCCACGCTGATTGTTCTGTCTTTCTACGACACCAACCTCCTTCTTTGTTTCCTGCTCTAATAACGCAATCTTTCTTCGCATAATAATCAATTCATGATACTCGGCACGTTCAGGATTTTTTGTTGGCAGCACTTTAACTTTAAAAGAAAGCTAACATAAAAACCTGTGTAGCCCCCATCGCAACATAAACTAATATATTGGTTTGCCTTTCTTAACTTATGATTGCTCTGCCCTTTTACAAACAGCGCATTAATTGTGGTGCTGCAGCAATTAAAATGGTTCTCGCAAAAATGGGCATTGATAGTTCTGAAGAAGAAATCGCAAGTCACGGAAAACTAGATGGTAAAGCAGCATTTGCGCAAACAAAAGGCGTAAAAGTCAAACTCTTAGGAATTAGCAAGAAAAAACGAGCGCTTCCCGTCACACAACAAATCTCCACACTCACAGACCTTAAAAGATGGTTACGTCAAGGAATAACTCCTATTATTAATGTGAATTGGCAAAAACTCATGAACAAAAACCATGACGCCATCCATGCCATCATCATTAACGGAATTCGTGAAGAAACAATTTACTACATCGATCCAAACCGCGGCCAACGACGAATGAAAGCCAAAAAGATAATTGAGGCATGGCAAGAAGTCGGAGCTCCGACACTACTTATTACTCCAAAGAGGGATTAAATGCTTCTTCCGCAAGATGAACCCAAGCGTATTGTTGCCCTGTTCGCGGAAAAAATTCCGGAAGGCAAGATTCTCGACTTGGGATGCAATACTGGGCGAAACTCGTTGTTCTTGGCAAAAACGCATTTAGTGGATGCCGTTGACAAGGATGAAGAAGCGCTCAAACTCCTCAAAGCAAAGAACAAAACGATTACTACTCACCACCAAAACATTGTTGATTTCGCATTCAAAAAGAAATATGCAGGAATCATCTGCACGGACACCCTTCACTTTCTAACTTTATCTGACCTCACAGCACTCGTTGAGAAAATGAAAAAGCACACCCTTGCTGGAGGACTCAACATCATCACCGTTTTCACGAAGAAAGGAGAATTAGTGAATCCTGTCTTCAAACACTTCTTCGACCCGGACGAACTCAAGCAATATTACAAAGACTGGGAAATATTAACCTACACGTTGAAAATGGCCGACTGCCATGCAAAGAAACCTGATGGCAAACCATTCCAGCACGAAACGGCAATGCTTGTAGCGAGAAAGCTGTAGCCCCCAACGCAACACACTCTTTTAAAGTTGCGTTCTCATCATTCACTCGCCACGTAATGAAAATCGACAATATCTTGATGGAACCGACAAAAGAAACAATAATTGAATCTATTGGCAAAGAACCAACAATCGCAATCGAACTACAATTAATCAATGAAACCATTCGTTTGCTCTCTTCTGAGAATGCGTTGGTGCTTTGGATGTACCGAGAGTTTTCAGGCCGACGTTCTGTATACAGCATAGAAAATCTTGAGCATGCAAAACGGTCATTTCAAGAACACCAAGCGCGACCTGCGTCGTACAATCCTGTTCTTGCAAAAATTTATTCCAACCCATTACAGAACAACCCACAATGACTGACACTCCCTCTTGGAATTATGTAAAAACGTTTGAAAGCCGTGATGAACCCCTCTGTTTGAAAGGTCTTCATTGCAAAGAAGAATTAACAATCAGAATAATTAACGCCCTTGAAGAAGAATTTCTCAAGCGTAAGACTCACCTCCTTTTCCCATGGGTTGGCAATGGACCTTATCCTGAGGCACGCGGTTTTGGTTTTTATACCTCGGAAGAAGCAGAAAAAATAAAACAACAATCAGCCCAAGAACACTGGCATGTCCACCTCGGAAGGCTTCTTGATTACGGCTGGGTTGTGCATGAGAGAAATAAGAAACGCCAAAACTGGATGCCCCTTAAAACTGCAGCAATCCATGATCCCTCCCTTGACATATTGGTGATTGCAGCATCACTCACACAAGACATAGAAAAAGCAATCTCAGCATTGCCAAAAGACGGGTATCTCAGTGAGTGGGAATACCGTTGCGGCTTATTAAAAATCAAATACAACGTTCACGAAAATGAACGTGGAGAACAGTTGCGTGCTCACAAACCACCGCATTTCGAAGGAACTCCTCGATTTCTGCATCTTTATTCGCAAACAGAACTCGAAACACTTCTCGCAAGAAAAAAATAACTAAAAAAGAAAAAACAACAATTCTTTAGTTCAACTTGTACGTTACCGTGACTTGTGCCGAGACTGATACGGGTCCGGGCAGGATGTCGGTTGACTTGGTCATGCCGCCTGATTCAGAGGACATGATTGCGTCACGAGCGTAGTAGGGGAACGGAGGGTAGTAGACGTTGCTTTCCTGAATTGCAACAACCTTGCCCAACGAAGCTCCCGTAGCGGAAGCCAACGAAGTTGCCTTGCCGCGAGCGTTTTCTGCCGCTTGCTTCAACGCATCGTCATCAAACGACTTCTTGCGAGCATCAGTCAAACCGTACTGCACGTTTTGAACCAAAGCACCATTACCGCCAGCTGCGTCGACAATTTCGCCAACCTTGTCCAAGTCATGAATAGTTACTTGAATGCTGTGCGAAGCCTTGTAACCCTTCAACGTCTGTTCGCCCGTTTGCGGGTTCCAGGAATAGTCAGGGTACACATTGAAGCCAGTCGTCTGCATATCTGCCTTATCGACACCAGCAGCTACGAGCGCATCAATCACTTTATTTGATTTTGATTGAAGCTGCGCTTGAGCCGCGGCTGCGTCAACACCCGTTCCTTCAATGGTAGACCAAAAGTCTGCCTTGTCTGGATCGACCTTCAATTCAGCCGAGCCCGACACGGAAATGACATTCTGATCCGTACTCGGAATCTGACACGAGGCAAGCACTAAAAGTGCCACCAATAATCCAAATATACTTGTTTTGTTCATAGGAATCACCTTTACTTACTGATTCTTCTCTATATAAGTCCTTTTTATATATACTCTAGGTTTTATTAAGGTTATGACCTTAGTGAGAAATCATCTATTCACTGGTCTTGAAACAGATTCTACGCCTTATTCAGATGAGCATGCAACGGTTTTGCCAGCGTCGACTGGTACGCATACGACTTAATCGTGTAGCTACCCGGCTTGCCAGGAGGTTGGCTGTGAATGACAACTTGGTAGTCGATTTTTCCATCCGACTTCTTATCAACCCCGACAATCATGACTGCGTCATGAGGATACTCATTCTTACCCAACGGACTGTCAGCGATGGCCCTCCCGTCTTTATAGATACGAAGCAATTCTTCTAATCCGAACGAATCCATCAAATCAAGAACAATCTTAAGTTCCATAACTCAAGAAACATTCACGCAAATAAAAAGGCTGTGCTTTATTTATCGAACCTTTGACGAACGAGAACTTGAGCTTACGCCTTCAAATATTTCTTGCGCTGAAAGTAACAATAGCCTAAGATAATGACTAACAAACTGAGCCAGACTAAGTAGAGTATCAAGCCCCACGGCGAAACGTACACCGCAGAAACGGACGAAACTCCCGTCGCGTTCGTTGCCTGCCCCGCATCCATCGCCAAAGAAGTTGATTCTGCAAGGAGAGGAGCAGCCTTCATCGCCAACGGCTGCGGATTCAACAACGGATCCACCATCGTTCTGAAATACGCCGCAACACCGCCCACCACGCTCAAAATAAACAATGATAAGACCAAGAAAATGCGTTTTTGCTCCGGATCAAGAATCGCCTTGCCCTTCTTTGACAACGCATAATACTTCCACTTACGACCTTCTTCCTTACGCTCAACCAAACCTGCCTTCACTAACGCATCCAAATGTTCTTTGATTGCGGGAATAGACATGCCTAATTCCTGCGCGAGTTCCGTCTGCAAATGCTGACGCTTCAACAAGATTTTCAAAATGTTAATACGCGTATCCGCAGCAAGAGCCTTGAAACTTTCCTTATCCAACGTGATGTCCATGGCTGAAAGAAATAACCAAACCTACTTAAGATTTTCGCTTGATAATCGGAACCTTCGCCAACGACTCAAGCAACGACTCAATCGGCCGCACATCCGCATCCACCTGACACAAACTCATCATGTGCCGCACACGCGTGACCTGCGACGTGTGAATCTTGCTCAACCGATCAAGCAACGCCACCCGCTGCACCAAACACTTCCCATCCTGCCAATGCACCACATCAGACGCATCATACTGAAACTCAAACACATCCGTACGCTTCGCCCACTCCGGAGGCAAACAATCACGATACACCGCAACATGCAAGTCATTCGCCAAATTCAAGTACTCCGTCACGAAACGACTCTGCGTCTGGTCCCCTGCATACAACGCAAACCGCTCCGGACTCATCGATTTCGTAAACTTCAACTGCGGACGCATCCGCTCAGACGACAAACCAACCTCAATCAAGCCCTGCTTCAACTCCTCAAAACGCGCAAGCTTCCGCTCAAAAAACTCATCCACTGCATCAACATCCCGCCCCAAACTCAACGCGTGACTCACCAACGGACAATACACCGCATACTGCTCAAACGCAGGCTTTAATTCAGCAATATCCAACAAGTATCTTGTCATCTTTCGCACACAACTCATTACGGTTTAAAAATGTCACGACCCATTATCGCTTCACTTCTTCTAACAATTCAAGAAACGTCGCATTGCTCAACAAAAACGCAGGACAACCATCGACAGTGAGCTTTGAAGAACTACTACGTTCGCAAATAAAACCACCATTCCATCTTTGGATGGTTGAGCTTGCGCTGATAATGGCGTCAAGGTGCTTTTTGTATCTCGTTGCGTCAAACCGGTGAAGCACGATGGCAGCGATATGGTTCAGCCAGAACCAACTATCACCATTATGTTCGCCTTCTTTGTCAGGGCTTTCTGTGCTGAGCGTTGCAATACCTCCCCAGTCCAACCACAACTCGTTCAACGCAACATCAAAACACGTAATCCACTCTGCTTTTGAAAGAAGATTGGGATAGACATACGCTGCGATGAACAAATTAGGTCTTACTATTCCGCCAGGCGTGTCCACCAATGTTTTTCTCAAGAACGCTCTTCTGACTGCGGACTTCAACGCGAGCTCTCGACCATCAGGCTTGCCCGTCAAGACATGCACCGCGTGCAGCATTGCTAAGGTTAACGCGTTGATTTCGATTCTCGCGCCCGGCCTGGAAGCCGAATCCATCCAAGTCTCCCGTGCCTTATTTGTAACAAGACCGTCCTTCATTTTTTCGGAAAAAATAACATCAACAGACTTTTTCAGCTTCGCAACAATGAGAGCAATATCTTTCTGCGACAACACTTTCGCAAGCGAATTTGTTTCCGCCAAATACTTCAGCAAGTCAAGCACGCGCACAAACAGCCAGCCACCGTCCGCAATCGGCAACTTGTCCGACCACGACTTCGTCAAAAACGGAACACGCTCAAGATAACGCCACAACACTTTCTTTGCCGTCGCAACATCATTCATCAACAACAACGCTTTGATTGAAACAATCTCGTCACGCGTCTGAAACTCGGACAACAACGGCAAACCCGCAACAATTCCGTCAGTTGTTCTTAGTGCATCTACTGCGTGTGCTGCGCAGGCTCCCGGCACCGAGAATGACCTTGCCAACGCAGATACTCGCTTTTGTTTTTGCGCAAACAAGCGTGATCGACCTTCAAACACTTCTTTTGCCGTGCTAATTGCCTCGGACTTCTTTGTTGCAAATGCAAACACTGCGTTTTTGAATGTGAGTTTTGCTGCCTGATACACCCAGCGAGACTCCTTCTCTGTAGAATACTTTCGCTCCAGCCACGAGTCCATAACGTGAGCTTCCTTCACACCCGCAATCGCCAAAAACAATTGGTATTCCGCACCCTTTGCCTCACGAGCATCATTTGTTTTGGAAAATGAAACAACAACACAACCTTTCTCGCTCGTTAATTTGTATTCTCTACCCCACTGTCTGTCATCAAACAATTCCTTGCAATCCAGCGAAAGTGTGGCTGCTTGTTCCTGATTGAGTTGGACAACCAACGCGTCTTTATTGTCAGGCATCCACCACGCGCCATGATTTTCCACAAAAAACAAGTTATGCTTCGGCGCATCATTCGGAAGCTCAATACGATCAATAATCTTGAACGTCAAACCTTTCTTCAGAAAAACGCCACCGCTCTGCTTATTGAAATACGCAAAGCTCCCCGCACGATTCGTTAACATACGACACCCAAGAAGATTCGCGGCCTCATTTTTAAACAAAATAAGCAAGAACGGCTTTTTAAACGTTACTACTTGACTGAATAGGGCGAAACGAACTTCGGTCGACTACCCGTGTAAAAAAATTCTTCTCTCCCCTCCCACAACTTCTGACCGCGAGCCATCAACGTGCCAACCGTCCAAAACAATGTAGTAACCAGGGCACCATCAAGTTTGCCCTCCGAATAAAACGGGTCTTCTCGCTCGAACTTCGTAAGCGTCTCTTTCTCAATTCTGACATACTCTTTCGGAGTGGGTTGCGAAGGGACACGCTTGCCGTCACTCCGCTGCATCTGCGGATCATACAACGCTTGCGCCATATCCACACCCAACCCGTGAATCTGCAAATTATTATGACGGTCTAACGTGACAAGCTCTTTTCCGCCCAAACACAAATGCCAAAAACTGATTGTTTTTCTTTTCAAAAACTTCACTTCAGACAATGCTTCGCGCGTATTAAACGGATCATTCAATAACGCAGAAACAACATTTCGTATGCCCTTCGCTTTCATGTATGCCAATGGATCTGCAAAACGATCATGATACAGCAAACCACTTGCCTTTGCCTGCTCCTGTAACAAATACGCATCAGTCAACAACTCTAAATCAGCACCGTGGGATGCCTTCATGAACCCCGTTGCCTTCTCAAACGACGTTCCCTGACTCGCAATGCAAAACAACAAACTTTCATAACACAAACGCTCCGACAATTCAACAACACGATGCGCGACATGCGCCTGCTGAACATCCTCCAACAATTCATTCGGCAACGGATTCGTCAAATACTTTACGCGTTCTTCATTCATCGAAAACAACGGCCTACGAACTAACTTTATTCCTTTTGTAGAAACGCGCTTTGGTTTCTCAACTGGAACTACTTCCCCAATGTCAAATAAGAAGTTCTCCCCCATATCCGTATTGCCAAAATTCCTCTTTAAATGCATTCTGGTGCTGCCGACGATAGAAACCATTTTATAGCGCGAACAAACAGAAAATGACCATGAAGCTCACGGATTTACAAGAACGCATTCCCGCTGACTTGCATCTGGTTCTCGCGAAAGAAGGAATTACTGAGTTGCGCCCTGCACAAGAAAAAGCAATCGCTGCCGGATTATTAGAGCACAAATCTGTTTTGGTCTGCACACCTACTGCTTCTGGAAAAACATTGATTGCTGAGTTCGCTGCTGTTAAAGGAATCATGGAAAATCGAGGCAAAGCCGTCTACATCGTTCCACTCGTTGCATTAGCTAACGAAAAATGCTCAGAATTCAAACGCAAATATGCTGGATTAATCAAAGTCGCACAAACATCATCCGACGTTGATTCTGCCGATGCATACTTGGCTGATTACGATTTTATCGTTTGCACTGCTGAGAAATTAGATTCATTAATGCGCCACGAATGTCCCTGGATAAAATATGTTAAAACTGTTATTATTGATGAGATTCATTTGCTCAATGATGTTTCCCGCGGACCGACATTAGAAATTTTAATTACGTTAATGAAACGCTTGCTCAAAGACATTCAAATTGTTGGTTTATCTGCCACGATTGGAAATCCGGACGAATTAGCTTCTTGGTTAGGCGCGAAATTAGTGATTGACGGCTGGAGACCCGTAGAATTAAAGAAAGGGATACAGTATGACGGGAAAGTAGAATTCACAAAATAATTATTTCTCAGAATCCAAACCACTAAAACTCATCAATTCAGTCGTCGTAACCATACTGCCTTCCGTAACAACTTTCTTAACTAATCCTGCTTCCATGCCCGGCACTTGCGACGAAGCCCACGTTTCGGTCTTCACAACGCCATCAAACACCGACTTGTACAGCGTCCAGAACGAACCAGCAGGAACAACAACCTTTGTCGCGCCAGCATATGCAGAATCCGAAATAGAGAAACCCTGCACGGATTCCTCAGACCAGGGCGAATCACGACCAAGCACCTGCGGAGTATTGTAGGACAAACGCTTATCATTCCACACAAACAAATACTTCACGTCATCACACCACATCGTCTGAGTATTTTGTTCACCAGGAACCGTACTGTTTCTTTGGATACCAACACACGGATCGCTATTGTGATAAAAATCAATAACCTCATACGAACGAACGGATTTTACCGCAGGACCATCACCCGTAATCGAAATTTGGTACGTTGCAGTCTGACCCGGCAGCATCATCGGACTCAAAAACGCAACCTTACCACCCGTTGACTTAATACCCAAGGACTCGTCAGAAGGAGCGGTTTCAACAACCGCCACAACAGGAGTCACCGGAGTCTTATCCACCCCTGAATCAACAGGCTTCTGCTCTTCAAGAACTGGAGCGCACGCTACCAAGAACAATACCAAAATAGCAATGTATTTCCAGTCCCCCATACCGACGATAACAGAAAAGGGCCTTTATAAAGGTTATGAAGGAAATCGCCAAAGTATTCACAAAAATAGAAAGAAAAAAAAAAGAATGCTCAGTAGTCCGGCATCTGACTCTGGTATTGCTGCATTTGTTGCAACAACGCAGCCATGTCCTGGAACTCAATGTTCGAAGGAGGCGTAAACGAGTCACCCGAAGGCGACCACGCACTGCAACGCACATCAGCAGCGACATCAGCATAATCCGATGCTGTCGGCGGAGGCGATTGAGACTGACCCTCATACTGCGCAGCAAACTCTTGCATATCCGCAAGGTTATACTTAACGCCCTGATCGCCAGCCCACGAATACATTGTGGTGCCGTCAGAAATCATGTACGCCATCGTTCCCTGCGCGTTCACTTCAGCACGCTGCTTCATACCCGCCATATACATCGTGACCTGACCATTCTCGGTCGTAAACGTACACTTCGCAGACTGACCCGCAGCCAACAACGCACGCAAGTCATTCGAAACCGTTTCAGTATTCGTTCGCACATCAGCTTCAGCGCTTGTTTCCGCAGACGTATCTTCAGAAGACGTTTCCGTACTCGTTCGCGTTTCCGTCTGCGCGCCACCTTCACAAGCAGCAAGCAAGACAACCAACGCCATCAACATAACTAAGAGTTGTTTCATTTTATTATCCTCCAAACATCATTGAGCCAGCACCCATCGCGAGGCCGGTGCCCACCAACAAAACTCCTGCGATGAACGCAAGAATAAACGTGGCAACCATGCTCAACACAAACCACACCAGCCAGACAACAACAGCCTTGCTCGTGTCCTGGTTATACTTGCTCTTAATCAGAGTAATGCCAAGCCAAATGGAGACGATTAACGAAATGATTCCGCCAAGCCACGCACCCACAAACGGAATGAAGCCCATCACGAAACCAATCGCCCAGTTCACGACGCCAATAATCAAAGCAATCGTAAACGCAACGCTAAATCCGCCCTTCAATTTGAAAAGCTTCGCAGTAATCCACAACAAAAGACCGCTAACAAGTGCAGCAATTATCGCAAATATCAAACTTCCAAACGTTCCAAACAATGCCATGTGTTACCCCCCGGTTAATACTGTTTTATTGAAAATGAAAAAAGAAAAAAAAAAGAACTTACTTAAAAGTTGATTTTGTCCGCGAACTTGCCGATAACCGGCAACGGCTTTTCCTTGTTCGTCAAGGCATTGATGATGCCGATGATCCACAAGATAAGCACGATCACGTTGCCAATCGGCAAAATGATGAACCAACCAATGAAGGGGATGATGCTTCCCACAATCATAACCAACACGGCCAAAATGAAGAGCACTAAGCTCTGCTTGGCGTGATACATCGCGAACTTATTGTCCTTCTTGAGCAACAAGACCAGCACGAAGCCAATAATGCCCAACAAGTAGGCCAAAAACGCCCACAACTTACCGTCATCTGATTTTGCCATATGAATCCTCCTTTTGTTAAGGGCTAACCCCTTCTGGCGCAAATCTGACTTTGAGCGTTTATTAATCTTTCGGGAGAAGGAAATATAAGCCCGAAACACAATAAACACTCATGCGAGTCCTCTTTATCTGCAATCAAGCAAGGCATCGAAGCCCAACCGCTGCAAAACTCTTTTCGGACAAATACGAAACCAAATATGCTGGTCTGTACAACGAACCTTCCGTTACGCAGAAAGAACTCGACTGGGCAGATGTCATCGCCGTCATGGAAGACGAACAACGCATCGAAATAAGCAAACGCTTTCCAAAAACGTATCTTACCAAACAAATAGTAACACTGCACATCTCCGACATGTACGCCGCAGGCTCACCAGAACTCATCAAAGCATTGCAACAAAAAGCGGATTTACTCGAACCACTCGCGCCTTAATTTCTTTTTCAGTCCTCTTTCGATCTATACTCGTTTTGAAACGTGAAATCCAGTACATACGGGTCAAGAGCACATATCAACTTTGCCAACTCAGGAGTTGTTCCATAAATTACGGTTTGCGGAATAAGTCGTTCTCTTTTATCAACAATCATGCCGTGTTTTTCAAGAACTGCTTCGAGCGTTTCTCGCATACTCGGCAACACTTTTCCCGGAAGCTCATCAGCTAGCTGTAGCCATACTTCACGGGTTTGCTCCATTCTTGCATAATTCACTTTAACTTTCATTGCACCCACCTCGCACAGTCAGGAATGCCAAAGCCAAAACGGCGCTCCCACTGCCTTTTTTCATACTGACGACCAAAACCAGTCTGGCACTCTGTTGATGCGCGTTTTAACCTATCCTCCAAATCCACCTGATGCGCGGAATGCTGCAACGCAAACGCACCAGCAACACACGGACACGCCATCGACGTCCCCGTCATAGAACCATACTCATTATTCGGAAGCGTCGACATGATGTTCTCGCCCAACGCTGAAAATTCAACCTTTCCCATATTGCTAAACGAAGAATGCTTTCGGTGACGATCAATGCTCGCAATCGACTGCACCCCATCAAACCAAGCAGGATACCCCTCCTGATCCGGAGCTTCCTCACCATCAGACTCGTTACCTGCAGCGGCAACAATCAAACACTTTTGTGACTGAGCCGCAAGCACCACCTCACGTTCTTCGCTCGACGCCGCCGACGCACCCAGACTGCAATTCAGAATTGGAATCGCCCGCTTGTAACACCACTCGTACGCAAGAAGAACGTCCGCCTCCGAACCAACACCTTGATCATTCAACACGCGAAGCGCCTTCAAACGCACACCCGGAGCAATAGCCTTGACAATACCCGCAACATGCGTGCCGTGACCATGCCTATCCTTCGGAAACTCTGAGTTTGTCACAAAATCATACCCAATCTCGCGATCAAAATTGTTTTTCAAAACCGGATGCGTATAATCAACACCCGTATCAATAATCGCGACCGTAGAACGCTCGCCCGTCGTTGTTTTGTGCGCCTCATACGCATTCAGCATCGCCACATGGTCCAACGAGAGAGCTTTCACCGCAGACTTGACCGGCACGGGAAGTTTTGGAACAAACCGGTTCGCCACACGTGCCCGCATATTCGCCCGAGCAACATACTGCATTATTTTCGGAGTTTCGCTGGACGGCGCCTTCATCACGATTGTTTTCGACGTCATCAACGCCGTACACGGCACACCATACTGACGCTCCAACTGATACGCCAACTCCTCGCGTTCTTTTCGTTTACAAGACACAGACAGCATCGCACTCGAATAGTCTGATTGAGACGCGAGCAAATCCTTGGTTCTGGTTTCTCGTTCGGAACGCGGATGATACTGAAATACTTCCATGACATTCTTTGCGAAAATTCCGCATTTAATCACGCGCTGTCTACTTCTAGACAACACTCCATAAACTTTATAATCCCTCTAAACGGTAGAAACAGCATGATTAAGATTGTTCACGAACGCTGGAAATGCATCGGTTGCGGTAGCTGCGTTGCGGTAGATCCTGACCGCTGGGAAATGGCCGATGATAATTTCGTGGATTTAAAAGAATCAAAACACCACAAAGTAGCTGAAGGCGTACGCGAAGAACGCTCTGTTGCGAAGATGGACAAAAGCAAAGAAGCAGAGGAAATTTGTCCCGTCAACTGTATTCACGTAACCAACGAATAAGTTTCTATATAGCAAATAATTATGTACTCTCGGACTTCGTTCATCATATATATAGTCCCGAATATATTTTCTATATAGAAAATAAGTAATGTTTATTAAGCACCTTTCCCCTTCTTATCGTCGTGAAAATCACACAAATCCTCAAACGAGACGGCGTCTGGGAACTCTTCCAGCCAGCCAAACTTGTGGCATCCATCCACGCAGCTTTGAAGCCAAAAGAACAGCCCAAAGCAAAAAAACTCGCCGAACAAGTCGTACAACTCCTCGAAAAACAATTCACTATTGCGCCAACCGCACAAGACGTTCAAGACGTTGTCGAAGAAATCCTCACCAAAAACAAACTCCTCGATGCTGTGAAAGCATACCACTCTTACCGTTTAACCAACAAAGTCAAAGAATTCAGAACGTATCACGGCGTACGCGATGACCTCGGATTAAGCTCGAACGCTATTACGGTTTTAGCAGACCGCTATCTCTTACGCAACGACGAAGGAGCCGTTGTCGAAACACCTTCTCGATTGTTCCGCCGCGTCGCAAAAGTTATTGCTCATGTTGATCGAACGTACGACCAGAAATCCAACACGCAAAAAACCGAAGAAAAATTCTATCAATCACTTTCTTCCCTTGAATTTTTGCCAAACACACCCACACTCATGAATGCAGGCACGCACGCAGGACAACTATCTTCTTGCTTTGTACTTCCTGTTGGCGACTCACTATCCGACATTTTTGAATCAGTCAAAACGATGGCTTTAGTTCACCAAAGCGGCGGAAGCACAGGATTTTCCTTTAGTCATTTGCGCCCGAAGAACTCGCTCATCAAAAGCACGAAAGGTCACTCGTCCGGACCCTTAAGCTTTCTACGCGTCTTCGACGTCGCAACCGACGTCATCAAACAAGGAAGCAAACGCAAAGGAGCAAACACCGCCGTGCTTCGCATCGACCATCCGGACATACTTGACTTTATCAACGCAAAACTCCGAGAAGGAGCATTTTCTCACATAAATTTTAACGTCGCAGTCACAGACGACTTTTTGAAAGCCGTCGAAAAAAACCAAGAATACTCACTCATTGACCCGCACACGCACAAAGAAACCGGAAAACTCAACGCGAAAACAGTTTTCGATTTACTTGCCCACAACGCATGGATGACAGGAGAACCCGGACTGTTGTTTATCGAAAGCATTAATCGCGCGAATCAAACTTCCGCATTAGGAAACATCGAATCAACTTCTGGCGAACAACCATTGCATCCTTTTGAATCCTGCACTCTCGGCAGCATCAACGTTTCCAAATTCGTCAAGCACGGCAAACCCGAATGGGAACGCCTTACTGAAACAATCAAACTCGCAATTCACTTTTTAGACAACAGCATTGACGCAAACAAATACGCTCTTCCGCAAATTGAAGCAGTCACCAAAGCAAATCGACGCATCGGACTCGGAATCATGGGCTTCGCCGAAATGCTCATCAAATTAGGATTGCCTTACGATTCTCCGAAAGCGCTCGAATTCGCCGAGAAACTCATGAAGTTCATCAACGACGAAGCACGCAAAACATCAACCGAATCAAGTGTTAAACGCGGAAGCTTCCCCAACTTTTCATTATCTTCCTGGACCAAAGACAAACGCACGCTGAAAGGAACGCGCAACGCAACCGTCACTGCAATTGCCCAAACCGGAACCATCAGCGCACTCACCAACGCAACATCCGGCATCGAACCCTTATTCGCCGTTGCATTCTTACGCGACGTAGCAAACGGCATGCACGTCCTTGAAGTCAATCCTGTCTTCGAAGAAATCGCGCGTGAAAAAGAATTTTACTCAAAAGCGCTCATGCTCAAAATCGCCCACAAAGGAAGCGTGCAAGGCCTCAAAGAAGTACCGAAAGACGTTCAACGACTATTTATGGCTTCATCCGATATTGTTCCTGAAGCCCACATCAAAATGCAAGCAGCATTCCAAAAACATTGCGACAGCACCATCGGAAAAACAATCAACCTGCCTGAGAAATCAACTGTTGAAGACGTCAAAAAAGCATATTTACTCTCGCACAAACTCAACTGCAAAAACGTCACCATCTTCCGAAACGGCAGCAAGAAAGGACACGTAACAACCGTAGGAAAAATAAAAGAAGAAAAATTGGCCGTTTCGACCGAATATTCAGGCGGCAGTCCTACAGAGTGTTCTTACTAGTTCATTTTTTTTTCAGTCGTTTGTTTAAAAACGTTTAAATACGCCACAAACTCAGAACCTTCCATGATAAAGAGGGATTCACACCGCGCAGACCACCTGTTGCACAACAATGGATTGGCAAGCAAACTCAAAGATATCATTCTCGGCGGACAAGACGGCGTTGTAAACGTACTCGGACTTGTTCTGGGTGTTGCTTCCGCTACGAACGACCCCAAAATCGTCATCATCGCAGGCATTGCATCAACCTTTGCCGAATCTATCTCCATGGGCGCTGTCGCGTATACTTCAACGCAAGCAGCGCAAGCCTACTACAAAAGCCTCGAACAAAAAGAACTCCACGAAATACAAAAACATCCTACTGAAGAACGAGCCGAATTGAAATACATTTTCGCAAAAAAAGGACTCAAGGGGAAATTACTTGCTAAAATTGTTGAACGCATCTCATCATCAAAACGCCGTTGGCTCTTAACCATGATGAGCGAAGAACTCAACATGTCCGCGCCCATCACCACTGCACTTTCCAGCGCATTAATCGTTTTCGCCGCCAGCATGATAGGAAGCATCATCCCCATCATTCCATTCTTTCTAATGCCTATTGTCCCCGCAATGATTGCGTCGGTAATTGTATGCAGCATTGTTTTGTTCTTAACCGGAGCATACAAAGCAAAACTCACCATTGGAACCTGGTGGAAATCAGGACTCGCCATGATGCTCATCGGAATGATATCGGCACTCGCAGGCTACGCAATCGGTTCACTGCTTGGCGTTGCGCTCTGATTTTTCTCACACAATCTCTGCAAACGCTCACGAGACATTCTCACAAACAACTTTGTAACTCTGTCCTGCAAACACTGCGCTTCACCAGCAGACACATCTCGCTTAGAAAACCAAACGGACAATCCCACAACATACTGCTCTTTCCCAGATGGCACAGTCACCACATACGGAATACACTCAACACTGTTTTCGCTTTTTCTGATTACCGCCCCGGCATACACATCAAACAGATTCGGCTCTCTGTACCGGCACACCTGCAACGAATCAAACAGGTTGAGAATGGTCATCAACAATTTTCTCCAGTTCAGCCGTCAAAAAAATAGCGCCCTGCGCAACCGCCTTATTACGCTTGTTCAACTCCTCAATAATGCGCGGCAACTCTTCTTCCGAAACTTCCTTTTCGACAATAACACGACGACCTTCAAGTAAGCCCGAAACGAGCTCCTGACCTCCAGCCAAAAACGTCTTTGACGGGTGCAAATACTCAAACTCAGGACGATCCTTCTCCTTCACAAGATACAAACGGTACAGGTCGCTCACGCAGCACCAGCCAATAACTCTTCCAACGGAACTAATTTCGCAGTCTTACATGACTTCTTAATCCCTGCAACAAGTTCCTTTTCCGAAGGTGAAGCCTTGCCCTGCTCCTGTGCTGCGTTATAGAGCTGCATACGAACATCACTCAGATTTTTTTCATCGGCTTTTCCTATTATGAACGCAGCATAAATCGCATCACCCGTTCTTGACTGGTGTGCGCAAAAATCCTGCATCTGCGTTGTTTTCGGAAGCACACACGTTGAAACATTACCGTACCACACGTCATTCTTAACGTGCTTCAACACCAACAAATAATTTTCACTCATTTCAATCCACCCACCAAATGCAATAGCGTTTCCACTTCAGACCAATCAACGTTCTTCATAATTGCGTCAACATAATCCGCGCGCTTCAAGTTATAATCAATCATGAACGCATGCTCGAAGACATCAATGCAGAAAATCGGGGCGCACGTTGCCAAATGACCAACATCGTGTTCATTCACCCAACAATTAATTAATTTGTCCGTCGCAATATCATAGTAAGTTACTGTCCAGCCCATGCCACGCATCGTCGCGATGGCTTTCAGCTCTTTTTCAAACGTTTCCCAACTACCGAATTGTTTCACAACCTTTGCGTGGAACTTGTTTTTGCTGTCAATGGGCTTTGCCGTCTTGCTGAGAATACGGAAGAATATTTCGTGCATACGCATACCATTGAATTCCCACCCAAATCTGCGCTTCAATTCCGCAAATTCCGGAGTAAACGTACCAGCCGCAACCATCTTTGCAATTGAGTCTTGGAGCTTGTTGACGTTCGTAACGTAACCTTGGTACAGCGTAAAGTGGTTCTTCATGAGCTGATCGCTCAAACCCTGAATACCTAACAAGTGATCATAATTTTTCGGTTCATACATAACAAACACCCCACTATTGAGAGAAAGTACTCGTTATTTAAGCGTTACGCACGAAACGTTTTATGTGGTCATGACCTTGCGGGACATATGCCTGTTTTGCATAAAAACCGATTTTTGCGGCAATGTCCGCTGGCTGAACGCGAACGATTGTGCAATATACATCCTGCGCAAAACCCTCAACACAATCCAACAAACGCGTTCCGTAACCTCTCACACCCCGATTCTTGCCGTTGTTGCGAAACGACGGGTTCAGCCACAACGAAACAATATCGCACACGTGCTCCTGCCCCTGATGGTGCACGTTCAGCATAACGGTGTTCACCTTATTGAGATCTTCACCCGGCACATTCGCGTATCTTTCCGCGTCAATACCTACATATCGCACATTCCACGTTCCGTCAGGAAACACTTCCTGCGCCACAAAATCGCTCGACTGGTACAACCCAAACGTGCGAATGCGGTTCATGAACGCTGACAAGTATTGTTCTGGTTCCATATGACGACAAACCAATACTCCCTTTATAAAGGTATGAGGATGATTTTCTTTTGTGACCGCATGCTTTTTATACCATTTCCTTGTTACCCACCTCATGAAGAGGCTGATATTATTGGTGCTATTGCTTACCGCCTGCGCACCTGTCGCAAACGTCGACGGAGAACGAACCATGTCAACAACAGTACTGCTCAAAACAACAGCCGGCGACATCACCATCAAATTGTACGATGACATGCCCATTACTGCAGGTAATTTCAAATCATTAGTTGCAAAAGGCTTCTACGACGGAACCATCTTCCACCGAGTCATTCCAAACTTCATGGTCCAAGGCGGCGACCCTCGCGGCGATGGAACAGGCGGTCCGGGCTACGAAATCAAAGACGAATTCAACCGAGAAAACAACAACGCACGCGGAACAATATCAATGGCAAACGCAGGACCCAACACTGGTGGCTCGCAATTCTTCCTCAACGTCAAAGACAACACCTTCCTAAACGCAAAACACCCAGTCTTCGGCAAAGTCATCAAAGGAATGGACGTCGTTGACGCGATTGTTAACTCTGCACGCGACGAAGACGACAAACCACTCAAAGACATCACTATTGAGTCGGCGACAATAATTTAGTTTCTTTTTCAGAATTCTTCATTATTTCTTGCTTTTTTAACTCTTCATCCGCACGCAACTGCATCACCACACTCATCAGTTCCTGTACGCGTCCTTGATCAACAGGATTCTCAAGGACACCACCCACTTTACTGTAACTTCCAACAATCGCACCATCCGCAACCTGCAACTGCCGGTACACATTATTCACCGTCACACCAGACCCCACAATCAACGGATGCCCACAAAGATATTCCCGAAACTGCACAATGCGCTCCATCGGAGTCTCTGAACCAATCGTTTCGCCCGTCACCACAATCCCATCAGACCTCGTTTTTCCCGCAATAATCTCTGTCTCCAAACACGAATCAGGCAACGGTGTGAACCCCTTCGGATGCACACCTCCCAACACCGGAATATTCGAAAACGATTTACGCGTCGTCTCAAACGTATCAGGAATCCCCTTCGGCGCCTCCACATACTTACCAGCAACGTGCGACAACTGCAAAAACTTCGCATTATGCCCATACGCGAGCTGAAACGCCTCATCAGCAGACACGTCATTCAACCGCACACCAACCGGAATCGACGCGTACCTTAATTCCATCAGCGCCGCACGCACTTCCTCCACCACGCCATGCAAATTTTCAACAATCACGCCATCAAACTGTTCTTCCTCAAAAATCGAGATTTCCTCACGAACGCGCGCCATCTTATCATTACCAGTCAAATGAATCATACCGAGAACAAACTTATCCTGCTTAAACAATCCCTTCAATTTGTCAGTGAGCACACTTCTACATGCAAATAGCAGTATAAAAAGATTTCAGAACTGCAAACGCTACATTTCACACACTCAATCATTTGAACAAGACATAAATAGCTCCCCACACCCTCTTTCACCATGAAGCTCACCCTCCACAAAGCAAACGAGCGCGGCAAAACAAAACTCGACTGGCTCGACAGCAAACACAGCTTCAGCTTCGGCGAATATTACAATCCCGCACGGAATGAATTCGGCGCTCTGAGAGTTCTTAACGACGACATCATTGCTGCTGGAAAAGGCTTCGGCATGCATGACCACGCAAATATGGAAATCATCACGATTGTGCTGTCTGGAGAAATAGAGCACCAAGACAGCATGGGCAACAAAGGAACCATTGAAACAAACAACGTCCAACGCATGACTGCAGGAACCGGCATCTTACACTCCGAAATGAATAAGTCCAAGAAACCCGTCCACTTATTACAACTCTGGATAGAACCCTCAAAAGAAAACTTGACACCGAGTTACGAACAACACGCATTTGATTTCAAACTAAATACATTCACACTCATTGCCTCAGCTGTCAAGAAACCAAAAACCGCACTCATCCACCAAGACGCCACCCTGCACATCGGCAACCTCACCGCCAAACACACGCTCGAATTAAAAACCGACCCGAACAAAGGCACATTCGCGTTTCTCATCAGCGGCGAATTAAAAATAGAAGGACAAAAACTCACTCCTGGAGACGCTCTTGCAATCACCGATGCAAAACAACTCACGTTCGCCGCTTTAAAAGCATCAGAAGTATTGGTAATACAAGTGCCGGTTTAATATTTCGGCGCGACTTCATTGCTGTTTCTATTTTCGTATCTCGCCAGCACAAACAGCAATGATGACAATCTATTCAAGTAACGCAACAATTCATTATTCACTGGCTTTGTTTCATGGAGAACTCGCGCACTTCTTTCTGCTCGACGACAAATCGTTCGTGCCAAATGCAAAAACGCAGCAGACTTCGTGCCCTGCGGTAACAAAAACGTGGTTTGCTCTTTAAGACCCTGAGAAAAGTTATGCACGGCAGTCTCGACATCAGTCACGTGCTGCTCCGTGATGCGCACCTTCGCCGCTCCGGCTAACTCCGCGCCCACCGTAAACAACACATTCTGCGTCGAAACAAGCACTTCCTTGACAGGCAAATCCTCCACAAACGCCAACGCAACACCCAACGAAGCATTCAATTCATCAACACACCCAATCGCGGCAAACACCGGATCCGTCTTTTGCAACCGCTGAAACTGAATACCCGACTCACCAGCATCCCCCGTGCACGTAAAATAGTTCGTCATGCCTGCCTCTGAAACTCATTCATCAAACCCAACGCGTACTCCACCGCGCGCTCCGCCTGCTGATACTTCAACGCCTCGGTAGAAACGCGCAATTGCGCATCCCCCTGCACAATCGTCACCACCGCAGCCGCAAGAAACAACGCATCAGGACCCTGCTGTTCCAGCGCAAACCGAAAGTACGGAAACGCCTTACTGCCCAACTTCACAAGCCCTTGATACGACTCATTCTCGTGCAAACGCCAAAACGAAACCTTCCACGGATTCCGACGGTGCTCGACCAACAAATCCCTCCGATGCCTCGTGAACAATTCTTCAACGAATGTATCAATCGAAAGTTCAGAAGTCATAGTCGTTCGCGCACCGCATCATAATACGGACCCTGCACTTGGCGAAGCACCCAACCCAACGTATATGCGTGCGCCGCACCAACATCACCCGCAAGCTCCTCAGGAAACACAGCAGAAAAAATAGACTCGCCATTAATCTCACTCACCAACTCAGGCCAGTCCAATCGCAGACCAGTCTTCTTCATCGCATCAAAAATGACGCCAAACGCGACCTGACGCTGCGCACGCCCCATCGCGACTGCAACCTCATACTCCGGAGTGCGAAAACGAGACTCACCCTCCATATACGAACGACAAGACCGGTCCCAATCAACAAGTTTTTGTTTAAATAAAGAAATAAAAGAAGAAAAATCGTTTTGCGACAGCGTCACGCTGACCAGTTCATGCTCCAAGGTCATGCTTAACTGCAACCCATCGAGTTGCCGCAGTTCAGGCACTTGTAGCACGAGCCGTTGCGAACAGTAACGTGACCGCAGGATGAGCACGCCGGAGCGTCACCCATCATTTTGCCCAACTGCTGCTGCATACCTGACGCTTCCGACGGAAGCTTTGACTCAAACGTGTCTAACGACGCCTGCACATCATCAGCCGCAGCCGGTGCCGGAGCGACAGACACTTCATCCATCGTTGTTGGCTTCACGTGCAAAAAGTCCGTACGCCCAAGATATTCGTATCCAAGGACACGGAACACCAAGTCAATAATCGACGTGCACATTCTGACGTTCGGGTGATCCGTCATGCCGTTCGGCTCGAAACGCGTGAACGTAAACTTATCCACGAACTTCTCCAACGGAACACCATACTGCAAACCAATCGACACCGCGATAGCGAAGCAGTTGATCAACGAACGATACGCCGCGCCTTCCTTGTGCATATCAATGAAGATTTCGCCAAGCTTGCCGTCCTCATACTCACCCGCACGCAAGAAAAACTTGTGTCCCGCGACCGTCGATTCCACGGTACATCCATCACTATTCGGAGGAAGCTCAAGCTTCTGACCGCGCTTCAAGCCCGTATACTCCTGCACGATAATTTGCGGAGCAACAACCTTCTCAACGACTTTGTCAGCCGCCTTTTCCTCGCTCTTCGTGTTCAAGGGTTGCGACGACTTGCAACCATCACGATACAACGCAACAGCCTTCAAGCCCATCTTCCACGCCTCAACATAAATATTCTGAATATCCTCAACCGTCGCGTAATTCGGCAAGTTCACCGTCTTCGAGATAGCGCCGGAGATAAACGGCTGCACCGCAACCATCATCTTCACGTGCCCCATCGGGTCGATAAATCGCTTACCAATACCGCACGGGTTCGCGCAATCAAACACTGCACCATGTTCCGGCTTCAAATCCGGAGCGCCCTCCAACGTCTGTGCGCCTTCAACGTAAATCTTCGCCTCATCAATCTGCTGCTTGCTCAACCCCTTGTTGATCAGCGTCTTCGGATTGATGTGCGGAGTCCAGTCGTTCCACGACTTTGCTTTTTGGACACTTGCTTCGGCTTCCTTGATTTGGTCGCTTGTAAATCCCATCGCGCGCAACGCTTCCGTATGCACATGAGGAGCGCCTTCGAACGTATTGTGACCAAGCACGTATTCAAGCATCTCACTCACTTGGTCTTCACTGTACCCAAGCGTGTTCAACGCGCGAACAATACTATTGTTCACAATCTTGAAGTAACCGCCGCCAGCCAACTTCTTCCACTTGACCATCGCGAATTCAGGCTCAACACCCGTCGTGTCACAGTCCATCAAAAGTCCGATTGTTCCGGTCGGAGCAATGACTGTTGCCTGTGCATTTCTGTAACCATACTTTTCGCCCAACTCAACCGCGCGATCCCAGTCTTCACGCGCAGCCTTCAACAAATCAGCCGGGCAGAAACGAACATCAATCTGGTACGCCGCATCTCGATGCTTACGCATCACTCGAAGCATCGGCTCCTTGTTCTTTGCATAGCCTTCGAACGCGCCCTTCACGGCCGCCATTTCAGCAGACGCGACATACGCGTGACCAGTCATGATTGCAGTCAAAGCTCCCGCAATCGCTCGGCCCTTGTCCGAGTCATAGGGGATGCCCCAAACCATCAACAACGTACCGAGATTTGCGTAGCCCAAGCCAAGCGTTCTATAATCATGGCTGTTCTGCGCAATCGGCCCCGTCGGATAACTTGACAAATCGACCAAAATTTCTTGCGCGACAAAGAACGTGCGACACGCATGGCGATAGCCCTCAATGTCAAACACACCTTTCTCGTCAACAAACTTCATCAAGTTAATGCTTGCGAGGTTGCATGCCGAGTCGTCCAAGAACAAATATTCAGAACACGGGTTACTTGCATTAATTCTGCCAGTGTTCGGACACGTGTGCCAGTCATTCATCGTTGTATCAAACTGCACGCCCGGATCCGCGCAAATCCACGCAGCCTCCGCAATCTTACTCATCATAAACTTCGCATCATATTCCTTCGCCGTCTTGCCCGTTGTTCGCCATTTGGTCGCGAACGTGCCGCCAGAAAGATATGCATTCATGAATTCATCCGTCAAACGCACGCTGTTGTTGGAGTTCTGACCCGCAACCGTCGCGTACGCTTCGCCGTTAAAGTCCGAAGGATAACCCGCGGCAATCAACGCCTTGGCCTTCTTTTCTTCCTTGGATTTCCATTGAACGAATTCCAAAATGTCAGGGTGGTCCATATCGAGAACGACCATCTTCGCCGCTCTTCGTGTTGTACCACCAGACTTGATTGCGCCCGCGCCCGTGTCAAACACCTTCAGGAAGCTCATCAATCCCGAACTCGTGCCACCGCCGGACAACTGCTCGCCCGTCGCTCGCAACTTACTAAAGTTCGTTCCCGTACCGGAACCATACTTGAACACGGTCGCTTCGTGACTCAACAAGTCGAAAATACTCTTGATATCGTCATTGATCGACTGAATGAAACACGCCGAACACTGAGGGCGTTGGTATGCGTGTGCCATCACGTCGATTTTCTTCGTGCCAAAGTCCCACGCGTGGTTGCCCGAACTGCCGAGCACCCCATACTGGTGGAACAAGCCACAATTGAACCAAACAGGCGAGTTGAACGCCCCTCTTTGGGTTAACAACATGTATGCAAGTTCGTCTTCGAACGCGTTCGCGTCATCCTTCAATCGGAAATAGCCGTGCTCTTCGCCAAAACCGCGAATGGTGTGCGCAATACGGTTGACGACTTGCTTAACGTTCACTTCGTGACCCGTTCCTGGAACGCCAGCCTTTCTGAAGTATTTAGAAACTACAATGTCTGTTGCAAGTTGTGACCACGTTTTCGGAACTTCGACATCCGTCATCTCGAACACGATACGACCGTCAGGCTCTTTAATTACTGAAGATCGCTTTTCGTATTCCAACATATCATACGGCGACGTACTCGGCGATGTAAATTTTCTGCCGACAAATAAACCCGGGGTCTGAACACTTACTTGCATACAACACACCTCATTTTTCCTGTTTTAATAGTTTGATTTCTTTCTCGAATTGTGAAATATCTCTGAAACTTCGATACACAGAAGCAAAACGGACATACGCGACATGGTCTAATTTTTTCAATTGTTCCATTACTAATTCACCAATTTTTCTCGACGACACTTCTTGGCGGTCGTTCTTTCTTAACCCTGCCTCAATTGCGGAAACCGCCGCTTCTATCTTTTCTCTCGCGATTGGACGTTTCTCGCACGCCTTGAACAAGCCCCTTGTGAGTTTTTCGCGGCTAAACGCTTCCCGGCGACCATCCTTCTTGATGATTGCCAAATCAACCGTGTCCAATCGTTCGTACGTTGTGAATCGCTTTTCGCAATCCAAACATTCTCGCCTTCTTCTTGTCTCGCCACCATCAACCGACGCTCGGCTGTCCACCACTTTGCTTTCAACGTGGAGACAAAACGGGCAGTTCATGGTGGTTCATTGTGCTTGATATACACAACATATAGGGCGGTATGCTTCAAGAGCCACCGACGATGCCGACGATGTAGAAACCACCATTACTTGTGGTTTCACCTCTTTTGCTACCACTAGGAAAATCCTTTTTCTGATTTAAATAGATTGTGGTTATGCATAGTAGAGAAAAGAAAGATGCTGAGTGATAACGAGCATTATTTATTTGCGAGTGGTGATTTATTTTTTCTTTTATTTCGCCAACGACCACAACAAACTGAAGTACGAATGGTATGCCTGCGCGATTTCTTTACTCTTGATCAAGATTGCAACGGGTTCGACGCCCCAGACAATGATTGCCACTTTATCGCCGTAAACGTTTGTTGATACGGGGCTGGCGAATTCATCAGGTAAATACTTGATTTCGGCGTTCGGAACGGTTTCTTTGTTCTTCTTACCTGCATAAATCAATTGCAACTTGATATTCTTCTTCAATCTCTTTTCTGTGTAATGGCCTAAATAGTATTTCAAAATTTCAGGAGCATTTCTCGCAGCACCCATAATGGAAACATCCTTGCCCGTCGCGATCTGGTCATCGAAGATGGCTTTGATACCTTCCACTCCCCTATAGAATAGCGTCTCCTGCTTCTGCTTCGCTTCCGCATACTTCGCTTTCAACGACGGAAGAACGGTTTGCAGGTCTGTTTCAGTGTGTTTCAATAATTCTAAAAGATGCTGCGGGTCTGTTGGAACGTAAAAACGCTTTTCATTCTCCTTAATGTAAGAAACTAAACCTTTCTCTATTAATCGTTCAAGAGCATCATACACACTTCGGCGATGAATCCCTGTTTTTCTCGAGATAATCCCTGCCTGCGACCTTCCTAAGTCAACAAGCATGACATAAATCTTCGATTCTGTCAATGTTAATCCCAAAGGAACAAGTTTTTCGAACATGAGGGCATAAAGTTCCCACACCTATTTATTCCTTCGCAAATGTTTAAGTAACACGAAAACAAAACAAACACGATGAAAGCACTCTCACTCAAACAACCCTGGGCAGAATTAGTCGTCTCGGGCAAAAAAACAATCGAAACACGCAACTGGAACACGTCCTTCCGCGGCGAGTTTCTCGTGCACGCGTCCGGCAATCCTAACCCTTCCGCCTGTGCTTACTTCACTCTCGTCAATCCGCCAGGCAAATGCATCATCGGAAAGGTCACTCTCGTCAGCGTCAAAAAATACGAAACAAAACAACAATGGGACGCCGACAAACACCTGCACCTCGCACTCAGCGATTGGGACGGAAAACCACGCTACGGCTTTGTATTAACAAACCCGCAACGCCTACCTGAACGCCCCTGCAATGGCATGCTTAATTTCTTCGAGGTATCAAATGATTTCGCACGACCAGATTGACAAAACACTCTCTACACTCCTCAAACAGCAAGGAATAAGCACTATGTTGGGACGGATGGGACAAAAGTATGCTCCCTACAAAGTGCTGATTTCTACGATTCTTTCCGCCCGCGCGAAGGATGAAGTGACTGAAGTCATCGCCGAAGAACTCTTCAAAAAATATCCCGACGCGAACTCCTTAATGAACGCAAAACCTTCTGACGTCAAGAAAATAATTCGCAGAATCGGCTTCTTCAACGCAAAAACAAAAAGCATCATGGGAGCGGCAAAAATGTTAGTTCAAGATTTTGATAGCGTGGTTCCTGATGAACTTGACCAATTGCTTTTGTTTCCTGGTGTTGGACGCAAAGTCGCAAACTGCGTTCTTGTCTACTCGTTCGGCAAAGACGCAATCCCGGTTGACATTCACGTGCATCGTATTTCTAATCGACTCGGCTGGGTGAAAACGAAAATGCCTGAGGAGACGGAACAAAAACTCATGAAACTCATCCCGCAAAAACACTGGCAAGCCGTCAACGACACCTTGGTCGCGCATGGCAAAACCATCTGCGCTCCTATTTCTCCGAAATGCTCCATCTGCCCCATTTACAAACTCTGCAAACGCGTTGGCGTGACCACTTCTCGCTAAAAAGCCATGTCGGAAAGTATATAAAGCAAAACGTTGTTTCTCGCACGATGAAATATGACCAGTTCCGTCGCGAATGCAACGAACTCCACCGCGGCATCCGCGACCACGCACTCACCAAAGACACCACTATTGCCTGGGCACAAGGAATCAAACTCCGCGCCGGCAAATACGCACCCGATGTCGACGCAGTAGTTGAAGACGCCTGGAAACGCTGGCGCGAACCCACCTCATTCTATAATGAAGTTGAACACAACGGAGAAATCTATGAACGCGTCGCAAAAGAACAAACCCTCAGCGAACGCATTTACAACACACAACAACGAGACCATCCCACCACTGAAGAAGTCATGACCGCGCTCCGCCCGCAAAAACTCCCCTCCACATCCATCAGCACACTAACTGCGGGCGCCATGATAGGCTTTACGCTCGGCGCAACCTTCGCATACCTTCTTCCGCCAGAAACACGAGACCTCCCCTCCATCATCGGCACAGGACTTGGAACGTCACTCTACGGAATTCTTATCGCATTCTCAAAAAATCGTTAAAACGCTTTTCCCGCGAAAAAGCCTATACTAAACAGAAATACCACTAAGCCAAGAATCGCCAAGCTCAAAATCAGCGCAATAATGCCAAGCGTACAACCAATAATGTTCATGAAACCGCCCTTACGTGACGAAACAATAGCAATGAGTGCAAGAATTGTGCCTAAGAACGGAATCCAGCAACCCAAAAGCGCGATAAGACCCAACAACAAACCCGCAAACGAATGATTATGCTTCGCTACAGGCTTACTCACTACTTTCTTCACTGACTTTCGTTGTTTCTTCGCAGGCATACCTATACACTCTCGTTTTTGTTTATAAGCGTTTCTGCCTCGAGTTCCACCGAAACACGCGTTCCATTACGCGTTTGCTCCCACAACTGCGGCACTAACCTGTCCGCAATCGTCTTCAGATTAATACAATCCTCCTCATTATACTTAATCAGCATGTTAAAGAAATCCTTATCACCCGTTGCCTTCCAACAACGCCACAATTCAGCCGCCTGCTGACCCGTCACGTGCTTCAACTCTTCCGGACGCTTAATACCCAACTGCGGCTCGATAACTTTCAAACCACCCGTGTAGCCAAGCCTGCCGCACACCACTTTGAGGTCAACATGAGGCATAGCAAACGGAATTCGAAAATATTTTTGCAACACAGGAACATCAAAACTCTTACCATTAAACGTTACCAGTAATTTGTAAGGTTTCAGCGCATCAACAAGAGCCTGCCTGTCAAGATTAATCCCCTGCACAAACGTCTTTGTCGTTTCGCCATCAGACATCCCCACAACCGTCACGTCACCTCGCGGACCCGTCTCGATGTCAAGAAATACTGCTTCGTCCCGAAAATCCTGATACAAACGCCACTGCTCCGCAGAAGGAAACAATTTCGCAAGCAAACCCAAATTATCATCATACACCGCGCTCTTCAACTCCTCAATCATGGAGTTAAACTGGTGCTTGGTGTCTGCTGCGATTCCCGGAATCGACTCTGCCGCGAGAAAACTATTCCAATCAGCAGCATGCTGCCAAATCACCTTCTCCTTTTTGGCACTCACACCCGGCAAAAACAAAAAACTTTGACGCAACATAAAGAAAATAACCGAAGAACTTACTTAAATGCTTACCGATACGTTGTCCAGTGGTCTAAAAACGAAAAAAAAGAAATAAAAAACAAGAATTGTTACTTCCAGTTAAACAAGCGAGCCCAAAAGCCTCGAGTATCCGTGGTACCAATCGTCATCGTATCTGTGGAAGTGGATGCTGTTGTCGCAGGACAGCTCTTGCACGAATCATACATCATGCCGTCAGAGCACGAAAACGTGTAGCAATCGCCCGTTGTCGAACGTCTGCACGCAACACCCGGAGGAGTAGCGCACTTCACCGCGTCACAACCCTTCGCGTCCTTGTATTCAACCGCGTCAAGCTCCCTACGCACGCACGACTCCTTCTGCGACGAAACATCCGGACAACTCAAGTCCATACACGTCACAATCCTGCAACCCTCATCATCAACCGTGACATCAGGAAAACGGCCAAGCTCCTTGCACTTCTCAACAGCATTCGTATGCACTTGGTCCGTTGTACATCGCGCGCTCAAACACGTCACGAACTGACAATCATACCTGTCAATATCATACACCGCGCGAATGCCATTATCCTGACAAATCTCAGCATCACGCGCCAAATCATCACGCGACAAACACGTATGCTCAACATCCTGACAACGCACTTGTCCGCAGCCATTGGCATCCACATACCGCGAAGAAACAAGACCCACCGAACGACACTCCTCATCCTTCTCCTGCAATTGCGATTCAGAATAACACGAATACGACTCCGCCACCACCAACGGCACGAGCAACAACAACACACTCATCATAACGAACAATTTCTTCATAGGAACACCTCTCTTTTACGTAAGCGACGGCAAACTGCCCAAAGACTTCTGATCAGTATCACCAGACACAGGAACATCGTCATCAGACGCACCTGACGGAAGCAGACCACTATCAGTAACACTGCTAGCCGGAACAATCGTATCAACAAACTGAGAAACATACGCCTTAATGTCCGCCTTACTGCTGAACGGAAGCTCGTACTCTTTTACCTGCGGTAACGCAATTTTGATTCTTCCTTTTACCGTTGTGTAAACGCGGTCGCTGGTCACCAATGTGGCTGCTAAGGACGCAGTCGGAACCCAATTTACTCGTTGGTCAAACGGAATCGTGTTATCGCCTGAAACAAGAATGAACGACGGAAGCGTACCTGACGAAATGATTTCTCCAGTCTTATCCAGAATAACATCATACGTTATTGTTTGAATCGGAACCGGCGTTTTGCTCGGGTTATTCACGAACAATTGTCCATTGAACGTAAATGAATTCACCGTAACACCCTTGATGCCCGTCAATACAAAATCATCAAGACTCACTTTGTTGATACCATTCAAGTAATAGAAACCAGCGCCGCCCACCACTAACAAGGCAACAAGACTGACGAACAATTTGACAAGCAAGCCCATACTTTCCAATAACACATTTCTTGTTTAAAAACGTAGCGTTTTCGAAAAATCTAAAAAATAAAGAAATCGACAAAGAAATAAAAAAGACCAAAGGAAGAGGTCACCTTTGGTCCAAGAGAGGAAGCCGAAACGGAGGAGTTCGGCAGTGAATATCTGTGAATATGAAGGGCAGTTTGGCACTGCCCAAGCCAATTATCGCACCACCTCCTTCAAAGAGGGATTGTTGTGTGCATCAAATAGGTCGTCAGGAATTTCTTCGTACGGGTTTTCCACCAACGTACCGAACACTTCCTGCCATTCAGGATCGTGAAAAACAAACTTACTGGTTTTTGTCTTTTTCATATACACCTCGATAGCCTTTTATCCGTGAACCCTTTATTAATGGATTATGCAGAAGTCATCAGGAGAAAACGTCCGCAACCTTTATAAGGCACGTAATTGCAAAGTGACGAAGGTGAACACATGGCAGTAACGCTCGTCTTCAGTCCCTTATGGTTCCACGGAATCGACATCGCTCTTGAACTCTTCAGCGTCCTCGCCGCCGTATTGATCAGCATCATGGGCTACAAAGCATTCAAGCTCACCAACGACAAAAAATCACTCTGGCTCGCCGCAGCATTCGGCTTCATCACGCTTTCATTTTTGGCAAGAGCTATTACTGCAGGCGTTGTCCTTATGCAAGTCGGCATCGTGCCTGGCATCAGCACTCCGACGCCTTCCATGACGGCGATTGAGTCTATTTTTGACAGCGGACGCTTTGTCTACTTCGCACTTGTCTTCGCAGCCTATCTTATACTGTACGCTTTGAGCGCCAAGATTTCCGACAAAAAACAACTCTGCCTCATGAGTATTTTCTTGGGACTCTTTGCTTTTTCTGCCTTCCAAGAAATCCCCATCATGTTCTACATCGTCAGTTTCGTACTGTTGTTCTTCATCGCGAGCAACTACATCCGAAACTACCAAGCCAAAAAGACGAGAAGTACCTTCCTTATTTCCATCGCATTCTCAGTCATGGCGCTCGAACCATTATTCTCCATGATTGCGATATACTACAAACCCATAATTGTCGCAGCATACTTCTTTAGACTGCTCGCGTACGTTATTCTTTTGGCCATGCTCGTCCGGGTGTACCGCAAATGACTGAACGAAGAAGCCAGTTAGAAATTGTCTTTGACATTTTAAAGGCAATTCAGGATAAAGGCGGAAAAATCAAGCCGACGCACTTGCTGTACAAATCAAACCTTTCTCACAAACGAATGAAGGGTTATGTTGAGGATTTACAACAGAAAGGCTTCATGACCACCGAAATGAACAAAGACGACCACAACATGTTCCTCATCACCGACAAAGGACTCAACTTCTTGCAGGAGTATAGAAAAGTTAAGGAATTTACGGACGCATTCGGCTTGTAAAGCTTTATAAATGCCTTCTCGAGAAACTAGCTTATGGAAACGCTCTTCATCCACGCCAAATCCAACATGGATGTGACTTTGACTTCTGAAGCAGTCAAAGGATTCAAAGGCAAAGTTGTGGGCATTGTAACGTCGATTCAACTTCTTCACGCTATTAAGAAAGTGCAGGAACAATTACCGAAGTCCATCATTGCGGGACAGGTATTGGGTTGCAACTCCTACAATGCTGAGAACATCAAAGACAAAGTAGACTGCTTTTTGTTCGTCGGTTCTGGCGAATTCCACCCGATACAAGTCGCAACTCGCACGGAAAAGCCTGTTTTCGTCTTCAACCCCGCAACGCAACAATTCGGACCATTGAAACAAAAAACGATTGATACGTACTTAGCTCGCAAACAAGGAAGCATTCTCAAATTCATGACGGCAAAAAACATCGGCATTATTGTTTCCACTAAGATTGGTCAAATGAACTTCAAACGCGCCATGGAACTCAAAAAGAACAAAGACAAAAACTACTACGTCTTTGTCGCTGACACGTTGAACTTCAACGAACTCGAAAACTTCAACTTCATCGACTGCTGGGTCAACACCGCCTGTCCCCGAATCACGGACGAAAACGCCGGCATCGTCAACATCAACGACTTAACCGACGCAAAAGCAATCACACTACCAAAAATCCAAGGCAATTACGAAATCCCCATCTGGATGAGCAAAAAAGGAATGAAGAAAGAAGACAGTTGAAAAAATTCTAACTCAAACAACCGTACTCGTCATTCTGCTGCCGACAATGATTTTGTGCTCCCTTGCAAAACCAGCGGGAACTTCAACAACATACCTTGCGGGCTTGAGTGATGGATACACCGCGCACGGGTCTCTCTCACACGGAGGCAAATTCTCCTTAATCTCATTTACGGTTTTTGTTTCATCAACAAAAATGATATCCAGCGGAATCGTGACATTCTTCATCCAAAACGCTCTCTGGGCAGTATCGGGAAACACAAACAACATCCCCTCGCCATCTTTCAACGAAGACTCCATCAAACCAGAAGCCTGCTCACTTAACGTATCCGCAACACGCACGTCAATGTTCACGTAACCATCAGGAACGAAAAACGTTACTCTGTCCTGCACACAACCCGTGAGAAAAATACATAATGAAAAAACAATCAGAAACGAAACTCTCATGTCCAAACCTTTACTGGAGACTGCGCACGCGGCTCGGTCATCGCCGTTCCAATCCCTCTCCCGACCTGAAAGCTCGCATCATTCGACATGCCCAAAATACTGCCAAAGAAAGACGGGGAAGCCTCATACTTTACTAATTCAGCAGTTATACCTAACGATTCCTCAAGGTCCGCAATCGCGTCATCCTCATTACCGATTTTGTCAATCAAGCCAAACGACAACGCCTCATCGCCCGTATAAACCCAACCGTTCGCTATCTCGCGAACCTTCTCCTCAGGCAAACCGCGATTTTGCGCAACCGCCCGAATAAAAATCGTGTGCAACTTATCTAATTGTGACTGGAACATCTGCTCTTCCTTCGCAGTCAAATGCTTAAACGGACTGCCCGCTTCCTTGAACTCGCCTGCTGTTAATGATTGATATGTTGCGTTGTATCTTTCTAATGTGCCGGCAATCTCGATGTAACTTGCAACGACACCAATACTACCAACCAAACTCATACGGCTCGCGTAAATCTTGTCCGTCGCCGAAGCAGCCCAATACGCGCCCGACGCACCGATTTCTCGAATAACCGCAACATTCGGCTTCTCCATCTCGTTAATAGCTCGCGCGATTTCTTCCGTCGCCACCGGACTGCCACCCGGAGAATCAATCTCGAAAATGATTGCCTGAATCTGCTCATTCGCTTCCGCATCCTGAATCCAGCCAACAATCTGACTACTCACCGCGCTACCAAACGAACCTTGCGTCATTATTTCTCCCTGGATCGGAATAATCGCGACATTACCCTCTGCGAATGTCGCCGGACCGCTCACGGCAGAAACGATCATGACAAATAAAAATGCAAAGAACGCTAGTGAAAGCAAACCCGACAAGATTCCTATAATAGTAACTACTGTTTTCAACACAGAACGTTCTTCTTTCACCACTTTTTTCACAAATTCAAATGAGAAGACTGAGTATAAAAAGGTGGTGGCTCGATCAATTTGCTTTGTTTGTGTTCTTAGGCTTCGATATTACAACGACTCAAAGACTACCGGTGCAGCAACAACGTGAAAAGCAGACGTGCGTGGACACAACGAGACGCTTCGTTACGTTTATATAGCATCGAACGTTAAACAAACACCATGTCGTTCCACGACACAACCGCGAAAGAGGTACTCCGCGAGCTTACCGCCACCGAAGGCGGGCTCACCACATTTGAAGCCGACCGCCGCAGAGGGCGCTACGGACCAAACACGCTCACAGACAGCACCCGAACCTCCGTATTAACTCTGATTCTCGAACAGTTCGCCAGCCCCATCGTATGGATACTGTTGTTCGCAATGGGGATATCCCTCTTCGTCAAAGAATACGCAGACTTCTACGTCATCGCAATTATTGTTGTACTCAACGCCATCCTTGGATTTGCGCAAGAATACCGCGCAGAAAAAGCAATTGCATTACTCCAAAAATTAACCGCGTTGAAAGCAAAAGTCATCCGCGACGGACGAGAAATACTGCTTGATGCAGCCGAGCTTGTGCCTGGAGATATTGTGTTGCTCGAAACGGGAGATAAAGTCCCCGCAGACTGCCGCATCCTGACTGCTACAAATTTGCAAACCCAAGAAGCAAACCTCACCGGCGAAAGCACTCCTGTCCAAAAAAATACTCTTCCTTCCAGCGCAGGCGCGCTCATCTCGGAAAAAACCTGCATGCTCTTCGCCAGCACCATCATCGTCGCCGGAAGAGCAAAAGCCATCGTCGCAACTACCGGCAACTTAACTGAAATCGGCAAAATCGCCAAACTCATCAAAACCGCAAAAACAGAAGACACACCCCTCCAAAAGAAATTGGCTGAGCTGAGCTTCTGGCTCACCCTCATCGTCATCGTTGTCGCAGCATGCGTCTTCACACTCGGAGCATTACAAGGAAAACCGTTACTCACCTTCTTTATCGCCGCACTCGCGCTCGCCGTAGCCGCCATCCCTGAAGGACTGCCTGCCGTTGTAACAATTGCATTAGCGCTCGGCGTCCAACGCATGGCTTCCAGAAACGCATTAGTGAGAAAACTCCCCAGCGCCGAAACACTCGGAGCCTGCACGGTGATTTGTACGGACAAAACCGGCACGTTAACCAAAAACCAAATGACGGTCACCAAACTCTTCGTCGACAACCAAGTCGTTGACGTCACCGGCACCGGCTACCAAACCACCGGCAGATTCTCCAGCCAACCAAAAGACCTAGACTTACTACTCACCATCGGCGCCATCAACAACAACGCCACACTCAAAGACTCTGTCGTTCTCGGAGACCCAACTGAGGGAGCTCTACTCGTCAGCGCCATCAAAGCAGGACTCTCCATCGAAAAACTTTCCACCATGTATCCACGCATCAGAGAAATCGAATTCACCAGCGAACGCAAAATAATGACGACCATCCACCAAAAAGCGGCCTTCATCAAAGGCGCACCGGATGTCCTCCTGAAAAAATGCACGCACATCCTGCTCAACGGCAAAACGGTAACGATGCTGAACACCGAGAGAACGCTCATCGCAAACCAAGTCAAACAGTTCGGACAACAAGCACTGAGAGTTCTCGCATTCGCCACCACAAAAAACACCAAAACCCCCGAACAAAGCCTCACCTTCGTCGGATTACAAGCAATGATTGACCCACCACGAGCCGAAGCCCGCGAAGCAATCCGCGAATGCCACAACGCAGGCATCAAAGTCATCATGATCACCGGCGACCACGCAGACACCGCCGACGCCATCGCCGACTCTTTGGGAATACCTGGCAGAGTTGTTACCGGAGCAGAACTCGACCTATACAATCTTGACAATATTTCCGACATCGGAGTCTTCGCGCGCGTCAACCCCGAACACAAAATACGAATCGTCCATGCTCTTCAAGCAGCAGGCCACGTGGTCGCGATGACTGGCGACGGCATCAATGACGCACCCGCACTCAAAAAAGCCGACATCGGCATCGCAATGGGATCGGGCACCGACGTCGCAAAAGACGCCTCAGCCATGATTCTCGCCGATGACAACTTCGCAAGCATCGTCGCAGCCATCCGCGAAGGACGACGCATCTACGACAACATCGGAAAATCAGTACGATACTTGCTTGCTGCAAACGCAGGAGAAGTTATCACCGTCTTCACCGCACTCTTGCTCGCACTACCATTACCCTTCCTCGCCATCCAACTCCTCTGGATTAATCTCGTAACGGACGGCATGCCCGCACTTGCATTAAGCGTCGAACCCGCAGGACAAGACATCATGCGCAAAAAACCACAACGCACACCCATCATCGGAACAAACAACATTGCAGGACTTCTTATCATCGGAACCACCATGATGCTAGGCACACTTCTTTTGTTCGTGAACGCACCCGTAGAACGCGCACAAACCATCGCCTTCACCGCCATCGTCATGATGCAGCTCTGCAGCGTCCTCAGCAGACGCACAGACCGTTCAGTATTCGTTACCAATCCATTTTCCAACATCTGGGTATTACTTGCGCTCGCGACCTCACTCGCACTCCAGCTCAGCGTGCTCTACATCCCCGCACTCAACACTCTGTTCAAAACCGTGCCACTAACCGGCATCGAATGGGCATGGATTATGAGCGCAGCGATCAGTGTCTTACTCGTCGGAGAATTGCTTAAGTTACGAAAATCAACTGATGCAACTGCCTAGAATTATACTTTTATTTTATACTCAAAAATTTTCTCATGCGGATTATCAATCGTTCTCATTTGGTGAATGGACAAGTGTTCGAAATGCTTTCGGATAGGGCGAATACTGTTGCCGTGCGCGGCGATTAACACGTTGACCTTCATTTCCTTCACGATGCTGATGAGGTCTTTAATGAATGGCTGCACGCGTTTGTCGACTGCCTTGAACGATTCTCCTTTCGGCGGACCTTTACTATAGGAACGATGGTATACTTCGTACAACTTTGGATTTTTTAGTTGGAATGCAATCTTGCTCTGACCTGTAAGTGAGCCATAATCTCGCTCTCTTAACCTTGCATCAACAATAATAGGAGTTTCTTTGTGAAATTCGAGAATTTCCTTTGCGGTGTCCAACGCACGCACCTGGTCAGAACTAAAGGAAAGGTCAATTTGTTTGTGTTTTAGTTTCTGCGCAAGAATCTTTGCTGTTTCAATGCCCTGCTTTGTCAACGGAGAATCACGCCAGCCAGAAAAAACATGATGCTCGTTATCAACCGATTGGCTGTGTCTTACGACATAAACTGTTCTGAACGCCATCTATCGCAACGCCTCAACAAACGCATCCGTAACGTCAATAATTGAAACAGGATTCTGAATTGTATTCGTGCACTCAACCTTTGAACCAAGTTTTTTCAGCTTTTGCAACGCATTCTTCGCAAACACACCATGAATACCAATACACGTAATACTCTTGACCTTCATGCGCTTAAATTGTTTGATGGGCTCAATCATCGTGTGACCCGTACTGATAATGTCGTCCACAATGACAATATCTCTACCCTTCAACGGAACGTCTGACTTGACCAAGATACGAACTTTTTCCGACGTGTAACGCTTCTTGTTCAAAACGATTGCATGAAGTCCAGCCTTGCTTGCGACGCTTCTCGCCCATTGGAACGACTCTCCATCTGGACCGACAACAAGCGCACCCTTATGCTTTGCTTTCAAATGCTGTGCGAGAATATCGTTCGCCGTGAGCGTTTTCGTTTTCGTTTTGAAAATTTGTTTTAAACTCGAAATGCGGTGCAAGTGCGGATCCATCGTCACAATTCTATCCGCTCTACTTAACAGGTCGGCCACTATTTTGTTACTCACCGTCTCACCCGGATGGAACTCCTTGTCCTGACGCAAAAAGCCCATGTACGGAATGACTAACGTGACTTTCTTCGCGCCGTGGGCGCGTGCTGAAGCCGTACCAAACAAAAGCTCCACTAATGCATCATCCGGATTCGGCTGCATACTATCAACCAGAATAACGTGGGCGCCCTTCAACGGAATCGGGTACCTTAGGTAGAGCTCGCCATCAGGAAAATGCTTTGTCAACAGCTTCGAGAACGGCTTGTGCAATTTTCTTGCAATCTTCCTACCAAAGTCCAACGAGCGTTCGCTCGCAATAACAAGTGTTTTCATGCCTCTTTTCACCCCTTTAAATACAACAAATGTTTTTAAATGCATCGCTCCATCACCTAAATAGTAAAAAAGAGCATGATTAACAGAACCATAGCGAAAAGCCCCGCGGCAAAAGACTGCTTAAAGATTCTCGAAGCAGGACTCGCAGCACTTGACCCTGCAGTCGCCGTCACGCAAACACTCAGACGTCAGGGCAATACACTCCACATCGGCGAACGCGAAATCTCCATTGCCAAACGAAGAATATTTGTGATTGGAGCAGGAAAAGCATCCGCTGGCTTGGCTGCTGGCGTTGAAGCAGTCCTCGGCAACGCAATTACAGACGGACTCGTCATCGACACACAGCCACGCAAACTCAAACGCATCAAAATACTCGTCGGCGACCATCCTATCTCGTCCGCAAAAAACGTAACCTTCACAAAGAAAATAATTTCTCTCACCGAAACACTCGGCGTATCTGACATCGTCATCTGCGTATTCTCCGGCGGAGGAAGCGCGTTGTTCACCGACCCGCAAATTCCATTACCTGACTACCAAGCACTCATGAAAGAACTCCTTCGGTCAGGAGCCACCATTCAAGAGTTGAATACCATCCGCAAACACATCGACGGCGTCAAAGGCGGAAGATTCGCAGAAAAACTATTCCCCGCAACCGTGATTACCTTACTTGTTTCCGATGTCGTCGGCAATAATCTCGGCGTGATTGCTTCTGGACCAACCGTACTTGACTCTACGACTGCCAAAGATGCGCGAAGAATACTCTCCGACTACGGACTCAATCAAGTGAAATTAACTGAAACCCCAAAAGAAGCAAACACATTCAAAAAAGTAGAAAATTTGCTCATCCTCGACAGTAGCCACGCATTGACAGCGATGCAAAAAGCCGCTCAAGAACTTGGACTGCAATCCATACTCCTGAAAGACATCCACGGCGAAGCCAGAGACACCGGCATCAAACTGCTGGCCAAACTCGGCAAAAAGACAGCCGTTCTCGGAGCTGGCGAAACCACGGTCACTGTGCACGGTCACGGCAAAGGCGGAAGAAACCAAGAACTCGTGTTAGGCTCGGTTGAAACATTAGCTTCAATGAAACACACCGCCTTGGCATCCATGGGCTCTGACGGACGCGACAATTCAGATTACGCCGGCGCACTCGCCGACGAGACAACACTCAAACGGGCAAAACAATTGAAACTCACACCTGCACTCTTCCTGCAAGACAACAATTCCTACATGTTCTGGAAAAAAATAAATTCGGCAATCAAGACGGGAAAAACCGGCACGAATATTTCCGACATCATGGTCGCTGTTCGACTGTGATTTCTTTTTTCTTGCTAAAAGTGCAAAAATAGTTCATAACGTTTAAATATTTCAACAACAATCAAAATAATCCGAGTGAAGACGGGGGAATTTGTGACAAAACAAACGGACCGCCTCGTCCAGCAAGACTTCTTGCGCTGGGGCGCAGCAGTAAAAGACGTTGTTCGAGAAAAAACAAAAACAATGCGTGATGACGAATAGCACTCACGCTCGCGAATAATATATGCCGTATATATTTTTTACATAGCGGCAGCACTTTATTCGCGCCCGACGACAAAACGTATTAATTCACAACCTAGTTATACTTCAACGTCTTATGAATTCTTAAGACATCTATCAACGGTGTCGACAGAAATAGAAAAGAAGAAGAGAAAACGTAGAAGAGAAAGAACATAACGGAAGAAATGCCAGAGAAGCCCTAACCGGCAAAAGGGAAGATGGTGCCTCTACGACAAACGAGGTGGTGACCTTCAACATCGGCACCATCCAGCCCTACTTTTTTTTATTTTCATTAAAACTTATTCTATCATTTGACATATTATGATAAGCTTAATATATGCTGAGTTTTTGTGAAGATACATGGGTCTGCTCGACTGGCTAACAAAAAAAAATAAAAATCCCTCTGAACAGACCTCTGCTGACAAGATTTTGGTAGACTATCTTCTTTCTTTCGAAGACAAAGAACGCGCTGCAAAAGGACTCAAATATGTACGACCTGATGAGCTTGACCGCAATGACATGCAGCAAGTTCTCGCGAACAATTTGAGCTGCGTTCTGCACATCGAGAAGCTTATCACGCGTGAACTTATCGATCTTGATGTCATCGAGAAAACAGAGGAGGAAGTCATTTCAGAACTACGCGATATAAAATCAGTCCCAATGAATTTTGACAACCCTGCGGATGAAGTCACGGTGCCTAAACTGTTCAGAAAACTAAAACAAATTCTGATACTCGAACTACAAACCATTCAGCTCATCAAAAAAAATCCTGCAAAAGCAATGGAATACCAAAAAACGGGATACACCAATGCACCAGACACAACCTTCCTGTTCTTGTTTAAACTCATCGTGCATAAAGAATCAGGAATTGCGGAAGCACTCCATGCAGACTACCCCGATTCGCCCTTTACTGATGCCCAACGGAAAAAGTTGAAAGCCATCATTACTGATTTTCTCGCGGGAAAACCGACTGGTGTGCCAAAGAAACAGGCGAAAATTTCCCGAGACGCAATTGATACTGCACGAGACCTCGCAGAGCGAAGAGACGGACCCATACTTTCAGACATCATTAACGATGACAAAGCGCTCACGGATCGAATTCTCTCCGAATACCCCAAACTGTCTCCTGCAAAAGTGAAAGAAATCATTATTGCTTTACGCGAAAACCTCTACGAACCAGAATAAGCTCAACGCCCGAACAGAACCCTACTTCCAACAATCCTTACCGCATATTTTTGCCTTCGAGCCTAACTTTTCCTCGATTCTCAAAAGCTGATTGTACTTACTCGTCCGTTCGCCTCGCGCGGGAGCTCCTGCCTTGATTTGCTGCGTTGCCATACCAACCGCCAAGTCTGAAATGAAATGGTTCTCCGTCTCACCAGACCGATGGCTCACCATCGTGTTCCAACCCGCACGCTTCGCCAACTGCGACGCGTCAAGCGATTCTGACAACGTCCCAATCTGGTTCACCTTCAACAACAAACAACTCGCAGACTTTGCCTTAATCGCTTCCCTGATACGCTGCGAATTCGTAACGGTCAAATCATCCGCGACAACCTGCACTTTGCCCTGCAAACGCTTTGTTAATGAAGCAAATTCCTTGAACGCCTCCTGATGAAACGGATCCTCAATGCTGATAATAGGATATTTCTTCGCGAGTTCTGCGTACACATCACTTAATTCGCCCGCAGACATATGCTTGCCCCTCACCACATACTTGCCCTGCCGGTGAAACTCCGACGCCGCAACATCCATCGCAAATTTTACTTCCTTCTGATAGCCTAGATTATTCACCGCTTCCGACAACATATCCAACGGCTCCTCAATCAACTCACACACCGTATTACCCCCTCCATGACAATGCGGCGTAAAACCACCTTCATCGCCCACATTGGCAGCTTCCTTACCATAATTCTTGACGAGCAGATTCTTCAATTCATGATACACTTCCGAACCCATTCTCAAACTATCCGCAAACGTCTTTCCAAACGGCACAATCATGAACTCCTGAAAATCAATATTCGTCCCCGCATGACGACCTCCATTAATCACATTCATGAATGGCGCTGGAAGAATGTATTTCTTCGTTCCGCATAAACTACCAAGATACTGATACATCGGCATATCGCTCGAGACTGCTGCGGCTCGTGCTACCGCAAGACTAACCCCCAAAATAGCATTTGCACCCAGAACAGACTTGTTCGCCGTGCCATCAATATCTCTAAGCCTGTCATCAATATCTCTTTGCTGACGAACATCAAAACCAACAATTTTTGGACCAAGAATCTGGTTGACATTTCTAACCGCGCGTTGCACGCCCATACCCAGATACCGCTTGCCACCATCCCTTAACTCAAGCGCTTCGTGAACACCCGTACTCGCCCCAGACGGCACCATCTCGCGACCAAACCGGCCAGCAGACGTGTGCACATCAACCTCAACCGTAGGGTTACCCCTACTATCAAGAACTTCACGAGCAAACACGCGGGTAATTTTGAACATACATCACACTCTTTACGCTTTTAAAGCGTGAAGCACGTTTTTAAATGCATCGCCTGAACACACCCTCATTAAAAACGGAAAAACGACACGAAAAAGAACCTTAATAATAAAAAACAAAAAAACTACTTCTTCTTGGACAATTCCTTGATTTTGGCGGCAACGTCCTTCATTTCCTGCGCAAGCTCTTTCTCATAGTTCTTGAGCATCTTGACCTGTTCCGCAGGGCTCATCTTTTCTTCCGAGCCACCACAACAGCCACCACTACCACAATCGCATCCCATTACGCACCTCCGTGCAAACGCACCGATTCATATTTCATACACTCCAAAACAACAAACCACTATTTAACTCATGTGGTCCACATAAGGTTTTTAAAGCGAATGCTGCATTCTCGGCATATGCTGGAAGAAATTCTTTCGTCAGTCAAACAAGCAGCGCCATACGCCGCAGCTTCTTACGCAGTCATGACCCCACTCACGAGTTTTGTTGAATGGGGCATCCACAAATACCTGATGCACCAGCCCAAAAACAAGCGCATTCCGCACATCAACGAACGCCAATCAAAAACGCACCAAGACGAACACCACGGCGCGTACAAAGCACCCAAACACTACTTCCAAGACACCTGGAACGACAACATCACCAGCGAATTCGGCTGGGGAGAAATCGCAAAAATCTTCTTCGGCAGCGCCGGATTCAGCGCGGGAATCGCAGCAGCATACAACGCACTCGTTCCCGAACACGCAATGAACTTCGCACAAGCGGCAGGACTCGTAACGGGAGTCACTGCCTCAGTCATGAGCTACTACCGCGCGTACGAAACCACCCACAACTGGATGCACGTCCTCGAAAAAGAGCTCTATCAAGTGCAGAAATCATTCGCGCACCACGTACAAGACAAACCTGACGGCAACGCACTCTTCCCTCTCCCATTCATGGACAACTTAAGCAATTACGTCATCAACACCGCCCGCAAAGAAGCCAAACACGGCTCTGGCAAACGCATCATTCCCGCTGACTTGCAGGCAGAATGCACACACTATTTCGAACACAATCTTTCGCGAGGAGTAAAAGTCACGGACAAATCAGCCGAATTCGTCATCGACAACCTTGTCGATGAATTCGTTGTTTACGAAACAGAAGCACGCGCGTCACGAGGAGTTTGGGCAAAAACAAAAAGCGGCTTCATGAACTGGGTTCGCGGTGGAAAACTTTCGCCCTTCAGAAAAATGCACCGCCACCACTACGGACACCACGCAAAAATGAACAAAAACCTCAACGTTGTCATCCCAATCGCAGACTATGTGCTAAGAACAAAAATGGATACTTCCGTTAAAACAATGTGCGACGAAAAAAACGCGAAAACACTCTGGATCTGTCCCTACGCACCAGAAGACCACAAATTCTCAGACGAACACCCCGACGCACAACTCGTGCCGTCCATGATCAACTCTGCGTAACTTTTTTCGGACGCGTGTTCTGCAATTCCTGACACACAACACGCACGGAATGGTAATATTTTCCCAACCCTAACTCCTGCTTTTGAGGCAACTTGCTGAATTCTGACTCAAACTGTTCCAAGTATTCAGCGAAATGCTCGGGCTGAAACCTAAACGAACCCGCTCCATCAACCTTAATGTAACTCAACAACGGATGACTCCGCTCCAGCATAGCAAGATGACAATGCGCCTGCGTCACCAACTCACCTAAATTTTCCACATACTCTAACCCTTAAAGAATGCTTTTAATGATTGGCTATAGAGGGAATATGTTCACGTTGATGATTAAGGCTCTGATTTAGGACGAAAGTTACCATTTTCTAAATATGCCTGTTCCAATGCGCGAAAATACTTTCCCAAACCCATTTCCAATTTTTCCAAGTGCGACAGGTGCCCGAATTCTTGTTCAAACGTTTGGATGTATTCCGATTTGTACTCGTCACGAAACGAAAAAATGTCATCGCCCCGAACGTCAATGAATTTCAGCAGAGGATTATCCGAATCCTGTTTGCGCAAATCTTCGTGTATGCTCACCAAAATAGAACAAATATTGTCATACGGCGTTCTCTTCTCCATACAACAAAAAACCAGAAGACTGCTTTTAAACATTCTGAACCTGTGAGCAAAGCTTTATAAACCCCTCCCTGTGTTTCTTCACTAGAGAAACCATGAAAGGACTCAAACAAACCACGAGCAAATTCGTCAAAGTGCGCTGCCCGAAATGCAAGAATGAACAAATCATTTTCGGCAGAGCATCGACCAGCATCAAATGCCTCATCTGCCAAAAAATACTCGCAGACCCGACAGGCGGCAAAAGCAAGGTCAAAGCACGCGTACTTGAAGTGTTAGAATAATTCTGCCATTTTTTCGTAAATGCACATTTTATATACTACACCTCTCTTACTCCCCCTAAGAAAAAGGAGATTGAGCATGGCAAAAGCACACCCGCGAGACGATTATCTTTACTCGACATTCAGGATATTGTTAGGACTATTTTTCTTCATGTACGGACTGAAGAACTTCTTCGGAATCTGGGGCACGATTCCTGTGACCTTTTCTCTGGGCTGGTTTGCCGGCGCAGGACAGCTATTGATCGGCCTCGGACTGGTGACCGGCGTACTCGTGCGGCCAGCATCATTTTTCGGCATCATCGAGATGCTTGTAGCATTCTACGTCCACACAAAAACCGGCAACTGGAACCCCATAACCAACAACGGCGGAGCCGCGCTCACTTTCGTAATAGCCTTCATCGCGACACTCGCATACGGCGCCAAGACGTGGAGCCTCGAGAAGAAAGTGTTCGGAAAAGAAAAGTTCTGAACCCCGCGGTTTCGACGTAAACCTTTTTAAACCCCCTTCTGTCCCTTTCGTCTATGCTACTCAAGAAAGAAGGCTTTCCCGCAAATGAAGAATTAGTTCTTTGCACCGTTACCAACGTTCAGCCCCACAGCGTCTTCTGCACGCTCGACGAATACAGCAAATCAGGCATGATACACATTTCTGAAATCGCGCCCGGACGCATCAAAAACATCCGAGAATTCGTCGCCGAAGGCAAAAAGATTGTGTGTAAGGTTCTGCAGATTAACTTGGAACGCGGACACATTGACTTGTCATTACGACGCGTCAACGAAGGTCACAGACGCACCAAATTGAACGACATGAAGCAGGAACAGTTCGCAGAAAAGATTCTCGAACACGTTGCCAAAGCCCGCAAAATCGATCCCAAAGCACTTTACTTGAAAGTCAGAGAACCCATCTTTGCAAAATACGGTGCATTATTCCCCGCGTTTGAATCAGTCGCACGCGACGAAGACACCTTCGAAGCAATCGGCTTAGAAGCAACGCTTGCAAAAGATTTCTCTGAAGCAGTCAAGCTGAAGATTCGACCTCCCGAGGTCCAACTCATCGGTGACTTCATGATTTCCAGCACTGCCCCAGACGGCATTGACGTCATTACTGGCGCGCTGAACGAAGCACTTACAACTGCTGGCGACTTAAGCATCAAATACAAAGGCAACGGAACATACCATTTGACGGTTAAGTCCGACGACTTCAAGAAAGCAGAAAAAATGATGAAAGACGCAGTCGACAAGACTATTGCTTATGCTGAAAAGCACAAGGCAGTTGCAGAATTCAAGAGACAGGAATAAAGAAATTTCTCGTTTTTACCACACATCAAATCCGCCGCGTCGGACATCATCATCCATTCTCCCTGCACCGTGATTAATCTGTTTCCACACATCCAACGCAAGAATAAGGATTGCCGCGATGATGGTCAATAACGCAATCCAGCTCGACCAGTTTGGCAACGGCAAAGTCGACAACCATGGCTCAATCATGAGCCAAATAACCGCAATAAACGGCAAACGAACAGATTTACGCGCCTTCAAGGCCAATCTCAGTCCGCAGACCAGAAACGCAATACCAACGCCAAACAAAATGCCGAGCAACGACGTCGTCAAAGAACCGTCCCACGCAAACACTCTCGGCAGAATAATCGCGACTAACGCACTAAAAACAGCAACGATTGTGAACATCACTTCTTTTTTCATACGAATCACCCAATATAGCTTGTTTCGCCCTTGCCCGGGAACTTGCGATACTTCGGCAACACTTCACGAGCCATCATTTCATCTTCCAACTCAGCCATATCTTCATCTAACAATTTCAAGTTGATTTTCATGTTCAAATATCTTGATAACACCATCAACAATTCTCGTGCGCCCTTCAAACCCAAATACATCGGGTGACCATACGTTTCCGCCAATAACGCAACTGCGTGAGCCTTGTGCTCAGGAGAAAGACCGACCAACACGCCAGAAACTCCGACAATAGGACCCACAATACCATACAACTTGTTCGTAACGCCTGTCTTCTTCATGAACTCCTTCACCGTAGCGTTGTCCGCGCCCGTGCAATACGTCTTCGGCTTCTTCGGAACTTGCTTGAGACCGATACCACCCAAAGCAATAATGTCTTTGCAATGTAACTGGGTGCACAACGCTAAAACCGCATCGCAAAATTCGTAGCAAGATTCTTCCGACAACGGCTGCACGTCACCGCCAAGCAACAAAATGTCTCTGGATTTTGTCTTTGCGTGAAACAACTCAATTCTCGGAAGTTCAACCAAGTTCTTTTCATTCACAAAAACAGAATGAGGAATGCTAATGCCGTGAAACTCAAACACCTTCTTTGCTTTTAATTGGTCGATCAAGAAATCCGTCGTGACTTTGCCAACATTACCAATGCCCGGCAAACCTTCAATCAAAACAGGGTTCTTCAGAACAGGAAGTTTTCCCGTCGGCCGCGCAACCCAACTCATAAATGACCTGCCTCTTGCCTTGCAGCCTTCTTTGCTTCTCGTCTATACCCTGAGTATTTGTCGTCAACAGAATATTTCGGAGGCTGTGTTGTCTGCGTAACCTTGCCACAATCAGGACACGTGTCTTTAAGCGTGTAACGGTTATCTGTAGCACAATGCTGAATTCGCTTCATAAGACGAGGAAAGGCATCTTCGTTTAAGAATATTTGGTTTATAAACAAAAAAAGTATCTTCACGAACAAACCTTGCAATATGCAAAGGTATTTATTCAGTCATGACATACAACGACCATGAAATTGCTCTTCGCCTTGCTTGTATTGCTTCTACTTACCTCTTGCGTAGAGACACCTGCACTCACAAACGAAGGAGCGAATGTTGCAGATGGCCCTTCACCTAGCGAATCCGCATACAAAACTACTGGTGGCACAGATGCAGATCAACCTTCGGTCGAAGATGCACTTCCAGTAGCTGAAGAGTAATTCAGCAAGCCTATCTTTTCCACTACCCCCGCATTTCTTTTCGTTATCGTTCCTGCTAACACTCAAAATACCCCCTGGACTGCATACGCTCAGGCGTGACGAGAAAAATTTGCGCGACTGAACTTATTTACTCTTATGCTGCGGTCTGTGGAGCTTCAACGTGATTGTGCCACGCTTGTGCAACTTCACAACCAACTTGTGATGCTTCTTGGGCTTCTTCGCGCGGTGAGCGGAATAAATACCCGCACCAGCCAAACCAACAACCAACAATGCCAAAATCCACTCTGTCGCGCTACCACCCTTGTTTTCTAGCCCATTGGCCGTTTCCGTCGTTGCTGCACCCGCAATCGGAATCAAACTACCAAACGAATCAGCAACGCTCGAACTCGAATCATTCGCGAAATCAGTCGTTGTGACATCAGTGACTTCTTCAGGAACATCCTCAACAATCAACGGAACAACTACCTCAGGAACCTCCACAACAGGAACAGTTACGGGAGTTGACGAACGACTACTGCTTCCACCGCCACCACCGCCACTTGACGGCGCCGGAGCAGAGTCGGAAACAGTAATCGTTCTTGTAACAGTCACTGCAACATTGCCCTGCGCATCCGTCACATCATAATGCATCGTGTACGTTCCCGCAACACCTGTGTCAACAGAACCAGTCGTAACAATTGAACCCGTAATATCACCATCATAATTGTCTGACGCCGTCGCGCCAGCATCGCTGTACGCATCGCCCGTTGTTAACGAAACATCGCCACCAACCAAAGTAATGACTGGAACGGTTGTGTCAACAACATGCACCGTTCGCGTAACTTCTACCGCAGCATTACCCTGAGCATCAACAACATTGTACGTAATCGTGTAATTTCCAAGAACAGTCATATTGACCAGATTTACTGTCACAATACTACCAGTCACATCCCCACCATAATTGTCTGCTGCAGTTGCGCCCGCATCACTGTAAACGCTACCAACCTCAACCGTCACACTCGAACTACCTGTTAATGTAATAACGGGAATTGTGGTATCAACAACCTGCACAATTCGAGTCACCGTCGTTGCATTATTTCCCGAAGAATCCATCACGTCATACATCACAGTGTAATTGCCAACCGTGCTTGCAACAACACCATTTACCGTCACAATTGAACCAGTCAAACTACCATCCACATCATCACTCGCGGTCGCGCCCGCATCACTGTAATTGCTGCCGACTTCAATGGTCACTGGAGAACTACCTGACATCGAAATAATAGGAATTGCCGTGTCCACCACGTGCACTGCGCGCGTTTCGTGGTCTGTGTTTCCGTTCGCGTCTGTAACATCATACGTGACCGTATACGTTCCCAACACAGCGGTGTTGACCGCAGATGTGTTCGTAATAATTGAACCCGTAATTATGCCATCATACGCGTCTAACGCTGTTGCACCCGCATCGCTGTAAACAGAACCAAATGACACATCAACCGGATTCGAACCAAGAACCGTAATTACTGGAGCAGTCGTGTCAACAACCGTTACCGTTCGGTTTTTTCCATCCGCCTTGTTACCCGCAGCATCCGTTACGTTATATGTTAAAACATATGTTCCGACAACTGACGAAGTAACGCTACCCGTCATCACAATACTCGACGTGAGAACACCATCGGTTTCATCAGAAGCCGTCGCGCCCGCATCAACATAACTCGACAACGCTTCAATTGTGAGCGGAGATGTACCAAGAACAGTAATAATCGGCTTCGTAATATCTGTTACTGTCAATGTGGTTGTGTTGATAACGGAACCTTTACTGCCTGTAATCGTCCACATGCCTCCTTTTTCCGGAGTATACACATTTGAATCAAAACTACCTCCCGCACCTGCAGAAATGTTAAACGTTGTCGCGCCCGTCACATTACCAAGACTGTTCCCATACGCGTCAAACTCCGTTGCGTAAAACGTCTTTGTCTGGCTTTGATTGATAGTTGTCGCTTTCGGGGTGACGTTCAACGTTGCGCTTGAACCAGCAACAACCGTCAACGGAATGACGGTATCACCCGTCACGAGCCCCGACCACACTGAACTCGTTCTCAAAAACGTAACATTCGCAGAACGAGCCACACCCGAAGTCGGACGAATACGAATGTTTTGAAACGTCAAATTGTTTGGCACGCCCGAACTCGAACTTGCCTCATCAACATCAAACGAGATAGTTGTAGTATTTATCGAAGTAATGTTCAAAGAAGTACCATTCACACCATCATTAATATTCCGCGAATTTGTAGTATGTCCTGCCAACAAAACCACAACATTCGGAGCACTCGTGTCAAACACGAAGCCCGCAGGCGCGACAAGATAGAAGAAACCCGTTCTGATGTCGCCCGTTGTGTTCTCTCGCAATGTCGGCCCAGTAATGGTCGTCCACGCGCCATTTGTCGTATCAGCAGAGATATTCGTTCCACCCGTACCCGGAATGACCACCACACCAGGAGAAGCAGCAACGGAGATAGCTCCAAGAAGGAAAACTAGTATGAAAATAATCGTTTTGGACATCTCAACCTCTTACCCTTATTTGAGATTGCGACCTATATAAAGTTATTGAATAGAAAAACAACGAAAAAAATGAAATAAAAAAAGAAAAAAGAAGAATTTTACGCTTGGTTTCTGCGATACCAGGTAAAGCCAAGTGCTGCACCAATCGCGATTAACAACGCAATCAGCCACCACCAGTTACCAAGACCGCCGCCACCAACTACTGCGCCCGTGATTTGGTTGCCCGCGTCGCCATCGCCCGTTTCTTGGGTAATTTCACCGCTGCTACCATCAACTTCACTTGCGCCGTTGTTCAACGGAGGACTGGCTTCCTCATCCGCACCAGTCAATTCGCTCTGGTCAGTTGACGTAGTCGTTGTAGTTCTAATCTGCGCTGTACTTCCGCCACCGCCACCGCCACCACCGCCACCGCCCGTGCTGCTACTGCCGCCCAGACTTGCTACGTTTACGGTGCGTTCAGCGTGTACTGTGTTACCTGCGTCATCAGATGCGTCATAGCTTACAATATATGCACCAGCCGAGCCAGTATCTACCGTTCCGCTAATGACTACTCCTGCTTCATCAACATCAACAGCATCACTGAGCGTTGCGCCTTCTTCCGTGTAGGTTCCACCAACAGTCAAACCCATCGGGTTCGCGCCAGTCACCGCAATTAACGGAGCTGCCCCGTCGTCAGGATAAAACTCAGTTTCATCAGACGGACCAAACGTTTCGAGTTCATTACTTCCTAATGCTAAGTCGTGCGTGCTTGATTCAACATCAAATGTATCATCATAGCTAATAGCAGGTGTTTCGCTCGTGTCAGGCGTAACGCTTTCCGTGAACGTCAAAACGAGGAATTCGTCATTGATGCCTGTGCCACTAGCGATTGCTTCGCCACCGTAGTCTTCAATATCCCAACCATCGGACGTTCCTACAGTAAGGCGATCGTCGTCAATTGCTTCACTGAATTCAAGTTCGATGGTGTCAATCTGCCCGTTTGCATTAGTATCACGCGTGATTGCGCTCACCAATGTCGGCGGAGTCAAGTCACGTACTTGGACGGTGCGAGTTACGGTTGAAGCAGAGTTTCCTGCAACATCAGTCGCATCGTAGGCAACAAAATAATCACCAATGGTATCCGTGTCAACAACACCTGAAGAAGTTGCTGCAAACAAACCATCAACGAGGTCGCTTGCAACTGCGCCAGGATCCACATACGCACCGCTACCTTGCGCAACAATTTGCGGATCAGAACCGGTCAACGAAATAATCGGTGCCGTTGTGTCCGTAATCGTTACTGCTTGCGGTGAAGTCGCAAATGCATTCGGAGCTGTAACGTCAGTTGCAGTCCAGGTCACTGTGGTCAAGCCAACAGGATATCCTGCAGGCGGTGCATCGTTCGTAACGATCGGTGCGAGATCACTATTGTCCGTGACAATAGGAGAACCGAGAGTAACCGGTGTCAATGCACCGGTTGCTTCCATTGTTATTCCCGCGGGAGCCGTAATTGAAGGTGCCGTAGTGTCAACAACCGTTACGGTGTGCGTTACTTGCGTTGCTGCATTACCTGCGTCATCACTAACGTCGTATGTTATAACATAGACATCAGGCGTGTCGTTATCAACAATTTCGCCACCTACTGCAATATTGATGGTGATATCACCATCAATATCGTCAACCGCAGTTGGGATCGGAGCGACGTATACGTCACCTGCTTCAATAGTTTGCGCTGCTGAAACCGTAATTACTGGAGCAACATTGTCTGCAGTAAATTCTGCAGAATCACTGCCGCCTGTTGCACTACCGTCATCTGCGGTTACAACAACCGTGTTTGTTCCCTGCGGCAATAACGTTGTGTCAACAGTACAGCTGAGTGATGGAGTATTATCACAGAACGTGATACCGTCTGCGACAACATCAAAGATCATGCTATCGCCATCAGCATCGGTTGCGCTCCAAGTAACAAGCAAGTCTCCGTTGTGATGTTCATCATCACCGTCAACTGGAGCAGTTACTGAAACAATAACATTGGAATTAACAACAGTTACTGAATCGGGATCCATGTCGCTTCCACCATCTTCGTCAGTAAAGGTTGCTTCGCACGTGTACGTGTGTCCTTTGGTTGTTAATGTACTTGACAATGTTGAGGATGTTTCGCCAACCATGGGAACACCGTCATCGTTCCACTGGTACGTCGGTCCTGAAACAGTATCGGCAGGAACATCAGTCGCTGATGCACTGCAAGTCAAATCATCATCCGTATCAGGAGAGCTCGGTGAAACCGTTGCGGATGCAATCGGGTTTGCGTTGCTAATCGTCACGGTTGCGTCAACCGGCAACGAAACTCCGCCGTCATCATCCGTTGCAACAAGCGTTGCAGTATACAAACCATCGTCTGCGAATGCGTGCGTAACGCTCGCACCCGAAGCACTTCCACCGTCACTGAACGTCCATTCATAAGTGTGCGTGTCAGCGGGAACATCAAGTGCTGCTGCGCTGAATGAAACATCAACTACTTCAACGCCCGCGTAAGGACCGCCAGGCACTGCAACAGGAGCAACGTTGTTCACAACAATATCAGTCGTGCTATCAACGATGAAACCTGCTGCGTCGTAAACAGTAAGTGTTACCGTGTGACTGTCCGCGCCATCTGCATATGGGTGAGGCGCAGGACTTGCTAAGTCATCAAGGAGAATTGTTCCGTCACCAAAATTCCAGTCATATCGGGTGATGCCGACGTTGTCTGTGGAGGTGCTCGAAAACGTTACGCTGCTACCTTCGTCAACAGGGTTCGGAATTGCAGTAAATGAAGCAACAGGAGCTTCAATGTCAGTGTAATCTACCGTGATTTGAACGTTGTCAATAAATGCGCGTCGCGTGGCAACAGTACCGCCTACTTCACGCGTTGCTGACATCGCAACACCAAATCCTGCTGCATTAATCTCTGCAGGAGTCCACGTGGAACCCCACAAAGGATCTACAGGCATATGATCTTCAGTAGCATCGCCAGACAAAGTAAGGGAAGGCCACGGCGTCGCAGTTGCTGCATCGTCCCCAATGACTGCACCTGCCTTCATCAAACGAACGCTGGAATCGTGAATAACTGGAGGAATGCCGCCTTCACGAGAACGCTTAATTGCCACTGAGATACTGTCAATCGTGACACCATCAGGAATAGCAAAACCAAAGTTCGTCAAGTAAAGATTATTAGACGTTTCACCAATCAGCAATGCGCTTGAGGTGTAAACATCATCACTACCAATTGCATTACCAGGAGCAAGCCAAGCAGGAACTCCAGGACCTTCTGATGCAGTTGCGCCTTCTTCAGTGTCCGCAAACGCCGCAGGAACGATGGACAGCACCATCATCATAATTACCAAAATACTTGAGAATTTATTTTTCGCGTTTTTCATACCAACAGCCTCCCTACTCATACTATGAATGTCACCAATTTAGGCAAGTTGAAAGAAGACTTCTATATAAAGGTATTCTTGACGAAATTTTTTGAAAAAAAGTATTTAAATGACTGAAAAATGATAATTCTTATGTGCTGTTGATCAAAAACAGTTTTCTCTTACTCATCACAACTTATTCTTCCGCCATCCAAATCATACTCCATCTTCAGCCAGCTCAACCGCATACTTTTCGCGCGTTCGCAGAACTCTTCCGGCTCCAACTCATATTCCACACCAAAAACGGCTTTCTCTCGCTCAACAAAAGGCAACAACAACTCACACTCACCATACTCAAAACATTGCTCATTAACGGCAAAATCAAAGTCATTTACCAATTCCAAAATTTGGTCTACATCATTCTTCAAACCAATCGCTAACACCCGTTCGTGCGCCTCTGCCGCAAGCCACTTGTTATACCCCAACTGGTCCTGCGCAGTCAAGGAAAAACCGTTATCATTCGCGTACCCGTCCACATTATCCGGCTCAACCCCATCGCACCCTTTCTCAACGGCAAGATCCAATCGTTTTCGCATAACTGGCGCGAGCAACTCTATTCGTGAGATGTCAAGCCACTTCTCATCCTCCCAACCCTCTAACGTATTACCCAAAACATCGTCAGAAAAATCAGCCTCATCACTCCTCCAATCCTCATAACTACCCGCGCTAAAATAACAAATAACTCTACTACCCTTCGCTTTCAACGCCGCAATCGATTCTTTCGACGTATCAAACAAATCAACATCATACACATCAACATCATACTCCTCATTCAACTCACCCATCAACTGCCACTGCCACGACAAACTCGGACGAGGCATCCACCAATTCGAACGTGCACGTTCAACAGTTTTTACCTGCACCGAATCCTCAACCACACTCACCGTCACATTTTGCGCCGAAACATTTTCTAGGATCACACCCGTTTGTTGTTCCGCAAGCGGTTCCTCCGCCTTCTGCACACAACTCACCAAAAGAATTCCAATCAACAACAACCATGCTTTCATTCGATTTGCACTAACAAGATAGCATATTTAAATCATCCTGCGCGAAAAAGAAATCAACCAAACACAAAAACTATTTCGCTCGTCTGAATTCAAGCTGAATACCCTTCAACTTCTTGTTCAGCTCCCACACTGCGAATTGGACGGCGGCTTCCGGAGCCTCCTACGTATCTAACAAGTCCCATTGTTCCTGATTAAAAAGTAACAAACATTTTTCTTTATTCTCATCCTTCTCAAAATAGTCCATCAATTTACCAAACTGCAAATACATCACGATCATCGCGTGTTCCGCGCGCGAATCATACTGAATATCCGCATCATAAACTGCAAGCGTTTCATTGAACTCTTTCACCACATTCGTCGTGCGTCTTGCTTCCACAACACCAAACTCCGACGCGACCGCGCACCGCGGATAGCACGCGAGCAATTTCAAATCATTACCTGACGGAAACGAGTTCAGCAAATAATTTCGTTTCGAATTCGTATCCCGAAGAAGCCGTTTGATATCCTGCCTTCCTTCGTCTGACGAAATCGTTTCCAATTCTTTTTCTAAAGAACGATTGCAATCCTTCCACATCTGCTCAACACCACTGTGAGGATGAATGTGATAAAAAACGCCCTTTGCCCCGAACGACAAAAACGGTTCTCTCGCATCAACATGCGCGTCACGCGCCTGTTCAGAAAAACCGACCTCCACCCACTCGTTATCCTTGTACAACCAACCTTCTTCAAGCTCGGACGTTTTTGCCAACGCAATTAACTCATTCTCACCCTGCTCACGAGAACGCACCGTGCGGTAATGCTTTGTTTCCGTATTCACACACAATGATTCAGAAGCAGGAAGCTCAAACGTTACGTCTGCGATTTCTGGAGCCCGACAGCCCGCAAAAGCTCCAAGAAGCACCGTCGCGACCGCGGACGAAACGTATTTCATAAAAAAGAATTACTTGAACTCAACTTTCTTCGCGCGCCAGCTCTGACCCGCGATGTGCGTCTTGTTGCAAATCTTACAAACATAGCGCAAATCAACTTTCTTGGAAGTCTTTCGACCGAACAAACGTCGTCTGCCAATGGGCGGCATAGAATAACGGCCCTTGTTACCGAAACCCGACTTGTGACGGGCCTGAGCGCGCTTACCACGGGATTGCGGGTGAGCGCTACCCATCGTCTTCGCTTTAGCCTGTTCTACCTTGTGCTCGGTGTGCTTCTTGCACTTCGGGCAGTACGTGTTTCGGACTTTCGGTAAGACGACCATACTACGAAGTGCTGAAGGGTGGTTTATAAAGGTTATGGTAAGAAATAATCACTCAAACGTCTTATTGAAAACTTGATATCCTGCTTTGTCCCACGCAATCATACCACCCTTCAAGTTATACAAATTCGTGTAGCCCAACGATTTGAGCTGCTCTATCGCTGCCAAACTCATTCTTCCTGAACGACAGTACGCAAGAATCGGCGTATTCTTGTCCGCCGGAAGCTGGTCAAGATGATTCGCAATGTTTTCCCAATCCTCAATTACTGCGTCCGTATTCTCAATTGCGCCCTCGTACGGAGTATGCGTGTTCAGAACGAACAAGCCCAACTCTTCTTTTTGTGCAAGAAGTTCTTTCGCTTCAGCAGGAGTGAGATCTTGAAATCCTGACGCGTCAGTTTGCACATTCGGCACAGACGTGCATGCTGCAAGAAAAAGTAAACTCAACAACATGAAGTTACGAATCATAACAAAAACAATATCACTTAGAATATAAAAACTAAACTATTTCTGCTCAACACACGCGCCCTGCTCAATCCAGATTTCTGCAATCTCGCGAGGAATAATTGCCGTGTCATTCGCGTTGAACGGACCGAACGTCGCCATATCAGAATCAACAACCTGCGGAACCTCCTGAATAAAACGCACATTCAACTGATTTGCATTGATGTGCGTCGATGCTGACTGCGCAGCTGCTGAAACGGAAGCACCAGACGATGAAACAGAAACAACAGGCGCAGTTATCGTCGGAGCAATAGCAGGAGTAGGCGTCACTGCCGTCGGCGGAACAAAACTCGGGTGCTCAATAACTACTTTCTTCGGCGCTTCTCCTCGAGGAATTGTTGGCTCGTTGAACAAACGCAACGGCAATGTCGTGATTGATACTGACGGATCTTTCAGCGTCAAAATGTTTTGCAAAACACCAACTCTGAAATGATCCATGTTGGAAACCAACTGGTCAAACATCGCGCGCTCTTCAGGAAGGAGACTAGTCGTGTCGATAATGTTCGCGCTCGTACGACTTCTGTTCAATGCCATCTCAAGAATTTTCTTTTCTCTGCGCTCATAGAGTTCTTTTACCAAACGGTGAATGTTATGCAGTTCTGTTTGGAGTCTTTGACGCTCATTCATGCTAAAGACATCGTTCTTCGTCAAGCTCATGCTGTACGTAGTGTCCTTCTCGCGCAAATACGCAACAACCTGTAAGAAAAAAACGTTATCTAATAGCTGCAGGTCTTCTTTTCCTTTTTCACGACGTAGAAGCTCGTACAGCTTCTCATACGTCAATGCAACATCGTTTTCCATACACTCCCCAATCAATTCTCTGCCGTGATTGTTTATATGTATTTCTGTGTTGTATTGTTTAGTCAGTTTTTGGCGCTAGCGCAGTACTAAACGCCGACTCAAAGACTACAGGGGACACAGAAACCGGCGCGACGGCAAACATGGAGGGACACGGCAACGACAATTCGCGTTGCCATTCAATATTTTTTCTCATCCCCCCCCCGTGAAAAAGAAAGCTAGAGCAAGTCACATTGAAATTGATAAAGAGTAAAAAGAAAATTAAAAAAAAAAGAAAAAAAGTTGTTAGTTCTTACGCAACAGCTTCGACGCTGATGTCGCTCAAGGTGGTGCCCTTGACCTTAACTTCCGTACCCTTGAGGGTGGAAGCGTAGTCCTTGTAACTTGCAAGAACTCGGGTCACTCGGCGAGTGTCCAATCCGCTGTATCCCGCTGCGAGCAAGGAGACCTTGCCAGTGCTTGCGGTGTACAACTTGATGATACCCTCTCCTTCCTTGAAGCCCGCGGTACAGTCGGTCGGGTTGCCCATCAAGGCAGCCGCGATTGTGTTTGCACACGGACCGCCAACGACGATCAAGTTCTGAGCTTCCCAGTCCGCAATGTCCTTGTCAAGCTTTGCGCTTCCAACAGGGATTTGCTGAACTTCGACGCTCTCAACCGATCCGCCGCTTGCGGTGATCTTCGCTTCTGTTTCGCCGACAAAGGCCTGACCGTATCGGTATTCGTCCGGATACGTGTAGGTTGCAAAGTCTGCGTCTTCAGAGTCGTACCAGACCTGGGTTGACCAGTTGGTGACGTACCAGACATTGTTGTCGTCACTATCGCTGGCCTGCACTGCGGATGCGTGGAACGCGCCTGTAGTTGCAACCGGTGCGAGAACGTTGATGTCGTCATCGCTGCCAGTGTCAACCGACAAGTTCTGTCTCATTACAACGCCACCGTAGCCGTCATCGTTTTCTTCCGTCAAGGTAAACGCTGTGCCCTGAACTTGACCAAAAGTCAAGTTAAAAGACAACAAGGTTACTCCACCGACGTCGTTCAAGCTGGTTTCGGCAATGTTGCTGTTTCCCGAGATTTCGGTAAACGTCAAGTTTCCCGGAAGCGAGGTGTTTCCTAAGCCGCCATTGGTTACCGTCAAGCTAACCGAACCCGCGCCAGAGCCCAAGTCAACCGTCTGCGACGAGTTTGACGCTTCGTCAAAGTCGTCTTCCGACGTGCTGCCGTAGGTCTTGTCCTTCAACTGAATCTTGTTGTCCGCCGTGTCGAAATCCAAGATTTCGATGACGTGTGCTTCGCCGCCAGAGGTGACGAGGAAAAATTCTGATCCCTCACACACCGTAATTGCGTTCGTTCCGAAAACACATGCTTGGCCTTCAAGATACAAGCGGTCATCGAGGTTGCTGGACGTACCCAACGTGATAAGATCCGTTGTGTTTTTGTCCCATTCAACATTGATTTCCTTGTTGTCATTGTTCCAGAACGTCAACTTCGCCGAGTTGCCAGTTGCCTGCAAGTCGATGGTTTCCGACTTTTCCGTGGTCAATCCTTCAAAGTAGAAGGTGAACGCGTCGAAGACAGGTTCGTTGTGGTGTTCGCCCTTTGCGAGATAGATGTTGTCATCAGGCTCGTAGACAATGTTCAATCGCTGGAACGAGTTTACGTCTCCAACAATTTCAACCGTCGTACCGTCGATGTCAACACCGTTCAACTTAACGTTGTTGTTGTTTTCAAGTTCAAGTTCGGTTGCGCCGAGGTTTACTTCACAAACGTCGGTGTCCTTGCCTGCGCTGTGGACAACAATTGCGTCAGTTACGCCAATTTGGATGCCGTTGACCGTCTTGGTCTGTCCGACATCGACCCATTGGATCGTTCCGTCGACACTGATGCCACACTTGTCTTCGTCTTCGTTGACGTCTGCAAGAACAAACGTGTGTTTGCCGCCTGCGATTTCACGAGTCAAAGGTTCGTCCTGTGTCATCCATCGAGTTGTGTCTCCTGCCAACAAGGTGATCTTGTCGAGGTTGGAGTTCGTCGTACTGACTGACTTGACGTTCGTGATGGTGTACTCCTTACCCAGCATGTTAATCTTTGCTGTGTTGAAGTCTGCATCAATCGTTGCCGCGGACGTGTTATCATAGTCCCAGTCTTCGTCCAAGTCCAACGAGTAGTTGTACATGTTTGCATTGTCTGCAAAGTACAAGTACGCGCCGGCAGTCGGAGCGTCATCGTCATCTTGTGTAAAGATAACCTGACCGCTGTTCGAATACAAACGGACATCTTGGCTGTAGCCAAGCGTGTTCTTGGTTGCTCCTTCATCTTCGTCAATGCTGCCTTCTGCAAGCAAGTTCGGAAGATCGGATTCATCCAAAGGTGTGTCCTGAACGAACTGCAAGAATCGACCCAAACCTACGTGTGTTCCTGTCTTGTCAATCTTGATTCCTTTGTCAATGACGGACGAGCCAGTACCCACGACGACCGGGGTCTTCTTTACTGCTGCTGCTTGCAATCCTGCTGCGAGTTCGATAGAACCAACAACGTCCGTGGATTTGGCAAGTTCGCCGACAACGATCGCACCACTAAAGGTTCCGTCCGTGATGAACGGGGCCGGGTACGATTCGAGGCCTGCTGCTACTGCACCGAAGATAGTTGCTCCGACCATGGCTGCGCCAGCGGTCAAGGCGACGATCTTCTTGGTATTTATTGCTTTCATTTAAACACCTCCGTGTTTACTCTGGTATCTTTATGGCTAAAGGCACTTAGGACGTGACGTCCTTCACCGTGCATTTATACCTCTTGTGGCGAGAACCCATACTTTCAAAAGTATGGATTCCTCTCTTTTTTTAACGTCAGTTGGAGAAGACTCCAACTTCAGCTACACCTATTGGCTTCTGGAACGTTTATAAGGTTTTCGCAAGTAAAGCATATAGGAAATGGCTATTTTTGACAATAGCCCTCCATAACTGCTTTAAACTCACTTTTGGGGCAGTGCCACTCCCTAATGGTATGGATGAGAAGTCCATACAAAAGGTCATTTTGTGAGTGAAACTCAATCCAAAAAGAATGGAAAAAAGGATGCGGAGAGCAGGATTCGAACCTGCGAAGGCCTGAGCCACGCGGTCCTAAGCCGCGCCCGTTTGACCGCTTCGGTACCTCCGCGCAAGACTTGGAAGAACCTTTTTGTTTAAGAGAGTTACTATTTTGCCACTTCTTTGACAGTATATATAGCACTCCCAAGAGCGAAAAATCAAAAAAACGGCAACCTCGCGCGCGGCGAGCCGGGGGACGCCCCATCGGGGTGGCGAGTAGGCATCAGCCGTCGCGCTGCGAAGGTTGCCAACACCACTAAAACGCCTAAAGAAAATTGAACTTATCGACGGCGGAAAGTATTGCAATATCTATTTTAGAAAATAACTATTAGAAATCGCAATAGTTGTGGTCATCAAACTGCTCTATTGATGGAGAGCCGCTGACCGAAGACAGTTTCGGAATCAATCCCACATATTTCTCGTGCGCAGGATTAAGGGGATTGATGTCTTGAGGACGTGCGGTGAAATGATTCAGCATACTTTCCTCCTCAATCTGCTCCCGAGACCATCCACGACGAGCGTTAATCTGCTCAGCAACAAGGTCTGCGTCCAACGAACGGTCAGAAGTCATAACAATTACTTGATCGGGTTCTTCCAAGCGTATGATCGCAATCGCTTGGACTTACCGAAACCGCAGCTTGAACAAGCTTTCTTTCGCGTATGGTACGAGTGGCGTCCGCAACGTCTGCAAATTATGTGCGACTTGCCCTTGCTTCTCTTACCCATCGAATATGTGCCTTTCATATTATGCCGCCGGAGAGATCAAAATAATGTTGTCGCCACGCAAAAACACGGTGCCGAGCTTTCTCTTCACTTGGCCGTTTTCCATTTCTTCAGCGTTATCGAGAACAACGTTAATGTGAATGTCAAATGCGTTCAACAAGCCAACATACTGCTTGCCGCCCTTTGCTTCAACCATAACCTTCTTCTTGCGCGCTTTATTCAACGCGTCAAGCGGTCGGCTCTGGCCTTCAAATGCTCTTGTTTCGTCCATCATCATAGCTACACCCCGAAAATCGGTTAATAATCCGATTTCCCGATGGGAGCTATTTAAATGTTTTGCTACTCACCTCAGACATAAGCTTTAAATAACGCCAAATAGCCATTCCCTTCATGGTTGACGAACAAGAAGTCCAAAAGAAGTATCTTGCCCTGCAAGCGCTCGGACAACAAATGCAGCAAATCCAACAACAAGCCGAAGCACTCGAACAACAGGCAGACAGCCTTGACGAAACCCTCAAAAGCCTTGATGAAATCGGCACCGTCAAAGCAGGAACCGAAATCCTCGTCCCCATCGCAAACGGCATCTTTGTCAAAGGACACATCCAAGACACCAGCACACTCCTCGTTAATGTTGGAGCGCACGTAAATGTTCCCCGCTCCATTCCCGAAGTACGAAAGCTCATCAGCACCCAAGCAGTCGAACTCCGGGCACTCCAAAGCCAGCTCGCCGAACAACTGCAAAGCATGGTCGCGCACGCGCACAAATCAGAAGAAGAGCTCCAAAAGCTCGTGGAGTAAAATGTTCAAGTTCTTGAAAGACAAGCTCAAAGGAGCACTTTCCTCGTTCTCTAAGAAAGCAGAAGAAGTTGCAACAGAAGAAGTAATTGAACAGGAAGTCGACGTTCCGGAAGAAAAACCTGTTGCAAAAGCCAAGAAAGAAAAGACTGTCAAAAAAACGGAAAAGAAAACAAAACCCAAAAAAGAAACTCCTGCTGAAGAACCCGAAGTTGTTAAAGAAATTCCCAAAATCACCATTGAAAAAGAACCTGAAAAGCAAGGCTTCTTCTCAAAACTCAAAGGAGTCTTTACCAAAAAAGAAGAAGTCGAAATTCTCGAAGAACACGTTGAAAAACCACCCGTCGAATTCGCCACACCGCCAGAAGAAGTCGTCGTGGAAGAAAACGAAATCGAAGTCGAAGGTTCGCCCCTCAAAAAAATCAGAATCCACGACCACATTGAAAGCGAACAACCCATCATTGACAAAGTCTTCGAACCCATCGAACCCGAAACTCCGAAAGTTGAAAAGAAAACTGAAGCACCCGAAGAATACACCCCTGCAAAAATACAAGAACGATTAAAACACATTTCTGACGACGAAGCCGAAGAAGAAAAAGACACAGAAGAACTCGAAGAAGCAGAAACTACTGAAGAAGAAACAACAGAAGACGAAACTGAAGAGGAACCTGAAGCAGAACCCATTGTCGAAAAGAAAGGCTTCTTCGCCCGCATGAAAGAAGCAATCACTACTAAGAAAATCTCGGAAACCCAATTCGAAGACCTCTTCTGGGACATTGAAGTCGTATTGCTCGAAAACAACGTCGCCGTCGAAGTCGTCAACAAAATCAAAGACGACCTGAAACTTGCATTAGTCAACCAACCCATCCCCCGCGGACAAGTCGAAACAAAAATACTTTCGACGTTGAAAACTACCATCAAAGAACTCTTTGACGTGCCCACAATTAACATTCTTAACGAAGCAAAAAAGAAAAAACCCTACGTCATCTGCTTCGTCGGCATAAATGGTTCGGGAAAAACAACCACCATCGCCAAATTCACCCACATGCTCCAAACAAATGGTCTCTCAGTCGTCATGGCAGCCGCAGACACGTTCCGAGCAGCCGCCATCGACCAACTTCAACTCCACGCGGACAAGCTCAACGTACGCTTAATCAAGCACGACTACGGCTCTGATCCTGCAGCAGTAGCTTTCGACGCAATCAAACACGCCGAAGCCGCCAAAAAAGACATTGTTTTGATTGACACTGCCGGACGCTTGCACAGCAACGCAAACCTCGTTGACGAAATGAAAAAGATCGTACGCGTCTCGAAGCCCGACTGCATCTTGTTCATCGGCGAATCAATTACGGGTAATGACTGCGTCGAACAAGCAAAACAATTCAACGAAGCAGTCGGCATCAACGGCATCATTCTTTCCAAAGCAGACATCGATGAGAAGGGCGGAGCCGCAATCTCCGTTTCATACGTCACCAAGAAACCCATTTTGTACTTAGGAACCGGTCAAGAATACGACGATTTGAAACCCTTCGACGCAAACGCACTGATAGAAAGTCTTGGATTGTAATTACTTCTTTCTTTTAACAGCAAAATAGTAAATCGCTGCGCCAATATCATGCAACAAAATAATCACGAGTATCCACGCAACCTTCTCGCCGGCAGACAGATTTCTCTTCGCGCAATCAATAATCATCGCAATCCAAAAAATAAAGCCGAGTAAAATACCGACTAGCAACAACACGCCAAGAATCAAAATAAAAAAGTTCAGCCAGGCAAAACCCATCAGGATGCCTTCCATGCCTGCCATTTACTTTCTCGCGGCCCAGAGCCCGAACAAAATCAGAATAAACGCTGACAACGCCATCACCGGAATCGTGATGTAGCCAAACGCCCAAAACTCAGGAGTTCTGCACGACGCACCAACAGCCGCACACGTATCAGTAACACTCGGACTAACAGCGGCAATAAACTGAATAGCAGAATGGTACGCAGCAATCAAGCCACCAATAACTGCGAGCGGAATTGCGTATTTCACAATGTGCTTCTCGTTCTTCCACCACGCCATCCCCAACATAATTGCCAACGGATACATAAAAATACGCTGGTACCAGCACAACCTACACGGATCATACAACGCTATCTCGGAATAAAACAAACTACCTAGCGTCGCGACCAACGAAAAAATCCACGCAAACAACAACGGTTTACCGTGCATAAATGCGTAGATTTGTTTGATGACAGGAAGTTTTCGCAACGCAGGAATTAAACCAATAACTAATAACGCAATCAAGACGTTACTTAACAACACCAACCACTTCAACAACTCTTTCACGAAAAAAACAAACGTCATTGTGGAAGTTCACAACCTGTTTTTTGCGCAAGACCTGCAAGCGACACTTCGCCCGTCAACCGCGAACCATCCTTGAACTCCCACGTTGGATAGCTCTGAATGTCAGCATCGATGCAGACCTGTGTCTGGGCGCGCTTATCAGGAGTCGAACACTCAACATACGGCAACAAATCAGCGGAACTGCCAAACATTTCTTTTTGCGCCGCGCAATGCGGACACCAGAACGCACCATAAAACGTCGTTTCAGACTGCGCAATACAGGTAGCAAAACCATCATACTTACCCGGACCACACGCGGCCAACAACAACAAACTCAGTAACAGGAATATCTTCTTCATACGCATGACCTCCACGCATCATTCACCAAACATTCTTCATTCATAAGCATTGCGGTATACGGCTCATGCACCACTGCAAGAATTGTAGCCTTACTCGTCACATCAGAATCATACGTCACCACAAACATCTTACCTTCTTCCACAACGGAAGAAACACCCTGAATCGTTTTGATATCGTACTCGATCCCCGGACCACACGACCCGCAAAACAAACCCTGCACCTCAAACGTAATTGCCTTAACACCCTTCATCTCTGGAACAACAACTGACTCATGCATCGCACCCATCGCGCCAAACTCAGATTGTACAACCGGAAGACCGCCATACACACTCGCCGCAATCGGCGCAACAACCAAATAATTCACGCCAAGAAACACACCAATCATAATACCAAACGCAAGAACAATCTGCTTCCACTCTTTACCTGCATTTTTAATCGTGCACGTGCCGTGCTTTTTCTTAATGACAAAAAGCAAAACAAGAACCACCAACACAATTCCGGAAACAACACTTGCAAAATGAAACTTAGCCATAAAACTCATACCCAACGCTGTCCCAAAACCAAGCATCACAAGCACAACCGGAGTAATACAGCAAAAAAGTCCTGCAATTCCTCCCGCGACACCCGCGGCAGCAACACTCTTCATCCGAACTTCCACCCCGCAAAAACAACGCCTACTCCAAGAACCAGAAGTACGTAACCAATCGCCTGATGTGAACCATGCGTTCCACCTTCCTGATGAACCTCGCCCAACACTGTTTCGTGCGCCGTGTGCGAACCAAACACGAAAAACAAACTCGCCACAAGCACAATCATTCCGAGAACCATCACGAGTTTATTCATGCGAAACCACCTTTTGTTACAAAGAGTGTAAAGCTTTCTCTATTTAAGCCTTTCGCTTGACGACAAAATAATACACGAGCGCACCAATCCAGTTCAACAACACAATAATCAGCACCCAAATAACTCGATCATTATCCTTCTTGAACTTTCTTTGGACACAATCAATCAACATCCACACCATAAAAATCATTCCCAAAATGCCGATGAGGAAAAAGACCCCCATAAACATAAACGGAAACAATGCTATAATAACTTCCATCATTTGTCATCCCTCTTTTCTGCGTTTAATTTAATCGAAAAATCCGTGAAATGCTCCTGCTGGTCAAGATCGACCTTTCTCGCCGTGCCTAAATGTAAAAGCGGAACAAACGTAAACACTTTTGCGTCTCGAGATGCGTCCTTTGGAAGCAATTGCGAAAACGTCATTTTAGGTTTTCTGTTGATAATGCACCACTCCTTGACTGCCTTGTAGACTTGTTTAATTGCTAATGTGATGTCAATCTTTGCCGCCGGTAAAATCAAACGGCCCTCAGGACTGTTGAGTCTGACTAATCTGCGATGCTTTACTTCCAACGCCTTTTCTAACGCACGGACTAAGTCGAAGACTGAGACTTTTCTCTTTCTCGGCTGCGGAGTTCTCGGAATAAGTTTCAACATTTCTTCCGGAGCAATCACGCGCGCCTTTTGCAACTCACTTTCTAACTCATTATAGAACGCATCCTCATTCAATTCAGCAGACGCTAAAAGACGGTCAAACTCATTCAAATCCTCGCCAACCAAACGCTTCGACTTGATTTTCAACAACATCGCAGCAGCCAAAAGAACTTTCCCAGAAACCTGCAAATCATGCTCCTCCTTCAACTCGCGAATCTTCGCCAAATACTTCTGCGTCAAAACCGACAAATCAACATTCCACGGATCCATCTGTTCCGACTTAATCAAGTCATAAATGATAGACTTCCAAGTAACATCATTCTGTTCAACAAGAATTTGAAATATCTTTTCCTGCATGGGTTTACTGATACCTCTTTTGTTTATAAAAATGGTGGGCCTGGACCGATTTGAACGGTCGACCGGCGGTGTGCTTAGGCACATGAACAGAGCCATATAAGACCGCTGCTCTAGCCGGGCTGAGCTACAGGCCCGTTTTGTTGTTCATACCGCCTCTTTTAAATGTTTCCGGAAATACTCATATATCCATTCGTCTTTCCTCTCGATATGAAGGCACTTTATGGAGGCAGTTTTGACCCCTTAACCAATGGTCACCTCTGGATGATTCGGGAAGCCGCAAGACTCTTCGAACACGTCACCGTTGCTGTTGCGGTCAATCCCGACAAAAAATACACCTTCACGCTCGACCAACGTCTCGCCATGCTCAACGACGTTATCCAACCCCTCAAGAACGTCAGCGTTGAACAAATCCACAACCAATATCTCGTAAGATACGCAAAATCAAAAGGCATCGGCGCCGTTGTGCGAGGCGTCAGAAATCCTGAAGACTACGCATTCGAACACACCATGCGCAACGTCAACCAAGACATTTCTCCCGACACCAGCTCCGTTTTCTTGATGCCTCCGCAAGAACTTGAACCCGTCAGTTCCAGCATGGTCAAAGGACTTATCGGACCCGACGACTGGGAATGGCTCGTCGGCAAATACGTCCCTTCATCCGTACACGTGCAGTTGTTGAATAAGTTTAACGGCTTCAAAAAACGCTGGCTTGAACTGCACGCACAAAACGGACTTTCGAACGCAGAAGAACACTACGCCGACCTCCACCGACAATATTCAGAGAAGCATCGCGCATACCACACGTTGCTCCACATCGGAAAAATGCTCAAAGGATTCGACGAAATTGAGGAAGATGTTGCCGATCCTCTCGCCATGGAGTACGCAATCTGGTATCATGACGCAGTGTACCAAATCGGAAAAACGGACAATGAAGAGCAAAGCGCACAATTTGCAATTCGGCATCTTGGAGACTACGCAAAAAATGACAATCTTCAAGCCTTCATCTTAGCGACAAAGCATAATTTCGTTCCCGAGTGCGACTCAAAATACATTGTCGATCTCGATCTTGCCATTTTGGGTGCACCGCAAGAAGAATTTGATCAATACGAACGCGACATACGCAAAGAATACGCAAGTGTTCCTGAAGAGATTTACGTGCCGAAACGAAGAGAAATTCTTAAGCAATTCCACACGCGCAAACCTCTCTTCAACACGGAAGCGTTCCAGGCCTTAGAGGCTCGAGCAAAAGAAAACCTTGCACGCTCTATTGGCAAGGACAATCTTTAAATACGCCTTCTTAGCACTCCGACGGTAGTCCACGCGCTTGTGGTTCAGTGGTAGAATACGACCTTGCCAAGGTTGTGATCCGGGTTCGATTCCCGGCGAGCGCATCGTGAGTATCAACGAACGAGCGTGAGACGGCATTCCGAATATCAGTTCGGATTTGCCGGCGAGCGCATCAGCACGAGTGGCGCAGGAGAACGGAACGTTCGACTAGCGCCGGCGAGCGCATACTTTTTTATTCTCGATATGATTTCAACGCAACTATGGGCGGAAGGCACTATGTTCGTGTTGATTATCGGGCAGACTATGCTGGTATGTTCCCGCCTTGCCCCAGTTATCTCGATAAACTCTTAGCAAAACCAACGAGCGCATCACTTGTCAACAACCCTCACTTGAAAGAAATAAGTACGGGTCTCGAAAAGATCGTGCATGTTGTTCAGCAGGATTTACACCCCGGCATCAGTCCTCGCGGGCGACAGTATCCCTTTCTTGAGGATTTCAAACAATTTTGCGCATCTCAACAAAAAATATTGAGCGGAGTATTCTTGCTGCAATATGCGCGTAACATAAAACTGACTGTTGACAAGCTTAAACAAAAATCACCTATTACTGCGCAAGAAAAAGATGTTCTTTGCGCACTCATGATTTATGTCGTGAAACGCGCCAAAAAACAAGAAGTGTACAATCGTGTTTCAAAAAAGGTCCGTAAACCGTCTCGTATTGAGACGGGAAGCACCTTTGACTATTCGCATTACCGAAGTGGTGACGCTTGACGGCAAATTCAAACGTGAACGTTTGAAATGCTCTCAATACTATTGAGAGTAACCTTTAAATACCATCCTTAAGCTTCTCGACGTCAAGCCCCTATCGTCTAGCCCGGTCAAGGATAGAGCCCTTTCGAGGCTCGGACACGGGTTCAAATCCCGTTGGGGGCGTAAACTCCCGTCAATGAAAAGCATTGGCGGGTTTTTTATTTTCACCAAATTTTCTAAAGAAAAAAAGTAGCGGAAAGCCTTATAAGGCAAACCTCGCAATTTTAGTCAAATAAGGGCCCATAGTTTAGCGGTATAACGCCTCGTTTACACCGAGGATGTCGCCGGTTCGAATCCGGCTGGGCCCATCGCGAGACATCAGTCGAACGAGAGACCAGACGGCTCGCCGCTTCATCAGATTCGGCGTCTGCCGGCTGGGCCCATTCTATTTAACTCAATTAGGTCATAGAAGAAAAAATTACGTTTAACAGCAGAAACAGCTTCTCTCGTCAAACACTTCAGGAAACGCCATATACCAATCGTAATCGCAATCAGCTGATTCCGTGAATAGTACTGATTCTTCGCGGCCGCCGAAGAGGAGTTCTTCTGAACGTGTGCGTACCGTCATCGCGCCGGTGCATTTCAAGCCCATGTTGCTGCAGGCAGTGTCGCACGAGCCTGACGTTATTGTTGTTGAAGAGCACGGCTGGTTCAGTCTGTTTTCGAGCACATCAATACGGTCTTGCATGTCGTTGACCGTGTCGGTTATTTCGTCCAAACGCGGATCGGCACAACAAGCACTTTCATCCGCGTCTGACGTCGTCACTTCAACTTTAGCACTATCCTGCAACAATCCTTTGAAAATACTCTTCCAAAACGATTCCGCAACGGCAACATCTTCTTTGGATATTGTTTCTGCGTCATTACTTTCTTTCGCATTTGTATTCTTGGCAGTGGTCGTGACGGAAGTATCAATAGACTGTTTCACCGAACTCGTCAAACGACCCGTAATCGAAACACCGCTCTGCGTCGGAAAAGAAGCAACAGCAATCGCAACGGCTAAGAAAAGAACTACCGCAGTAAGAATAACGTGTTTCATCACTCCCTCTTTTTTTCTATTGCTTCGCTAATTCGTCAACAGGATCAATAACAGACCAGCCAGTAACACCCGAGATAATGCGTGGCGTCGGCGAATCAACAGGATCCAAACGCACAGAAGCCGTTCTCGAGTGACCAAACGACGCCTGACCCGTAAATTCCGGATGGCTCAACGCAACAGCAAACACTAACAAAACAAGAATCAACAACACCAAATCGTGGCTAGACATAACACTCACGCAGACCTTTTCCTATATAAAGCTGACGTTCTGCTCCATTTTTACTTTTTGTAGTCCTTCTGTTGGATATATTGACGACTCAAAGACTGCTGGTGCAGCAACAACGTGAAAAATCGACGAGAATCGATGAAGAAATGAATAAACGGAGCAACGCGATAAATCGTCCGACACAATGAGAACGGAACGTTCTCATGTGCAACAGAACGCTATGCGTTCTGTTTGCATTGCGAGGAGGAGGGAACAGTCTTGTACACATTCGCAACGCGAATGTTCTATTTTGTCGGTTCCGGACGACGAGCAAGGAGGACTTTGAACGCACTTTCTGAAAGTGCGAGCGGAAGGTTTAAAAACCCCCCCACTCGAACGCACATCCATGAAACGAGGCTCACGCCGCTGGAAGAAAAAGCAGCAAATGCGATGGAAATGGCAGCGTAAGCGAATGAAGAAGGAAAAGAGAAAGCGAGCAGCAAGAACTGCTTAATTCTTTTCATTCTTTTTTTGTTTTATTCTTCGATTTTTTCCCTTTCTGATTGTTCTTATTAGCACTTGTGCAGTGCAACTATTTGCCGATAGAAGATAGCCTTACACGACGAGAAAACGAATAAAAAAAAGAAAAATTAAATCTTACGACTCAACAGGAGGTGAAGTGGGGTCTTCAGGTGTCGACGGCGGATCAGACGGTGCAGAATCGCCCGTGTAGAATCCCGGCGCCGGAGGCAAGTCCGGATGCAACGAGAAAATCGTTGCCTGCGTCAAGTCAATCCTTGCTTCCAACTCAGTAATCTTTGCTTCAAGAGCAGCGATTTTCGCGTCCTGCGCAGCATCATTACTTAGCACCGCTAAAATCTTCGTCTTCCACTTACCGAGCTTGTCCCATGCATCGTCGTCCTTATCCTTTGCGATCGCAAAAGGCATGGCGAGCACCATCAGCACGACAAGAGTAATCCATATTTTGTTATTCATAGGTTCACCCCTTTGTGTTAAGAAAGTAAGAATATTACGCATTATAAACATTTGTTACTCCTCAACGGTTCTTGGGGTTTATTTTCTGCAGACTTTTTCTCTTTTTTTGTGACGGTAGATTTCATTATTACGTCGACTCAAAGACTACAAGGAACGAGAACTTGAAAAATCAGACGTGCAAGGAAGAAAAAAACACGGAAAAGAAAACGACAACGAAAAAATAAACAAAAACTCCGTCGAAAACCACGTTTTTGTTCACTTTATAAAGGCTCGACGATAGCTTTATATATAACCTCGAAGGTCGCAATAATCTTCACATCCGAAGTGGATGGTGAAGAATCGACACCACAGTTCTGTCCATTACCAACCGACGGTTGGGAGGCAGTATTTCCCTGCCGCGTTGACAGATGCACGTGACGACAATGCAAATTGTTGCCACAATCATCTTCAATGATTGCTTCACTCGAATGTGAAGCATGATGCAGACAGCTAAACTGTCAATTCTAGAAGAGTTTTATAGTGATGCTTCGAGAGTGTTTGAGTCAAATCAAACATGAGCTCGAACGTATTTTCGACGCACGAATGTCCGCAAGGATGTTTGGTGTGTAAATAAAAAAATGACGAAAGTCATTTTGCGTCGAAAACGATACTTGCGACCAAAATAATAAAGTGTGATGAAAGCGGCCTCAACAGACGTTGAGAATTTCATCGCTTGCAATAACGAGAAATGCAAATTCCTTGTTTATCCTGCAAGAGGTTGCTGCTATCTGAATTCCAATAAGACATGCAAGTCTATGACGCAAGTCATGGCAAACCGCTCAGTAACGCGTCGATAACGTTCCTTCAGGCCTGGAATAACCTTGGGAAACTGAGGATAAGACCGGATAGCGTACGGACACTGGAATGTTCCATACGCCAAAGGTAACACCTGAAGATCGGTCGGCGTCGGATTAGGTCGTTGGCGGTGTAATGGACCACCAAGCCGAAGATCCGTACGGGCCTTGAGAGAGGGTGCCCGGAGAGGGACACTGAGATATTGGTCCCAGCCCCACGGGGTGCAGCAGTCGGGAAAACTTCGCAATGCACGAAAGTGTGACGAGGGAATTCAGAGTGCTCAGGATTATGTCCTGGGCTTTTGCCAAGGGTAAAAACCTTGGCGAAT
>CAYIEN010000001.1:0-116827 GCA_964362535.1 uncultured Methanosarcinales archaeon | reverse complement strand
GCCCCCCCCCCCCCTCCCCCCCGGCGCCCACCCGCCCCCCCCCCCCCAGGTGTCTTTTATCCATTGGTGTATGGTGTTGCGGGTGAGTGTGTCAGCGTAGTGGGTGAAGGAGCGTTGGTAGGCGGAGGAGGTGGTGAGGAAGTGGGAGATGCCGTGGCGGTGCATGCGGTTTGAGGTGAGGTATAGGTATCCTGTGCGGGAGTGGTCTGTAGGGGTGACGACGCATACGGCGTGCTTGCTCTGGTCGTGGGTGATGTGGAGTGTGCTGTCAGCGGTGACGCGGGTAAATATGTCGCGGTCTTGCAAGAGCTTGAATAGGGAGTAGAGAACGAATGTGTGTTCGAGGGCGTAATTTTTTTGTTTGAGAATCAAGAATTGTTCTCTGCGTGTTTTGCCGAAAGGCACAAATTCTTTTTCTTCATATCCTTTAGTAGATAGAAAGTAGCGGTCTTGTTGGGCTAAATCATTCATTGGGTATAAAGGAAAATCAAGCAGTGCAGTTTGTCTTTGTTCTCTTGCCTGTTTTTCATCAAGCAATATTTGTTTAAGATTTTTCATATCTGGCTCTTCAGAAGGTTGAGAAGGCTCTGGTGTAATGGATTGAGATTTGCGTCCATATTTGTCTTCAGGTTCTACAAAATAGTCGTCTTCGCCTTCGTGGTCTATCAGTTCTTGAACGGTGACATCAGAACGGAACGGTTTGTCCGTGATGGTGCGCCATCCAGTAATGGCTGCGGCAATTAAGAAAAAAGTGCTCAATAGCGTCGCTGCGCCAAGCGCAAAGACCTGCCAAAAATTGATAAAAAAAGAAAAAACAATCGTTACGATTCGAACGACGATTGCTGCAGCGCATAATACAATGCCCGCCCAAAACAGCCCGTCACCCACAGGGTCAGGCGTTGATGCGTTGTTTGAATTCATGACCTTTTCTCCGCAATAATTCTTTTAGTTCCGGATCCGCTTGCATCCATTCCGCAAAAGGACTCTTCACACGTTCCGATTTACCTAAGTCCTCCATTTTCGTTTTCAAAGCAAGTGAGGAGTCCACAATTTCAGCACAACGGCAACAATACAACGCATTTGGTGCGTTGATTTCCTTGCAACGAGGACAGGCTCTTGCTTGCGGTTTGAACGGCAAAAGTTGTTCGCCGGGTTTCATGCCGTTAATACGCAAAATATCCTCATCCAAATCTTTGCCGCTGATATGAACATAGCAGCTCGGCATCCGACTGCCTTGAATCCAGCCAAAATACGAATTCATTTGAAACTCAGTCAAGTGTCGCGCAAGTTGAGATGCTCTGCTGTGTCTGAAAATGTAAGGATGACACCTTTTCTTAATTCCTGCTTTCTTGAAAGTTTCAATCAATATTTTTCTGATGCCTTCATAAGACATTATTTGGTGGTAGTTTTTTGTTCCGATGTTAATCCACAATGGTGCGTGAGGATTTGTTGGTTCGGGGTGGATGTCGAGCCATTTGACCAAAAACGCGGTTGAGCTGATAATGCGCAAGCGTCGGTGTCCAGTCTTTCCCGAGACATTTAAGACAGCGCCGCTTGCATCAATCTTCACCTGACCAATGGTCAAATTCCCAATCTCACCTATTCGTGCGCCACTCTCACCCAAAATAGCGAGTATTGCTTTGTTGCGCGGATGATCTGCTGTTGCAATGATTTTGTTTACTTCTTCTTCAGAAAGTAGTGCAGATTCCTGAATCATCGGCATTTCTTTATGCGGTATCGTGGTGCAAATCCATTTCACGATTTTCGGATAATCTTCGCCATCAATCCAACGATAAAACTGCTTCAAAATAACCTTAACATCGTGCCGTGTCCAAACAGAATAGTCTCCAGATTCGTAATGGTGCACGATGCGGCGCATATCTTCACTCGTTGCGGTTTTGAAGGGTTTGCCGAGCATTTCGCCCAATATTGCTAGGTTCCGAACCAATTTTGTCAATCTCGAATTACCCGTTCCATCGGTCTTTACGTCGCGAGCGAACTTTTCGACAAGTTCTTTGTCTTCTCTCGGCATTTGTGCCTTCCAGAGCCTCGTAATCGCTGCCTGATACTGTTTACCGAATCTGTGGTAGTCTGTTTCCATTTGCGGTCTCCAGACTCCTGCACCGTTGTCATTGGGAGTTTGCACGTCAATCATAGTAAAGCCTCACCACCTCTTCAATGGGGGTTTTGTTTTTGCAATAAATCAGCAAATTTCTGGACTCTTAAACATTGTAGCGCAAAAAGCGTACATAAACATTCGGTCCCAGTCCGGGCCCACGTTTATAAACGCAATTTGTGTTTATGAATTTTGTAGCCCTCCTGGGACACAACGTTTTTCTCGTTTTATCAACATTGTACGCCACTTGTGCGTACATAAACCTTGTAGCACTTTTGTGGCTATATACTTTGTAGGACGACGCGCGGATACATAAATGTTGTAAAGCGTTTGTCTTACAGAATAGAGGTGGTGTACTTTACGTATTAACTTTCAGTACCTTTTTGGTACCAAAATCAGCAGGACAAAAGAAATCTCCCGTTCTTTCGCCCATAATGTGTGGGCTTACGAACGGGGCGTATAAGCCTCTGGAGGGAGTTGCACCCGCGACTTCTTGCTTACGAAGCAAGCGCTCTACTACTGAGCTACAGAGGCATGTATGAACTTCATTCTGCACCCTTTTTAAAGGTTTTGCGAAAAATTATTTGATGTGTTGTAAGATTTCTTCTTTTGTCAAGAATTTCTTTTGGCAAGAAAAGCAAACCAAGTGTCGTTTTCCTTTTGCGTCTGCCACGTAGCCGCCGATGGGTTTTTTGAGGAATGTTTCGCCGACTTCTGACGAGCAAATCGTGCATTTCATAGTCTATTATCGTCCGCATACATTTATAAACCTTTATGCCGAAAAAATGGGTATGCCGCGAATAGCAGTTGTGCGTAAAGAACGGTGTAACCCTGTCGGTTGCGGGAACTATCTTTGCATTAGAGTGTGCCCTGTCAACAGAGAAGGCAAAGATTGTATTACAAAAGAGCCTGCAACGAAAGTCAAGGTCGACCCGTATCTCTGCATCGGTTGCCAAATCTGCGTTGTGAAATGTCCGTTTGATGTTTTCTATATCACGAATTTACCTGATGAATTGTGCAAAACGCCTATCCACCAATATGGTGTGAACGGGTTCAAACTCTACAGTCTTCCCACGCCAGTGTTCGGCAAGGTTGTCGGCATTCTTGGCAGAAATGGAATTGGCAAATCTACCGCGATCAAAATTATTGCGGGCATGATGAAGCCCAATCTCGGCACGGACAAAGATGCAGCTTTCGAAGAAGTTATCAAGTTCTTTAGAGGCTCGGAAGCACAACGCTTTTTCGAGCAAGTGCGTGATGGTAATGTCAAAGTGTCGTACAAACCGCAACAGATTGATTTGCTCGCAAAAACCACAAAGGGAAAGGTCAAAGATTTGTTGGGCAAAGTCGACGAGGAAAAGAAGCTTGATGTCATCGCAGACGTTCTTGATTTGCGCATGATTCTAGACAATGACGTTTCCACGCTCTCAGGCGGAGAATTGCAAAGAGTCGCAATTGCAGCCACCGTTCTTAAAAAAGCAAATCTCTACATTTTTGACGAACCTACTTCCTATCTTGACATCAAGCAACGCCTCAAGGTTGCAAATTACATTCGTAGTTTGGCAAAGCCGGATGTTGCCGTTATTGTTATCGAGCACGACTTGATTATGTTGGACGCCATGACTGACTTGATTCACGTCATGTATGGTAAAGAGGGAGCGTATGGTATTGTGAGCCAGCCGAAAGCAACCCGTTCAGGTATCAACTCCTACCTCTCGGGCTTTTTGAAAGATGAAAACATGCGGTTCAGAGATTACGAAATCAAATTCTTGGCAAGACCGCCGCACAAGGAAAGCTCGGCACCTATCGTTACGTCGTGGAAGGGTGTGCGAAAGACGTTGGGCAAGTTCAAGTTAGAAACTGGCGAAGGTATGCTCAGAAAGAAGGAAGTTGTCGGTATTCTTGGCGAGAACGGCATTGGTAAAACAACATTCGCTCAAGTTTTAGCACACGTGCAGAAGCCTGATGCAGGCATGGTTGACGACAAGGTTATTGTTTCGTACAAACCGCAGTATTTGGATTCGGAATCGACTGAGTTGGTCATGACGGTTCTCGGCCCTGCACTCACCCGATACTCGGCACAGTTAGTTGAGCCGCTCGACCTCAAACACTTACTTACCAAACAGCTTAACCAACTTTCAGGCGGAGAATTACAACGAGTTGCAATCGCAGCTACGTTAGCAAAGGACGCGGACGTTTACTTGCTTGACGAACCGTCAGCATATCTTGATGTTGAACAGCGCATGATTGTGTCAAAGGTTATCAAAGAGCTTACTGAACTCAGAGAAACTCCCGTATTAGTTATCGACCACGACTTGATGTTTATGGACTATCTCTCGGACAAACTTATTGTGTTCACGGGAACTCCCGCAGTGCATGGTGATGCGCAGGGTCCGTTCCCGATGGAACACGGCATGAACGTCTTCCTGCAAGGCATCGAACTCACGTTCCGTAGAGATGAAGAATCACACAGACCGCGATTAAACAAACAAGGCAGTGTAGCAGATCGAGAGCAGAAGGCTGAAGGAAAGATGTATTACGGCTGAAAATTAGCAATCATATTCTTAGGTGTTATTTTTGCGAAGGTTGCGAGGTTGCTGTCGCTTCCGGGTTGCATATATTTCTTAAGTTCTTTGCCGACGTTTTTGTTTGCCCACCAGTCACTTCCGTGTTCGTGATTGAAATGTTCATGTAAATTGGCAACTTGCATTTCTGCAAGCATGTAGCTGGGGACGTACATTAAACTGTCAGGAAGGATGTGGTGTAATAACCAGTATTCGCCGGGAATTTGCAAGCCCATGCATTCTTTGATGTGTTTGGCGTAAAGCGGAGCCAATTCTTCAAAGGCAATGTCTTTTTTCCAGGAGTCGATTTTGAAGAGGCTGTTTGCGCAGTAGAATGCGGCGCCGTACATTTCTTTGTAGCGGGTGAGTTCGACGACGTTATGTGCTGATTCTTTTTTGAAGCCGATGTGGGCGAGGAATTTCGGGTCGAACAAGAGTTTGTCGAAGAAGATGGAGAATGTTTCGGCCAATCCTTCGGAGATGCAGTTGCGTGTCCAGAAGGGTAAGTCTGGTTTGATGGATTTATAATGTAACGCGTGGCCGTATTCGTGATAAATAGAGTTGAGGTCGTTGAAGGGGTTTTCGGGTTTGTAGCTGACGCGGACATCGGTCGGTACGTGGATGGCGGTCATGAATGGTGAGGCGTATTTGCCCGGTCGATCTTCCGAATCGAGCTGGATGCCATCAGGGCTTAAGCCGAGGCCTTTAATCGTCGTAAAAACGCTGTTGAGTGCATTTATTTTGGGCATGTCGATGTCGTCGTAGAGTTTGTTCCGAATAACATAGAAGTCGTCGTAGTATTCGGGTTCTCTGCCGAAAAGAGTCTGAGAGTGTTGCTTATTGAGTTTGATGAATGGTTTTTTGATGCCGTCTTTGAGTTCAAGAATAACTTGTCGGAGTTTGTCAACACTCATGCGGTGACTTCTAACATAAGTGTCGAGCGGATTAGTTCCATACTGTGCGTAAACGTCGCGGGCAACGTCAAACTTTTTCTTGACGAGCGGAACAAGATGCTTGCTCAATTGAATAAATTCGTCGTAGACGTGTTGGCGTTGGGTGTCGTTTGCGTTTGCCGCGAATTGTCTCCAGCTTTGCCACGTGACTGGTTTTCCCTTGATTTTGTATTTGGAGGAAATGATTTTGGACTTGCGGGCTTCCTGCAGGGCGAGTCCTTCTTTGTAGGTTTTTGAGCCTGCGACTGAGCCGATGCAGTCATCAACGAGGTCTTGTGGTTGTTTGAATTGTTCAAGAAATGTTGCGGTGTGTTTGCCGCTTTTTACTTCGAGTTCGCCAATTTTTTTTTCGCTGTAGGGTAAGCCCACACTCATGTTCCAGTATTCGAGACGTAAGTCTTTCGCAAGTTCTTCTGTTTCTGTGCACCAATCACCGAGCTTTTTTGAGTTCAGATTCACTTGATGCGCCTCGCGAAGATTAAGAATGCGGTGTGACCGATTTCTGCGTTCGAGGGTCTAGAGCGCATTTCGTCGACGACCCATTCGCGTTGGATAGTTTCGAGTGTTTTGCTGTGCTGTAAACGAGCATCTTTGCGGATTGCTTCGAGGAATTGGATGACTTGGGTGACATGCGGGCAGTAACCGACCAAATGTCCACCAATAGCCAAAGCATCGGTTGCGATAGGTACTACAGGTGCAGAGTTGGGCATGTCAAGCGTGACCAAATCGACTTTCTTTTCGGCGATGCCTTTCATGATGTCTGCGTGTTTGAGCGTGATGTTTTTGAGGCCGAGTTGTTTGAAGTTTTCTTTGATGTTTTCGAGGTAGTCGTCTTTGATTTCGTATGTTGTTACTTTCTTTACAAGATGAGCAAGGAACGAAGAAAGCGCTCCAGATCCGGCGCCTGCGTCAACAACAACGCTGTCTTTACCGACGCCTGTTTCGGCGACAATCGTTCCAATATCCTTCAAATTGATGCTTTGGGGTCCTTTTCGAAGACGTGTGAAGATGTCAATAAAAGTAGGAGTGAGAACAATGAATTCTTTGTTTTGGTTGGACTTGATGGTGGTGCCGTCTTTGGATTTCAAGTCTTTAGAAGAAACAGTTCCGTGTTTAGTGCTAAAGTCTTTTGACTCATCAACGAGGTATTCTTTGCCTTCAACGATGGTGACCGAGCGATCTTGTTCGGGAACGTGCTGTTTGAGTTCGCGTTGGAGGAGAAGTTTCATAAGAAAATCGCATTTTTGGGTATTTAAATAACTTCTGCTCCTCGTCTCCAGTCTGCGTCCTACCTGCGGTCATCTACCAGTATCTTTTTATACGGTGTTCGTTAATTGCGGATTGAGGTATCCTTATGAACAAAATATTCGCATTGGTTTTAGTGTTATTCTTGATGGCGTGTGCCTCTCCGGCGCCGCAAACAACGACAGCAGTTGAAACAACGACGATGGTCGCGGACCACGTTGTTTCGATGAACAATCTCAAATTTACTCCGGACACGTTGACCATTAAGGTTGGCGAAACAGTCATGTGGAAGAACGATGAAAAGGCTTCGCACACGGTCGCGATTGATGGCGTTGAAAGCCAAGAATTATTCATGGGCGAAACGTGGAGTCACACGTTTGATGCTGCAGGCACGTTTGAGTATGTGTGCGGTATTCACGCAAGTATGAAGGGCGCGGTCATTGTTGAATAAAATGAACCTGTTCCTGAAGGCGTTGGTGTTTGCCGTTGCGGTTACGCTGGGCATGAATGCGTTGGATATGACGTATCATGTTGCGACGAACACAGCTGTGCATCTCAATTATGTTGCTGTGAAGTTTATGATTGTGTTTGCGGCGGTGTTTTTAGTTGCGTGGCTGGTTGGTTACGGGCGTACGCAGGGTATTGTTACTTCGCTTTTGGGTCCGGTTGCGTTTTATCTCTATTACCGTTTTGCGTCGGCAACAATCGATCATTCGTTGTTCAGGATTGATGATGCGGTGTGGTATATTGTCATTCACGCAATTGCATTGGGCCTCATGTATTTCTTGGGCTCACGCGTCATGAAGAAGGGCGATTCGTTGTCGTTTGCGGCATTCTGTGGTCTGGCTTCGCTTGCGTTGCATTGGGGCTGGATTATGTTTGTTATCAAATGGACAGGTGGTACTGACGAAGCCACGATGCTTGCGATGACGTTGAGCGCGGCGATTGTTGCGTTTGCGTTCTTGTTCGTTTTGATTTATGCGATGAGTTGGACAAATGTCTGGCTCGGTAGCTTTGTTGTTGGCATCGTGTTTGCTGCCGCAAGCATGTTACTTGGGGCTACACCTATTGGCGGTGTTGCTCGTGTGCTTGTTTCTGCAGGACCCTTTTGGTTTGTCAACAAGTTCTTGAGGGCGCACCATGCGTAAAGTTGTCACAGGAATCGTTGCAGTTGTTACAGGAGTTATCGGCGCAACCTTGACGTTTGTCGACCCTCGCGTTATTGTGAAGTGGGGTCTTGGTTTCGGCCGCCACAACGACCGCGTGCTGGTTGGCGTTCTTCTGATAGAAATTGCAATCGTGGCTATTTACACCTTGATTGCAAAAAAGAAAGCAGTTCAGAAAGCAACAAAACCTGCTAAAAAGTCAAAGAAAAGAAAGAAGTAATTCTAAGAAAATAAAAGTAAGCGGAGGCTGGGACTCGAACCCAGGAAAATTCGCTCTGCAGGCGAACCCGTTAACCGCTTCGGTACCTCCGCATTAGGAGATGGCAGAACTTGGAGTCTGCAACCTCCACTGGGAGGAAGTCTCGAGGGGGAGTATAAAAAGCTACCTTCTGGAATAGCCAAATAGATTTAAATGAATTAGAAGGGTAAAACTGCATGAGACTGCTTGTTGGGGAAGAGGCGAAGGAAGGTATTGTGTTTATGCTGAGAGCTGCTGAAGTGGCTCGTGAAGCAACGTGTGAACGTCGCAAGTGCGGTTCTGTTCTCGTGTTCGATAACAAGGTTATAAGTTGGGGAATGAATTCTCCTCCGAATGAATTGGAAAGTCAGCGTCGATGTTCTTGTGAGAAAGGCAGTTATCATTCTAAAGTCACGGACAAAACCTGTTGCATTCATGCGGAGCAACGGGCGATAATAAATGGCATTAGGTGGAAGCCCAAAAAAGTGCCTGGTTCACAACTGTATTTTGCAAGCGTGGACGAGAATGGCGAGCCGTTGCGTTCGGGCCAGCCGTACTGCACGATCTGCAGTAAGTTGGCTCTTGACGAAAAGGTTGCTGATTTCAGATTGTGGCACCAAGAAGGCATCGGCGTGTACACAACAGAAGAATACAATACGCTTTCATTTAAGTTTCAGGGCTAAGCCAATGCGTTCTGGCGCTGAGCCAACGTTGTATGCGTCGGGCAATATCCTTGTTTTTTCCAGAGTAGATATCGTGATTTCTGAGCAGGATTATTGGTTCCTATCAAGGACATCCAGCGTTCGAGCATGGTCTTGCCACGAACGTAGATACACCACGACGGACCTCCTTTTTTCGGAAATTTAGAGTTAATAGTTCCAAATATGCCTAATCGTAATAAAAGAACATGAAGTTGTTGAATCATCTTAATGGAAACAGATGTAATTTCAATTCGGGGATAAACATGATGAGTTTGGTTAAAACCTGAGTAAGTTGGCCCTGGTCGTTTGTAAAAAGTTAATGATCCATCGCCATCAAAGAAACCTCGAATAAATGCAGCTTGAATTATTGAATCTCCACCCCATAATATAGGTAATGGAATTTCAACAGAATGACTTTTAGGGCCGGGTTGAAAATTCAGGTCTTTAAATTTTTGAATAATGGAGGGAGTGCAACAATAAAAGCCATAAACTGAATTTGATCGCTTTTCGTGGAGTCGGGGTCGAACACCGAACTCTTTTTGAAAGAGGACTGCAATAGCCGCATCGTAATATTCCCGATCCTCTGTGATGTTGCCCCAAAAACAAATATAGCCTCCGCGTTGCGTTTTCTGCATACAACCATCAGCCGCAAAGAGTCCTGCAAGTTCAGCTAATTCTGGAGAAATCATGTAAAAATATATCGTCGGCTTATTTAAATAGGCTACGCGTGGATGTCCAGTGCAAACATTTAAAAGTGGCTTTTTAAGTAAATGGTATGTGGTCCTGTAACTTAGCCTGGAAAAGTGCTCGCCTTCTAAGCGAGAAATCGGGGGTTCAAATCCTCCCAGGGCCGTTTTTATGCAAGCAAAATCTAGCGATATTCATTATTGTGGTGTTCGAAAAGAGTGCATTGCAAATGCAAAGCCTATTTTACGTCCTGAAGAAACAAAACTGTTTGCGCATTGGATTCGAGAACGATACCACATTAGGCTCTTAAAAGAAATAGAGAAACGGCCGAAACCGTGGACGCAAGATCTGATTCTGCAAAAATATAAGTTCACAAATGTGCGGAGAGAACACGATCGAGAAACGCGCTGGCTTATGCAAAACGTTTGTTTGAATAAGAGTCTTTCTTACGAAAATAAACTTCTCAACTGCATACTTTTTCGTTTGTTCAACAAATCTCAAACGTTAGAACACATCGGATTAATTGATTTTAACGACGTGAACTATAATAAGTTAAGAAATCGATTTGAATGCGCGGCGTTTGTTCTTTTTTCTAATGCGTTTTACACGAGCGGTCCGAAGGCTGCTGCGAACAAATTATTTCCTGACGAAACGAATAAAAGTATGAGAATAATCCGTCTCGTAATAAAAGATAAGCAAGATGGCGTAATTGAAAAAATAAGTAAAAGCACAACGCCGCAGCAAGTGTTTAAAACATTGGAGGAGTGCCCAGGACTGGGGAGATTCTTGGCGTATCAAATTTTTGTTGACTTTACCTACATTCATGAATTTCCGTTTAGTGAAAATGAATTTGTTGTTGCGGGGCCGGGCTGTAAAAAGGGGTTGGGATTGCTTTTTTCAGATAAGGATGGGTTGACTGACGAAGAATTGTTGTTTTGGCTACGCGATAATCAGCCGAGAATTTTGGGCGATCTTACGAAAATATTGACGGATTTGCCTTTAAATGAACGAAAACTGAGCGTGATGGCATTACAAAACTGTATGTGTGAATTCAGCAAATATATACGAGCGGTGAGACACGAAGGCCGCCCTCGAATAAGATATCCTGGGATCTAATCCAACCATTCCTTGTTCTTGATCTTTTCGGGCAAATACTTTTCAGAAATGAAGCTGATTCCTCGTGCGCTGAGTGCTTGGATTTCTGCTTTGGCGCCGTACTGTTTCATGAGCTTGAACTGTCGTTGCCATGCTTTGTGGTTTTTGAACCAGTCGTATTCGGAGATTTGCTTCAAACGAGCGATGTCGACGTCCTTCATCTTGATGAAGTGCTTGGACAAGCCGTACTTTTCAATATCATCTGCAGTAATGCCCAAGAATTTTGCCGAGGGAATTGCTTGTGATTCAGAGATGTGTGCCAAATTAATCGAGCCGAATTTCAAGACGGAGTAGATGTAGAATCCGTAGGCATCGAAGTCACACAAAACGTAAACAGGCAGTTTGTGTTCTTTGCTCATGCGTTGGAGTAATCGTCGGATTCCTCGTGTTGTTTGTCCTTGGGAACACATGATGATGCATTTGTGTTTTTCCCAGTATTTGTCTTCGTGCAATCGTTCCCAGACGGCTGCTTTTTCCATGTAGATAATGTATTCTGCGTCTACTTTTTTGAACGTGATGTCTTCGACGTTGGAGGGTATCGCCCAGCCTCCGGAACCGAGTCTGCCCCAGTCGATGGTGTCTCCTTTGTCCTCAATGACTACCTTACCAGCAACGCTTCCGTTTTTGTTTGCGTTGATGTTTAATTGTTCTCGTGAAAAGTCAGTGATGAGTTCAAGGTCTTCGATGGCGTTGTCGGTTTCGGGTTGGTCGTCAACGATGTTGGTGTTGGTGCCAGGAATGGTTCGCTTGGACATGTAAAACACGTCTCGTAGTGAGGCGTGTTTGCCTAAGTCAAGGAGTGCTTTTGCGTGTTTCGCAACTTCTAATGTTTGAACGAACTTGCGTACTTGTCCGACGTTAAAGAACAATCGTTCAGAAACTTTTTTACCTAATTCAAGCGTTTTTGTCTTTTCGTTGTATTGAACGTTGGATAACGCACGGACAGGAACGTCAAGTTTTGGTTGTGTTCCTTTGTCAATTTGTTTGGCGAGCTCTTGGCCTAACTCAATCAATTTTTTCTTGGCGTCGCTCATTCGTCATCCTCTTTCACGTGCATCTTAATCTTGCTTTCGGGTTCTTCATCGTTTATCTTCTCAACCTTAGCAGTATTTGCGATGATGAAGTCTTTGTTTTTTGCGAGCATGCTTGCGAGTTCGCTTTGGATCTTGCCTTTTGGTATGCCTGCGAGTTCTGCGATAGTTTCTGCGACTTCAGGAATGTATCTTTCGAACAAGTTGACTCGTTCTCGTTCCAGTCCGACTCGTTTTTTCTTGTTGACGTACGAGCCTAATTGTCGTCCGCATTCTTGAATGGCCAATTTCATTTCTTTGATGATTTCAGGATAGTGTGCGATGGCTTCTTTTGCTTCAGACGTAAAAGGCGGCCAGACGGATGCGAGATGCACTGCAATAGTCAAAGGTCCGTTAGGCAACGCTCCGTTGCTTTGTTGGAAGCCGTAGGGTTTCCAGTTTGTTTGGATGACGCTTTTGGTTGCTGCGCATCCTGATTGCTGGTACAGCAAGGGAACTCTGTTCGCGAATCGTAGTAATCGTGCGGGTTCGTCTGCGGGTTGTTGTCCGCCATATGCAAGTGCTACTTCAATAACGAACGGTCGTCCGCGATACACGTCAGGTGTTCGAGTTACAGCAACGTAGAATTCGGCGGCTACTTCCTTCTTCAATCCTTTTTCCAATAATTCTTCGCCGATAGGAACAATGCAGTCAGTGGGAGGCGCGATAATCTTAGTATCTTTGATTGCTTGCATTAATTTTTCAATGTGAGGAAGTTGAAGATTCTCTGGTTTCTCAGAGGGAGGAAATCCTGCTTTTTCGCAGATTTCTTTTGCGGTGCCAGGTCCGACACGCGAGAATTCGTTTGTCAAGAAGCTCTGCATGGTTCGACTGTCTGCCGCTTTCAGCATTTTCATCATCATGCCGAGTTCAACACCGTAGGGGTGCGGCTTAATTTCGGTCGGTTCTTTGGGTAATTTGTCGACGGCGCGAGCGAAAATCAATTGCTCAGCTTTAGGAGTAGTGTAAATAAAAGTCGCATGAGGGTTGACGATTGCGGTTCCTTTGACGTAGGAGTCGACGCTTTGGTCGCCTTTTTGATAGGTTGCTTCAATATCCAACTCAACTCGCGTGCCGTGGTCTTTTTTCCACGTGATTTCTTCGTCTTTGATAATTTCGGGTTCGTTATTCTGAGTATTCAACATTAATTCGAAATAGTGAGCAGGATGTTTTTCGCCGATGCGGGACTTGATGCGAGTCGGTCGTCCCGTAGTCATTTGTGCATACAAAACGGCTGCAGAGATACCGATGCCTTGCTGGCCTCGGGCTTGTTTCATGGAGTGGAATTTGGAACCATACAACAATTTTGCAAAAATATTAGGAATTTGTTTGCGAACAATGCCCGGTCCGTTGTCTTCGACGATGACGCGGAATTTGTCCGGGCTCATTTCGATAATCTCAATAGAAATTTCAGGCAAGATTCTTGCTTCTTCGCAGGCGTCAAGTGCGTTGTCGACTGCTTCCTTAACAACCGTCAAAAGAGCTTTTCGTTTGTTGTCGAAGCCGAGGAGGTGTCTGTTTCGTTCGAAGAATTCCGCTACCGAGACGGAGCGTTGCTTTTCAGCGAGTTTTACTGCGATGGGGTCTTTTTCAGCCAATCTTGTTCACCAATAAACTCTTTTTTTCTCATTTCTTTGCGGTGTTGTTCGAGCCATTTGTACACGCTTGCGTGCGGTTGTCCGGATAGCAAGCTTTCGACTGCTTTTCGGGCGCCTGCCAATGATTCGAGTTCGCCGATCAATCCGATTGTTTTTCCGTAAACCGTGATACTGACGCCGGTGAGTTCTTCAATGATTTTTCGGCTTTTGCCGTCTTCGCCGATGACGCGTCCTTTGATGCGTGTGGCGTCGGCATCGTTGCGCGCGTAATCGCGGACGCTCAGGATTTCAACGCCGTAGTCGGGTTTCAATAATAATCGTGCAAGTTCGGGGCTGAATCCGCGCCCGATGGCCATGACGATTTCTCTGCTGACGTACAGGTCGAGCGCTTCTCCTCCCGAAATGGTCACCGTTCCTTCTGCCGAATCAACGGCGATTTTGGTTTTGGTGTATTTTTCGAGTTCGCGTTTCGACTCTCCCTTCGTTCCGATGAGGACCGCGATTCGGTCTTTCGGGATGCGGAGGGTGTATGCGAATTCGTTGGTGGATGGTGCCATGTTTTAAGCCTTTACTTTTTTCATGAGTTGCTCGACGGTGAGCGATACGCCAATTCTGTTTGCGTATGCCGCTACGTTTTTAATGTCTCGAGTGAAGTATTCTTGAGCGTTTGGATCTTCGAGCGTTGTTGATTGGCTCATGTCGATGATGACGGGTTGGTCGTTTTTGTTGAGGATGTTGAACGGGCTTAAATCTCCGTGCACGAGTCCTGCTTTATACAATTTGCGCATTTGGAGGATGATGTCGTTAATGAATGCTTTTGGGTCTTTGGGCATGACGTCTTTTGCTTTGGGCGAGGGTATTTCATCGCCGACCATTTCCATGACCAAGACGTTGTATTTGTTCATGAACGGGATAGGTACTCGCACGCCGGATTCGCGGGCTTTCAACAAATTTCTGAATTCGCGTTGTGCCCAGGCAAATACTACTTTTCGGCGTTGTCGATTAATCTCGGGAAATCTCGGGTCTGTTCGGATGAAGCTGTACATGCGGTCAAAATTACACGTGCTTAACCGGTAGATTTTGACGATGACTGTTTTGGCGCCTGATTTTGCGGTAAAAATGTTTGCTTCTTTGCCCATGCTTACTGGGCTGATGAGGCCGTCAATGACCTTTTTCTGCATTAAGCCCCAGAGTATCTTTTCGACGAATTGGTCGAAGACTGCGTGGTAGGTCTTGAAGGCTTCTTTGGGCACGGTGGCCATTCGGGGCATAGGATTATGCTTAAAAAAGGCCTTTTTAAAGGTGTTGGTGGCGTTTATATACGCCCCTAGGCAGTAACACAACATTTATATACTCTAGAACATAGGTTTTCTGTATCAGGTGTGCGTGTTTGTACTCTCGAGCCTTCGGGTTGTGACGGGGAAGAATGACACGTGCACCATAAGCCTACCACCAAGGTACTCACGGGAGCATACGATGAAATCCAGCCGTGAACGTGGGAGTTAGTGTCGTGGGCACCAGAGCTTCGGCTCAATCAAATTCAGAAAGTAATCAAAAAGTAGCGAAAAAGAAGACAGAGAATAGGAAGAAGTGAAAAATCAGAAAAGTAGTTTAGAAGACGAAGAAAACAGCAAAAAATCACATTCATATATCATCGCATAAGGATTCATCCAACTCATACATTCCTGATATGGAACAAGGGCCGTCAACATCGGCCGGATTAGTGCCTTTTCAAAGGCTTGTTGGATAGCTTTCTTTGTGCGACTTTGGAGGAATACATATGGGAAAAATCAGTCCAGTCGCATCAAAATACATTGTCAATTCAACGATCGAAATCGAAGGTTTAGTTGACAGACCCGACGTTATCGGCGCAATTTTCGGCCAGACGGAAGGTTTGTTGGGCGAAGACCTCGAACTCAGAGAATTGCAGCGTTCCGGAAGAATCGGACGCATCGAAGTCAACCTCGAGCCGAGAGGCGGCAAAAGCTCGGGAAGCATCATTATTCCCAGCTCGCTTGACAAGGCCGAAACCGCAATCATTGCGGCAGCATTGGAAATCATCCAACGCATCGGTCCCTGTAACGCGAAGGTCAAAGTTGTCAATATCGAAGACGTCAGAATCAGCAAGCGTCAGTTCGTTATCGACCGCGCAAAGGAATTGTTGCGCTTTATGCTTGACAACGGCAGCCCTGACAGCATGGAACTCACGGAAGAAGTCGTGAACTCGGTGCGAGTCATGGAAGTCGTTGAGTATGGTCCTGACCGTTGTCCGGCAGGTCCGGCTGTTGACGAGTCTGATGAAGTTATCGTGGTCGAAGGCCGCGCTGACGTCATTAACATGTTGAAGCATGGTTTCAAGAACGTTATTGCGATGAACGGTACGCAAGTGCCGCAGACCATTAGCGATTTGAGCCGTAGAAAGGACATCGTTGTCTTCGTTGACGGCGACCGTGGCGGCAACATTATCTTGAAGGAAGTCTTTGCAGTTGCGGAAGTTGATTTCGTGACAAAGGCTCCTGATGGTAAGGAAGTTGAAGAACTTGCCAAGAAAGAAATCCACAAAGCATTGCGAAGCAGAATCACTGCAGAGCAGGCGAAGTTGGAATTGGCTTCTGTCGACACGTCGCAATCTATCCGTAAGCCGATGATTGCGAACCGTCAGGAAATGCGCCGACCGATGCCCTCATCAGGTGCACCTGTGCGTCCTGGTCAGCCTGTTGGTGCTCGTCCTGCGATGAGACCGCCTATGGGCGCTCCCGTTGCTGCAGCTCCTGCAGTGAAGAAGGCTCCCGCTCCGAATGAGAAGGCAAAATTTGAAGAAGTTTTGACTGACTTAATCGGTACGCGTGGCGCTTGCTTGCTTGATGAAAAGTTGAATGTGTTGGGTAAAGTTCCGCTTGCGGAATTGAACAGCACGCTTTCCAGCTTGACGTCAGGTGTTCACGCAGTTGTGCTTGATGAAAGCATTGACCACGACTTGGTTGTTGCTGCTGAACGCGCGAATGTGAAGCACTTGATTGGCATGGACTCGAAAGTCAAGTCCGCCGACACGCGCGTCAACATCATCACCAGCGCTGAACTTTAAACATTCTTTTTTGTTATTTTTGTTTTCATATATTCTTTTATACTTGAATTTCTTTTGTTACCCTATGGAAATGTGGGGTATTGGTAATCGCGTTGTAAAGTTCGCGGAGAATGTACTCGAGTCTTCTGATTTGGAAAGTCATGTTGTTATCGTACGCAGACCTAAACTAATGGGTGCATACGGCATCATGTTAGAATACGGCAATATTGTTGACTTTATCCGTTCTGAGTGCTATACTACGATTGCCAGCGTGACTGATGAAATGAAACATGTTCAGAGATATTTGCGTGAATTTTATGGTTTCGAATCACAAGTAACTCATGAAGTAAGCACTCGCCGTGAGTAATTCTGCACCGAACCTTTTTAAACAACGAACGTCATAAGTTCTCTAAAAGAGGACTATGGCGTTTGACATCATTTTAGGACGAGACGAAAAAGACCGCGCTAAATTTGGCACGTCGGGGACTATTCTCTTAGGCAAGCATTATGTGAAGATGGGTCAAGTTACTGCCCTCTCCCAACCAGTCTATCTTGACCTGAACAAAGCCCACGTTGTTTTCGTTGCAGGTAAAAGAGGTTCTGGAAAATCATACTCGTTAGGAGTCATGGCCGAGGGAATCTCCAACTTACCTTCAGAAATGAAGAAGAAAATCTCAGTCATTCTCTTGGACACAATGGGCATTTATTGGACGATGAAGTATCCGAACCACAAGGAAGAAGATTTGCTCAAAGAGTGGGGTTTGGAAGGCAAGGGTATTGACGTCATGATTTACACGCCGGTTGGTTATTATGCGCGAGCGAAGGCGCAGGGTATTCCGACGGATAGACCGTTTGCCATCAAGCCTTCTGAATTGGCGCCGGAAGACTGGTTTTTGAGTTTTGAAATCAATCCGAACGAACCTCTTGCAGTCTTTATCGAGCGATTAATTCTCACCATCAAAGAAGCAAAAGACGATTACGACATGGAAGATATTCTGGAAGCAATCAGAAAAGACACGAAGGAAGAAGTCCATGTCAGAAACGCGGCAGAGAACCGTTTTATTGCGGCGAATTCGTGGGGGTTGTTCAGCAAGCAAGCCACACCCATCAAAGATTTAGCGGCTCCGGGACAGATTACGATTCTTGACATGAGCGCGTATGCAGTGATGCCTGATGGCTGGAAAATTAAGAATCTCGCCATTGGTTTGGTTGCGCAAAAATTGTTTATCGAACGCATGATTGCGCGTAAGGAAGAAGAGTTCCACAACATTGCAAACGCAGTACATTACTTGCGTGAGGATACGCATGTTGAGAGCGAAATGCCGATTGTGTGGATGCTTCTTGACGAAGCGCATGAATTCTTGCCGTCAGAAGGCAAGACTGCAGCCACGAGCGCATTGATTACGTTGTTGAGAGAAGGGCGTCAACCCGGAATCGCGCTTGTATTAGCTACGCAACAGCCTGGTAAGATTCATACGGATGCTATGACTCAGTCTGACATTATCTTGGCACACAGACTTACCGCAAAGATTGATACAGACGCATTAGGCTCATTGTTACAAAGCTATTTGAGAACAGGTTTGGACAAAGAACTAGATAACCTTCCGCGAGTGTCCGGCGCAGCGATTGCGTTGGATGACGTGAACGAGCGTATGTATCCGATGCGCATCAGACCAAGATTCAGCTGGCACGGTGGAAGCGCTCCTGGCTTGATCGAGGAAAAGAAGAAAGTGTTTGAATTTAGATAATGATATAGTTCTAAATAAAAAAGAAGGAATGAATTATTTGCTTTTCTTAGGTATCGGCGCGAGTTGGTCGTCGGGTGTTCCGCGCGTCATGCTGATGAAGCTTGCGACGAGCATAATTACTCCAAGAAAGCCAACGGTAAAGGCCCACGTTTCTGAGTATTTGGGCAAATAGAAAATGGAGAAGATGATGGCCAACAATGCCATGACCATGAATGCGCTGTTTAACGGGGCTGTTTTGAATGCCATATTGTCACCTTTTTTGTCTGCTGTTCTAATTCTATTCTGAATATGTCAATACAAAAGGAGTTTAAAAAGGTTGCTTGAGGAGTTTTTCCACGATGGGTCGTGCTTGTTCTCGCTTTTTCTGGTGTTCGGCGAGAAACGCGTTAATCTTCCCGATCAATATCTGTTTTAATTCGCCGGAGAGGAGTTTTCCTGCTTTGTAGTCATCGCGAATACTTGCGAGTTTGTGGTCGTCAGGTTCGAACATCATGCTGAGCCATTGGAACGAGACATCGATGTCAGGGTTGCCGCCAAGTTTGCGGTGTTCCTCAATAGTATCTCGACCACCCGAGAAAGCATACTTTTTGATTTTGCGTTCGACTTCTTTTGCGTCGTCGGTTGTCCAGATGCCGATGTCTGCGGACGCGCTCATTTTGCTTTCTGCAGATAAGGAAGGCAAGAACTTTGAAAGAATGGTGGACGGTTTCGGATATCCTAATCGTTCGGCAACGTCGCGTGTTAATCGGAAGTGGACGTCTTGGTCAACCGCGCAGGGAATCAAGCAGAGTGTGGGTTTGCCTTCGATAACGGTGGGAAGGAACGCGGGAACGCTTTGCATCATGGTGTAGAAGTATTTGCCGACGTTGTCTTCGTTTTTCAAGCCAAACAATGCACGAACCGTACTTGCCGTTGTCTTCTTCGCAATCTGACACGCAGTTTTGTACATGACGCCCGCATCTCTGGTATCAATCAAAAACTTCGTCTTCTTCAAATCAAATCCGAGCGCAACAATGTCGAGCATGTTTTCATGCGTCCACTTCGCTGTATCTTCAAGAGTTACATTGTCTTTGAAAAAGAATTTTTCTTCATCAGGTATTTGGAAAATCAATTCGCATCCGAATTTGTCTTGCAGCCATTTGGTGAATTGCCAGACAAAGATGTGTCCGATGTGGATCGGTCCGGAAGGTGCACGACCGGTGTACATGTAGATTTTTTCTTTGCGTTCCAATGCGTTTAATATTTGGTCGAAGTTAGTGTGTGCGAAGAAGTGCTGTCGGCGCAACGTGTGGTGGAGTTCGCCCGTGTATGCTTTGAGGCGATTCAAAATAGGAACATCGAGATGTTTGACTCCGAATTCGTGCACTAATTTGTCGTAATCAACCGTGCCTTTGACGTCGTAGGCTGTGACTTCAAATTCCTCTTTGGTCATAGAAGACTCATGCTGTTGGAGGTTTAAAAACGTTTGTGACGATGCCGAGGGCTATGTCTCGTTTGCGGGGGAAGGCTGCTACAGCAAATTTGAGGTGGTAGCAGTTGCCGCTGTCCGTGAGCATGACCGAGTTCTCAGTGGCCCAGATGTCTTTGTCGATGCGAACAAAAAAGGTGAGGTCCATGTCCAATCGTGTTTCTGCTTCGCGGACGAGCTGGTGGCGTTGCTGGTGAGTTAAGTGTGAGAGTAAGAATTCGAGGAAGTGGTTGATGTGTCGCTCTTTCTCCAACAGGATGCTGTAGATATGAATAGTTCTTTCATTGAAGCCTTGGGCTTTTTGGTCTTGGAGCTCGAGCTTCTCTTGCTCTAAGTTCAAAGGAACCAACGCAAGTATTCCCTGTTTCAATTTCTCAGCATCGTCTTCGGGCTTTGCAAAGACCGAGATTGCGACATTATTGAAATACTTCATGGATGAAGTGCTAAAAGGCAGGTTTAAATAGTTTTAGGGGCGTTAATTGGTTGTGAAACATCGACTTGATATTCTGGTTTGGATTATGGTCTTGTTTTTGGCTGCCCAATATGTCGGTCTCTTTGTAGTAAACTCATACATTGATTATGGTGCTTCGGCAGAGCAAGACACGTTTGTGGCAGGTAATTTGCCTTCGATTGCGGGTTCGCCCATTGAGCGTCCGCAGGTGGAAGCTGTTTGGTCGCCGTTGTTTTTGATGGGTGGCATTTTGCTTGGCACAATCATCTTGCTGCTCGTACTTAAATTTGCAAAGCCGATTGTGTGGAAGGGCTGGTTTTTCCTTGCTTCGGTGTTGTGTTTGTACATTTCGATGTTTGCGTTCACGAAGTCGTTTGCGTATGCGGAATGGACTGCGTTTGGTTTTGCATTGGTGCTTTCGGTATGGAAGATTTGGAAGCCGAATCCGATTATTCAAAATGTGTGTGAAGTGTTGATGTACGGCGGGTTAGTTGCCGTGTTGTTTAGCATCGTGAACATTCCGGCCATGATTATTTTATTGATTCTCGTTTCAATTTACGATGCGTATGCTGTGTGGAAGAGTAAGCACATGATTGTTCTTGCGCAGTCGCAAACGAAAGCCGGCATTTTTGCGGGATTGATGATTCCATACGGCAAAGTCAATATGCACGCAAGCAAAACAGTTTCTGCAAAAGTATCATCTGGAAAAACAATCAAAGTTCCTCAACCTTCCAAAAAAGGCGAAGTAAAAATCGCGATTCTTGGCGGTGGAGATATTGCGTTCCCGCTCTTATTTGCAGCAGCCGTGTTGAAGACGTATGCATTGACAGGTCAGGGTTGGTTGGCGTTGGTTATTCCGCCGTTTGTAGCGCTTGCCTTACTTGGTTTGCAGTTGTACGGCAAGAAAGATACCTTTTACCCCGCAATGCCATTCTTGAGCGCGGGTTGCTTTGTGGGATTGGCTGTTGTCTGGCTCTTGCACTAAGTTCTAGAATTGTCCGAGTCGTTGCTGAGAAGATAACGCGTTGTATGCTGCTAAATTCAAAGCGCTATTGTTATCAACAGATATTGTTTGGATGCCTGTTGCTTTTTGCATTGCGCGAGAAGTTTCGGTTGTTGATTGTAACAATACAACCATTCGTGGGTTGAGTGCTTTTGCTAACTTTTCTTGCGGTGCACTCAAGACAAGAACGCTACACGACAATTTCTTTGCGTCTTTGACAGTCATATTTTCAGGGACATACAACAATTCGCTGTCAGGCACAGCGACGTAGACTGCTTTGGGATGGGTGGTTACCGTTACGCCTTTCCATTCTTTTTGTTCGGGCTTTCCTTCAGGCAATATGCTGCAGGTCTTGTCGTTCTTAATAATCACAGAAACGTCTTTCAGCTGGACAATGACATCGCGGTTGCTGAAGCGTAATGTGACCATGAGTCATTGAACCTCTTTGATGTTAATAATGATTTAGCGGTTCAACCGCATAGATGTGTTGCTCTTTGGCTGTAGTAGAGAAAAGTAACGCGTCCCGGCGCGAGTGACGGAGAACGGCAACCCGGCGCGAGCGGGGGAGGGTTGGCTCCTTCGGAGTACCCGCGAGCCTGCCTGGGTTGCCAAGTTAATCAACGATAAATCCACCACACACCTTTATAAAGCACCAAATGACTAGTAACCACGGCAGGCTAGGTTGGGAGATTAGCCCTCTCTTGTTACCGTGAACGGGCTTCACGCGGGACCGAAGCTTGGGTAGAGGCCTTTTTATGCGTAAAGGTCTTGTGCAGGACGTTGACGTTCTGTCCTGTTGGACTGAATCTGCAGGAACCCGGTCAGGCGCGGAAGCGAGCAGCCGTAACAGTAGTTCTCAGTGCTTACAGGGTAGCGGAACCGAGAAGTGCACAAGATCCACCTTTACGCGTTCTAAGGTACCATACCTGAGCGTGCCTGCCGCTTTTCTTATTGAGTAGTATCAACAAAAGTTTATAACACCTCTCGTTTAAACTATAAAAATGGATGAAACTTCAAAATTCATACTAATATATTGGGTTATTATTGTAATTGCTTGGTTTTTTCATAATTTTGCAACAATAAAAATTGCAAAAAGAATAGGTTTGAAAACAACATGGCCTGTGTGGATTCCATTTTTTGGTAAATGGTACATCTATGCAAAAATGGCAAACAAGCCTTGGTGGACAATAATTCTGGCACCCATTTTCTTTATTTTTATTCCAATTGCAGGGACAGTTTTAATCTGTTATTGGTATTGGTACATTGCCCAGAGAATAAAACTAAGTGGCTGGTGGATATTACTGGCACCTTTGAGTATGTTTATATGGGCTTTTGAAAGCGAAAAGGAGTTCAAACAAAGAATGTCAAAGCCATGGCCTCCAAAGAAAAAAATAGAGAAAAAGAAACCTTCTTGGATAAAACACTAAACATGGCAAAAAATCCATTTGACCCATTTGCATTACCAAACTCACGCAAACGTGCAAACCGAGATTCTAAAAGAAGTTTTAATAGAACACAAAAAAATGAAATTCTGTATCAACAAAATAATAAATGTGCTCGATGCAAAAAGTCCCTTGACCCACGAACCACAGATTTTGACCACAAAAAACCTTGGGCAGACAAAGGACGTACTTGCGTTGAAAATGGACGCGCACTACACAAAGATTGTCATGGAATCATAACGCACCAAACCCGTCTCAAGAAAGTCGACAAAAGACGTAAGTCGAGTTCACCTAAAAACCCATTCAAAATAAATCTAAAAACTACAAAGAATCCTTTTGGCTTCTAAGAAAAATTAAAAAAAGTTCACGAATACTCTATCTTAAAAAAAAAAAGGATTGAAAAGCATAAAAAGTTAATGTGTTAAAATGATTAAAAAAATAACTGAGTATTGGAATGAAGCGAGCACACTTCAAAAGATCTGTTTTATTTTGATGGGTCTTATATTACTGCTCGTTATGTTCAACATTCTTAAGCCAGGATTTGCCTTCACAATTGAACTTGTTTGTTTCGTAATCGTAGTTTGGATTGAAGATAAAAAGAAGAGAGATTAACTAATCCACATTATTACTTTGTCCAAGCATACTACCATTGTTCTTACAAACAGTTCAGTGCCTGAAAAGAAGGGTTTTATCGAAATAAACCAAACAGTTTTGATACAAACGACTTTTTGGTAGAACTCGATTCATCATCTGCCACGTTAATATTTTTAGCAAACCCGATTTTGCGAAGTACTTTGGTGACACGAACACACACTTGTTGTCCTTCCTTTGCACCAGGAATGAACAAAACAAAGCCATTCCTTTTTGCAATACCATCACCATTTTCACCAACTGCTTCAATTGTAACATAAAACTCTTCGCCAACCTTTGGTGGCCCAACTGAAGATCTATCATCTTCCACTGGCTTAAATGAGTGTATGGCTTCTTCAACTGGTTGGTTAGTGGAAAACTCAGCTTCATCTCCCTCATGATACAAATTTGCTAGTTCATCAACGATTTCGTGAAATCTCGTTTGATTGTTTAACTCCTGCGTTGTTATTCGAAGAACCTCATATCCCTGACTACGAATCGTGCCATCTCGCAAAGCATCAATCCTTTGTTGTTCTGCCTCAAAGTGTTGCTGCCCATCAATTTCTATTGCAAGTCTCAATTTGTCAATGCAAATATCAGGTTTAATGTATTTCGTTTTGCCTACATAATTAGTATATGAAAATTGACGACGAGTATTCCAACGAATTTTCTTTTTTGTTAACGCGGCAACAAAACCAAGTTCAATGGCGGATGGACGTTTTGAAACTGGAATATTTGTCATGTGTGCTCGGTCAACTAATCAGTATCGCTACTTTGCCCGGCAGTGCTATCTTTGCTTTGGGTTCGCCAGACTTTTGCTCCAGAACAACTTCAACCGGGCACTTCAGTTCTTTAGCGTAAGTCTCAGCAGCAATAGTAAGTATCTCGGCTTCCTTCTTCTGTCCAAGTAAGAAGGAAGGCATTTTGCCGGGGTCAGATAATAATTTCGGTAAATTCTTAGTGATAAACTCGCCGTGTTTCTTCAAGTCTGTAGCCATGATTGCAGTCAAGATTTCTTTGAACACTTTGGTCTTCTCAAATTCCTTGCGAACAGCCATATAAACGTCATACTTCCAGTCTTCTGCAACGAAAAGAGTAATCTTTGCAGGTGTTAATTTCTTCATGGCAATAATGCCGCGAATATCGGAGAGTGTAGAAGAAACCAATTCATCTTCATAATCAAAGACGGGATTAATCTTCTTTTCATCATATGCAGGCCATTCTTGCGTACAAGCAAAAGGTTTCTTTCCCAACTTCTCCCAGAGTTCTTCAGCAATATGAGGAATGAAGGGTGACAGTGCGAGTGTGACTATCTCAAGACTTTTCTCATCAGCGCCTTTCTTGTCCAAATAATCAATGCAGTCCATAACGGATAACAATGCCTTGTTCAGCTCAAACGTCTCAAGTGCGTTTGTAACGGTTTTCAGCATTGTGTGAACTTTGCTCTCCGTTGCCTTGTCTGCCTTGACGTGTTTGTTTGCAAAAAGATCTTCAAGTCGTTGTACAAAGCGATACGAACCTTGCGCGCCTTCATCTGACCACTCAATGTCCTTTCCGGGCGAAGCGATGAACATCATGAACAGGCGTGCAGTATCAATGCCATATTTTTCTTCAACGTCTTCCTGAGAGACCACGTTGCCGTGGCTTTTGCTCATTTTGGCGCCGTCTTTGCACACCATTCCCTGATTAAACAAAGACTGGAACGGTTCGTCAATGTCAATGAAGCCTAAGTCTCGTAATGCTTTGCAGAAGAATCGTGCAAACAACAAGTGCGAGACCGCATGCTCCGCACCGCCAATATACTGGTTGACAGGCATCCAATACTTGACAGCGTCTTTGTCAAACGGCTGCTTCAGTTCTTTCGGAGAGGTATAGCGTAAGTAATACCATGCGCTGTCCACAAACGTGTCCATCGTGTCTGTTTCGCGTTTTGCAGGTCCTTTGCATTTGGGACAGTGCGTATTGACAAACTCAGGAGTGTTAGCTAACGGATTTCCTTGGCCAGTAAATTCTGCTTTTTCAGGAAGCAATATCGGCAAGTCTTTTTCCGGCACCGGAACAATGCCGCACTTTGCGCAATACACAATCGGAATGGGTGTTCCCCAATATCTTTGACGCGAAAGTAACCAGTCTCGGATTTTGTAATTTGTTGTCGCGCGACCAATCTTTTTCTGAGTAAGTGATTTAGTAATGGATGCTCGTGCAGTTTCGCTGGCAACGCCCGTAAACTCGCCCGAATCAATCAAGGTTCCTTCGTCAACAAAGGGCAACTTTTGTTCTTTCGCGGGCTTGATAACTTGAACAATAGGTAGAGAATATTTTTTGGCAAAGTCGTAGTCGCGAGTGTCATGCGCGGGAACCGCCATGATAATTCCCGTTCCGTAGTCCATCAACACAAAGTTAGCGATATAGACAGGAACATCTTTGCCCGTGAACGGATGTACTGCATAACATTCGATAAACATTCCTTCTTTTTCTTTGCTTTCGGAAGCGCGACTAAACTTCTCCTGCAACAAGACATTGTTGACGAAGCGATCGACTTCTTTCGCAATAGGTTTTCCCTTAACTAATTCTTGAACAATAGGATGTTCGGGAGCAATAACTAAGCAAGATACGCCAAACACGGTGTCGGGTCGTGTGGTAAAGACAGTTAATTTTGTATTCGAATCCTTAACCATCCAATCGATTTGTGTTCCGACAGATTTTCCTATCCAGTTGCGCTGCATAGTCTTAATTCTATCAGGCCAGTTAAGAGAATCAACGCCATCAAGTAGTTCTTCAGCGTATTTTGTAATGCGGAAGAACCATTGCTCTAAGTCTTTGATTTCAACGGTACTTTCACAGCGCCAGCATCGGTTGTCCGTTACTTGTTCGTTAGCAAGAACCGTCTTACACGAAGGACACCAGTTAATCGGCGCAGTCTTACGGTACGCAAGACCCTTTTCCAAGAATCTGAGGAAAAACAATTGGTTCCATCGGTAGTATTCAGGATAACAAGTAGCGAGCGTCTTATTCCAGTCATACGAGAGACCGAGTCGCTTCATGCTGTTCGTCAAAGAAGTGATCGCTTTTTCAGTATAAAGACGAGGATGTGTCTTATTCTTGATAGCGGCGTTCTCTGCAGGCAATCCGAATGCATCAAAGCCCATCGGATACAATACGTTAAACCCTCGCATTCGTTTGTAGCGAGCAATAGTATCCCCAATAGAATAGTTTCGTACATGACCCATGTGCAATCCAGACGCGGAAGGGTACGGGAACATTTCTAAGTTGTAAAATTTGGGTTTTTTGCTCTTGTCAGAGGTGTCGAAGAGTTTGGCTTCTGCCCACTTTTTTTGCCATTTCGGCACGATCACGCTCTGATTCATAAGAAGAAGGCACGGAGAATGGCTTAAAAACCTTTCTGGGCAATAAGCCACTTCTCAAAGCCTGCAGGAAAGACTGGCTTTCCTTTCTCCGCAATATACCTAAAGGGCAGAATAATGCTTTCTTCATCAGTCTTAGGAATCTCAGGCTCATCAACAAACGGAATGTTAGACAACTTTTCGCCGTGAAGTATTCGCCACGCAACAATCACTGCTGTGTCAGTCGTCATTTGTATCGGACCAAGATTGCGTAGCATTGCTGTTGGCATTTCGCGAGCCAGTTTTTGCGTTCTACCCTGCGGAGGATCATCGCCCAAGACCCCACCGAAAATAAAGTGTGTAAACTTAGACGCATCAACAGTAGTAAGCGTCTCAGGCGCGTTCGCATCCAGTATGCACGGTCTAGGAACATCAAGTTGAGTAATACTTTTAGAATCAACCGCTCCTAATGCTTTAAACTTTGCAACAGAAGTCCGAACATTCGTAAAAAGAAGATTCTCTTTGCCAACGACAGAAGCTATATGTTGGTATTCGAGAAGACTCCAGGCCCAGAGTTTGGGGTCGAGGTGTTCGATGACAATCATGCTTTCTTGAACTGGCCGACGGTTTTGATGACGTCGATGTGTCCAAGGAGCATTGCGCGGCAGCAGTATCGTTCTGCGCCTAATTCATCCAAGATTGCTTTGCGGTCTTCGCCTTTTGCGATTTTGGCTTGGAATTGTTCCCACATTTGGGCGATTGGTTTTCCGCAGCTCCAGCATCGAATAGGGATTATCATTGTTGTATCCTCATCTGTAGGACTTCTGTCTTTTTGCTCGGGCTTTGCCGTGGCAGTTTGGCTTGTGTGTTTCCTTTTGTCGGATGTCTGCTACAAGCAATTGTCGATCGTAAGCGAGGAATTCTTTGTGCAACTTTTTGTCGAACTGTGCAAGTGCTTTTGCAATTGCCAATCGTACTGCTTCGGCTTGGCTGTTTTGGCCGCCGCCTCGTACATTAACATCAATGTTAACTTTCAATGCGACTTCCTGTGCAATAAGCAAGGGTTCTCGCATTTTGAGCTGGTGAAATTCAGGTCGGACGGTATCAAGAAGTGCGCTGTTAACGCGAACAACTCCTGCGCCTGCAGACAATGTTGCACGGGCTACTGCTGTTTTTCTTTTTCCGCTCGTGATAATGTTCTTCATTGTTTGGCTCCGAGGTGTTTGCAGAGATCGCCGATCTTGATGTATTTGAGTGTGTTCAACTTGGATAAGTGTGCGCCTTTGACTTGTTCGGCTTTGACGTCTTTGAATTGCGGCGGTACTCCGATGTAGCACATAACGCGTCGGAATGCTGTTTGTCCTCGTTCTTTGCTCCAGGGCAACATGCCTCGGACGATTCTACGAACGAACTTGTCCGATCCTCGGTGAATGTAGGGTCCGTGTCGGATTTGTCCTCGGTCGCTTCGGGCGTGGCCGTATTTTGCGAAAATCCATGCTCGGCTTCCGGTCATCAATGCTTTTTCGCAGTTGATGATGCTGACGTTTGATCCTTTGAGTGCGTGTATTGCTGCGTGGGTGCAGAATCTGCCGACGATGCTGTCTGCTGCGTCGATGACAATCATCGGTGTTGCTTTGATTTCGTCTGCCATGGTTATCCGATGATCCTCACGTTTTTACCTTGCGGGTGTAATTTTAGTAATTCTTGGATGGTGAGTGTTTTGCCTTTTGCGTCCGTGATGCGTTGTCGTGCGCCGTCAGAGAATGCGAATGCTGCGACAGTAACAACGTGGTCGACTGCGCCAGAACCGAGGACTTTACCGGGCACTACAACAATTTCGTTTGCTGCGGTGAATCGGTTGAGGTTGCTGACGTTGACTGCTCTTCGAACACGAGTCGGCTTGCAGAGGTCGTCTGCGATTCTGCTCCAGAGTCCTGCTTTCGAGAGTGCTGCGTGCTTACGCAACTCCTGAATGAGTTGGACTAAGTTTTCGTTTGATGCTCCTGTGCGTTTCATGTTAGTTTGGTAAATGTAATGTCTGTCTATGTATGCGGCTGGCAGGATTTGAACCTGCGAAAGCCTAAGCTACACGAACCTCAATCGTGCCCGTTTGACCGCTTCGGTACAGCCGCGTTGACTGTTCGTAAGTGCGAGGTATGTTTGTTTATGCATCACTGAGTTTTTTGTCAAAATCAGTGAATCTTTGAGCGAGTATGTCGAATGCTGCGGTGACGATTTCGCGTGCGGAGAGTTGTCCCCAGGGTTCGACGTGGAACAAAACGCTTGTGGGGTTTCGTTCGATGGTGACTGCTTCGCAGGCGCCGTCGCATGCGTCAACAAGCGAGCCGACAATTAATTTTTTGTCGATTTTGCCGGTCTTGTCGAAGATTTGGGGCGGCAATTTGTCTTTGCATGCCGCGACTTTGTCTTGGTGAATGGTAACGGTGGGTTCGTATTCGTACCAGGCGAGTGCCGGGCTCCACTTGACGTGTTCTTTTCCGCGGCCCAATTGTGCGGTTGCTTCGAATTCCAATTCTTGGTTTTTGAGCAATTCGACGATGGGTGTGTCTGCGAAGACCGGTTTGATTTTGGGGTCTTTGCTTTTGAGTTCGCCTGCCAATACAATGCAGGGGCCTTTTGCTTTGAGTGTGAGTACGACGGTGCACTTTGCGCAGCCTGCGCCGGCGCAGGTGCATTCGTCTTTCGGAGTATATCCCTTCAAATCAGTCTTCAAAGGAATGAGTCCGAGTCGGTGTGCAATCATTTCGTCATACAACGCGGAACCGTTTTTGACGATTTCGACGTCTTCGATTGCCATTGTAGGAACATCTTCGATGATTGTGCGTCGCAATGCGTTTGCGAATGCGGGCGTGGTTTCCTTCAAGAGGAAGGTGACGCGTCCGGATTTCTTGTCCTCACTTACGTAGGAGAGGCTCATACTCGACGGCCTCGCTTTCCGCCCTTCTTTCGGCAGCCGCCGTGGGGTTGGGGTGTGACGTCTTCGATGATTCCGATGCGGAGTCCCATTCTGCTTAATGCGCGTACTGCGGCTTGTGCGCCGGGTCCGGGTGAGTTGGGTCCGTTGTGTCCGCCGGGTCCTCGTACTTTGATGTGGACGCCGGTGATTCCTTTTTCGAGAGCGGATTCTGCTGCTTTTTTGCTTGCCATGATTGCCGCTGTCGGAGAACCTTCCATACGGTCTGATTTGACAACCATTCCGCCGGATGCAACAGCCAAAGTTTCTGTGCCAGTAATATCAGTAATGTGAATGATAGTGTCGTTATAGGATGCGTAGATGTGTGCGATGCCCCAGCGTTGTGTGTCTCTCATCGTTTGCCTCGTCCGCCGCGTCGGTCATTTCGTCTGCGGTCGTCCATGTCGCGTTTGGGCTTTGCTTTCTTCGGGGGCAAAGCTACGCGTTCAGGGTGGTCGACTTTGGCGAGTGTGCTTGCGCCGACCATGCTGATGCTGGGTTCTTCTGCTGTGGGAACGAGATAGTTGGGTGACGAAACAATGTTTTTGCCGACGATAATGTGTTGGTGCGTGATGAATTGTCGCGCTTGGTGCATTGTTCGTGCGAGTCCTTTGCGGCAGACGATTGTTTGCAATCGGCGGTCGAGGATGTTTTTGAGGTTGAGGCTGAGGATGTCGTCCAATTTTGCGCCAGCCTTAATCATGCCCAGCTTTTGCAATCGGGCGAACAATTGTTGTTTTTCGCGTTCGGCTTGTGTTCCGGTTGCCGCGATAAGTGTCTTTGCCTGTTGAGTGAAATTTTTGACTTTGCTAGACATGCGCCAGATTTCTGATTTGTTCTTCAAGCCGTATTCGAAGAGGATCGTCTTCTCGTCCTCGATTCGCTGCTTTTGCCACGGATGCGCTGGTCCGCGGAAGTTTGGCTTGAGTCTGCGTGGGTCTCCCATTTGTGTTACCTAATTATGTAGTTCCTGATTTCTTTGATGTTAATTTGACGCCCATGACGTTACCCTTGCCCTTTCTGAAGTTGCTTCGGGTCTTTTGTCCTCGTACTGGCTGGCCCAACATGTGTCGGACTCCTTTCCAGCACTTCATTTTCTTCATGAGTTTAATGTCGTTGTCTTGGACGAAGATGAGGTCGTTTGTGACGAGGTGTTTGTCCAATCCGGTTTCGGGATCTTTTCTGCGGTCGAGCATCCATTCTGGGATGCCGAATTTGAGTGGGTTTTTGATGATGTCTTCGATGCGCTTCAATTCTTCGTCTGTTAAGGTTCCGATTTTTCGGTTGCCGTCGATGCCTGCGACTTTGCAGACTGCGTGAGAATACATTAAGCCAATTCCTTTGACGTTGGGTAACGCGTAAAGAGTCTGCTGCGTTCCTTTCATGTCGGTGTTCGCAACGCGCGTGATGTGTCGGATTGTTTCTGCCATGTTGGTAATGTCCCGAGAGAATTAAACGAACAATTCGTTCAACCCTCAGTCGCCTATTTTCATAGACTCGGGCTCTTAGCACGAATACCCAGAGGGGGGTTTATAAAGGTTTCTGTCGAATGAAGGAAACTACGTCAGAATTGCAGGGTATGTTCTGAGTACCTTGTATCTGTGCCCTTCGAAACCAGATATGCTCTGATAGAGCTTGATTTCGCTGACTTCAAACATACGCCTATCTATAGAGATGCCTTTAACCAATTCGGTGAAGGCTTCGGAGGCGATAACTCGTTTAACACGGGCAAAAGTAACGTGCGGGGTAAAGGTTGCGTAATCGTTTTTGTATTCAGGCAAGGCTCTGTCAACTTCTTTTGCCAATTTAGCGAACGCGTCTTTTGGTTCGAGTCCACCCCAGACGACCGAGATCTCTCTGCCTTCGCCGAACATGCCAATGGATCCAAGTTTTGCTTGAAATGCTCTGAAAGTTAAGCGAGTAAGGCGACGTTCAATATCTTCAATTTTGTCGTCGGGAACTTCTCCAAGAAATTTCATGGTGACATGAAGTTCTTTCGCAATTGCGACATCTGCTGCTTTTGTTTTGAGCTGTTGAGAAACTGCCGTCAAGTATTCTTTTATGCCGATTGGCAAATCAACGGCGACGAATAATCTCATAGAAATTATAACAAAGAACTTGTATAAAAGAATAATGAAAAAAGAAAAATGTTTGTTTATTGTTGGTTGTCTTCGCCGAAGTTTTCGGAGTCAGACTGCTCTTCTGCAGGCTGTTCTTCTGCCGGTGCTTCTTCGCTGGATTCCGATGAACCCGAAGCTGAACCTGCGCCGACTACTTCTGCAAATCCTACCTTTCTGAGGACTTTCGTGATGCGAATTCTGACCTGTTGGCCTTCCTTCACACCAGGAACGAACAAGACAAAGCCGTTTTTCTTGGCAATGCCATCGCCCTTTTCGCCGACTGCTTCGATTGTGACATCGATTTCTTCGCCGACTTTGACGGGTGCCGTCATGGGGCGAGGTCCGTAACCGCCGCCACCGTATCCGCCACTTTCTCCGCCACTGCTTCCGCTGCTACTGCCGCGGGAGCCTCCACTAAATCCACGATTTCCGTACATAGTTAATTCACCTTTCATAGAAGTCAGGAATTTACCTGACTCTGGGTCTGTTTTTGTTTATAGACTATTTAAACGTTATGCAGAATAGTCTTGTTGTAAGCACTCGGTTTTCTGCAATCAGTTTTTAGCAGCAACCGCATGTTCCTTCTGCGCACGAACCTTCGGTCTTCTTTGCCTTCTTTTTTTGTTGTGTTTCCATCATGTCCACCTCCATGGATCTAAATAAAAACGAAAAAATAAAGAAAATAATTGTTTTATACGTCAACGACGCCTTTTGCTTCGTCGATTGCGAAGATTGCTTCGCTTTCGGCCAAGTTGGGGGCGTCAATCATCTTCGCAACGCGCGTTCCTTTCTTGCCGCGGCGCAGGTAGACACGGTACGTGCTGTTGTGAGCGACAACATGTCCGCCGACTGCTTCGATGGGGTCTCCAAAGAACTGGTCGGGTTTGACCATGACTTGGTTTGTCACGTAGACTGCAAAGTTGTGTTTTTCGCCGAGCTTCATGAGGACGTGCATGTGTTTGTTGATGCGTTGCTGTCGGTCCGCGAGTGTTCCTCTGCCGATGAATTCGGCGCGGAAGTGCGCGGTCAGCGAGTCCACGATCAACAGTTTGATGTTCATGCCTTGCTTTTTGACGAGGTCGTCCACCTTTTCTGCCAATAACATTTGGTGGTCGCTGTTGAACGCGCGTGCCACTCGAATGTTTTTCAACACTTCGTCGGGTTCGAGTCCGAGTCCTTTTGAGATTTGGACGATGCGTTCGGGTCGGAAGGTTCCTTCGGTGTCGATGAAGACGACAGAGCCGTTTGCTCCGCCTTTTTCAAGGGGGAGTTGTGCTCTGACAGCAAGCGTGTGCGCGATTTGGGATTTTCCTGAGCCGTATTGTCCGTAGGCTTCGGTGATTGCTCCTGTTTCGAAGCCGCCGCCCATGAGTTTGTCGAGTTCTTTGACGCCGGTGGAAATCTTGATGAGCTTTTCGCGGCGACGTAACATTTCGTCTCCGGATGCGAAGTCCATTTCGAGATTTGCGCGAGCGATGGCAATGACTTTTTTGGCGGTTTGTTCGGACATTTCTGTCGCGCCGACGATTTCGCCAGGAGTCGCTACAGCGACGCTCATCAAGTCGATGAAGCCTGCCTGTTCCAACTTTTCAACGGTTGCCGGTCCGATGCCGGGTAAGTCTCCGACGCAAGTAATCTTGCTTCGGGTGATTGTGGGTTCTTCCATTTCCAATTCGAGTTCTTGTTTCATGTGTGTATTCCTCCTTTAGTAATGTAAAAAAGAAGGGCCTATGCGGCCTCTTCGGGGTGTTTCAAGGTGATGTGTTCGTACGCCTTGCTTAACACCATTAACGCCTTGGGGACGTCTTGCGAGCTGAGGGACTTGCTGGTCTTCCATTCGCCGTCCTTGTCCTTGTAGCGCTTTTCAAAAGAGACCGAACTGACTTTCTTCGGTGTTCCTTCTTTGGTCGTGATGTCGTTCGACCATACTGCGGCAGATACTGTTCCTGCTCTGAATGTTGCTTCGGGTTTTCGTTCCATTTTTTCTCACCGTGACCAATCGCCTTACTTTTTCGGAAGCTTGCGGTTGGCCGCTCGGATAACACTCTTAGAACAGGTTGAGTTTAAAAGCGCCGTCCGAGCAGATGTCCAGTGCCTTGTGGAGAAAATATTACTTTTGTGAAGGCTTTTCGGCATATTCACCGATTTGCTCTTTTGGAACGTACAATATGCGACCATCTGCAGTCCTAACACCAAATAACACTTCTTCATACGTGTTGGTATAGTATCCTTCAGAGTTCTTTTCGGCGCGGCACATTACCCGATCCTCGATACCATCTTTATTTACGTCTTCAACACGAAGAATGGTATTAGCTTTTTTCTCAATTGCAGAAGACCGCTTTACAGAGTCGGAGATACCATAAATAGCAAGACCCGTAATCGCGCCAATAATTGTAATAGCACCGCCGAACACGAAACAACCTTCTGTCCTTTCATTCATAATACGAAATTGCAGAGGTATAGTTTAAAAATATTCTGGAGGACGATTACATAAACAATTTCAGTACTATTCCTACCATAACCCCGAAGAAGATGGCTGTCTCAACAATAGTGCCGGTCTCAATAGGCCCTCGAATGTGCAATGTACTGAAGGGGTGTAAGAAATTAATGCCCATGCGTGTCAGGCTATCAGAAAGTAAGTGTGTCATGTACCCAAACGCAAGGCTGTAGCAGAGGAATTGTTCGTGAAAGTACCAACCAGCCAATATGATGAGCGCAGGTGGAAAAAGGCTGTGAAAGAAGCCTCGGTGTTTGAAAAAGGCAGGTACGATACGTGTTACTGGACACAATCTATTAATTTTTGATTTCTCATGATCAACATCGGGCAAAATTGACCCCAACGCAACGACTGCAACAAACAATATTTTGCTCGGGACAGAAATGAATGGTAAAAGAAAGAGAGCACACAGAACGCCGATTGCGAGGTGTGTTCTTCCGAGCATTTACGCGATCCGCGCGATTTCTTCTTCAGCGTTTGCGGGGAAGACGAGCTGCGCAACAAATTCCAATCTATCAAAGAACATGTTTTTGTTTGCTTTTCCGACAACACGAATCATTTTGCCCAAGAGGTCGCTGTTGACGGGTTCGAATGATTCGGGGGCTAATCGGTATGCCAAAATTTCGTCCGTTGTCTTACCGAGTAAGCGTTCCATTTGGTTGCGGAAGAAAACAAGTCGAATATTTTCCGTGCCATCATCCAGAGTTACATTGAAGACGCAGGAATAGTTTGCCGTGACTTGTCCGTGTGAGGGGCAGGTGCCGTTTTTTGCGCTTTTGCTGCATTGAGGACAAACTTCGAAGAATTTCGGGTTGAAGCTCCCAGTAATAGTACCAAGCAATTCAACATTCACATCTGCTTCGGATAATTCCTTAATCGTTTTACGAGGCGCTCGTTCCTGCAATTTGACTTCGCCGACCATTTCGCCAGGTGGATTCTTGGTGATTCTGCTTTGGTCGTTTAAGTGTAATTCTTTGTAACCGCGGTTGCTGTCTTTGGACATTGCGTTTGAGACGAGCACAATCATGCCGGTCTGTAAATCTTTGAGCTGCACGGTCTGGCTTCCCCAACAAACGACGCGCAAGGTTCCTGTTTCGTCGCCGAGAACAAAGCTTCCGACGCTGCTTTGTGTGCCGTCCGAACGCGCGAAGTCTTTTGCTTCGTAGATTTGAGTGACCTTACCGACAAGTTCAACACTTCGCATGCCTGCGAAAACGTCTTTAATTTTCTGACGTCCGCCATGCTCAACAAGCTTAACACCTAATTCGTTTGCGATGATATGCGCTGCGCCATCTTTACTAACAAGCCCAGCTAATTGTGCGCATTTTGCTTCGACTTTTGCTTGGATGTCTGCTTCAGAAAGTCCAGTCTTATCTTTGATTTTAACTACAATGTCAGCGTAAGGAATGCGTATCATAATCCACCCGTTTTCTCCACAAGGAAAACCGGTTTATCGTGCTATTTAAAGTTTTGGATGGTCAAGTTGTAAGTGTGGTCGGTCGAAGGTCAAACTTCACTTTTGTTACGGGTTTGTTCTCGCAGAGAGGCATTTGGTATTGGTGTTCTGCCTTGATAATGTAGGTAGTGTCTTTGACATCATCAACTGAAAAGATAACTACTTTTTGTTGTTTTTGATCATCATTCGTCTTTTTCAGAATGCCTTCAACGCATTGCATGATGCCTGCTTGGTTTTGTTCTTTGGTGCAAGTAGGTATCGTTTCAAGTATTTTGAGCTGTGTGTATGTTTCTTCGAGTTGGTATCCGTAGGATAAAACAAACGAGCGGCGGGTGTTGTAATATGCCGCCAATCCAATGTCGGTTTTCTCTTTAGTTGGAATAGTGATAGAAACTTGTTCAGGTTGCAATGGCACGCCGACAACAGTGAATGGATTGCCTATGGAAAAGTCGTAGTGTGTTTGTGTTTCTTTTCCGATGGCGGATGCGACAAGTTGAGCGAGGTGTGCTTTTACTTTGTCGAGAGATGCAAGATTATAGTTTATGGCTGGGGGGTCTTGTGAGGACATTCCGTGGCGTTGACAACCGGTTCCAATTCCAATTTGGCCTTGTCCGCCTGCGAGCTGATATACTGAATTTTCAACTGCGTATCTTGCCGTCATTTCGCGTTGGAGAAATACTGTATTTTCCGATTCAGTATACGTTTTCATGATGGTTGCTGAGTGGCTTCCGAGGGGTGCATCAAGAATATCTGTTTTGGTGCCAAGCGTGACGAAAGTCGCGATGAGCAACGCTCCAAGGAACGCGAGAACAACTACTGGTTCAAAGATGAAGAAGCCGCGTTTCATGAGTCTTTCTCCAAGTATTGTACACGGATAGTGCGGCCGTCAGGGAGTGAAAATGACGCGGTGGCTGTTTGTTCAGGAGTGAAGAAAGCGTTTGATCCAACATGCAGCCAGGAAAAGATTCCTCCTTGCTTGTCTGCGTTTAATACTGCGTTATCGACAAAAATGAAGATGGCTTTTTCTTTTGTTGCGGGTAGTTTTGACAAGAAGGTGTTGGTTTGTGTTTCGACATTCGCGGTGCGGCCTTGCAGATATTCTCCAACAATGTATTCGGCAAAGGGAATGTTGTTTCCATAACCTGCATCAACGGTTTGATACAAATATGAGTGGATTGTGGTTTGCATAAACGGCAAAGTAACTCCGCTTGCGGTGGGTGTTGCGGGATGACCTGAAAGGTAAGAAAATAATATTCCGAGCAAAAGTATGGCGATGAGTCCTACCCATGAGAAGATAATAACCAAAAGTCGTCCCGTGAGTTGTCCTCTCATGATGCAGCTCCGACGACGTTAATAGTGGCAAGGACCGGCGTGTCTTTTTCTCCTTCTCTCTTCAAAACCATAAAGGTAAATGCTTGCTGTTGTGTTGAACCCGGACCGGTTCCGCCAGTTTGGGGGATGAGTGCATCATATCTTTTTTCGTCCGAATAGATTGTGGCATCACCTATTTGTATTTTTGCGGCGAAGCCTTTGCCGGATGCGGTTTGTTTGAGCTGGTCGCTGATAAGTGGGTCTGATAACTTTTTCGCGTCAATGATGCCAGGGAGGGTTCGTCCAGTGATATCTACTGCAGCGAGTCCATCGCTGGAAAAGAGCACTCTATCGGCGTACAGTCCTGCTTCTGCGGGGAATGTATCCGCATGAATGGTTAACTTTGCATCAAGCCAAAAAAGTAAGCTTCCGAAAATAATAATGAGCATGGCTCCTGTGAAAATAATCCAGGAGAGCATGTATCCGGTGGAGACTTGGCCTCTCATGAGAGCACCTTGCGGACAGCGTCGGCGTTGGCTGGAATGGTGAGCGCTGCATTAATGCCTATGGTGAGTAAGGGTTTGTCTTCAAAGGATGGCACGTATGCTGCATCGACTTTTTGCGTGCCGAGCACTGCATTGACAATGTTGCAGCCAAGATAACCATCATTGCTTCCGTACACTTTGATTCCAGGAGTATCTGCGACAAAGACATACACTGTCAGATCTGCTTTTGCTGAAGATGCAAGCGCGAGACCGTTATCAGTAATGAGTGCTTTTCTTTCTTCGGTAGAGGGGATAAAGCGTTTGTCCGTCGACGCAATGAGGTTGGTGAATGCGACGCTGGCTTCAGTGACGGGAATAAGTGCAATAGTCGCAGGATGGAACGAGATTGCTGCACAAGGTACGGCGTTGTCTTTGCTGGCAGTTCTTACTGAAGCACCGTTTGAAAATTCGCGTGCTGCTGTTTGTAAAGGCACTCTATCAATGGGAGAATACGTTGGGAGTTCGGCAAGGAATAGGTTGCGTAAAATAGGACTGGTAAACTCGTCAACTTGAGCAGCGTCATTAGTAAATCCTAGATTAGATTTCGGAAGATAGCTCAAAACAGGACCGTAGAATTCGTAATAAATGTTAGTTGTTGTTTCAATAGCGTCGTGCGTTAATGCTAAATCCCGGGCGGCATAATTTTTTTCAGGAGTGTAATTGGTTGACGCGCGATTAACTAAAGCAAACATGCCTGTCGTCGCTATAATCACCAGAACAATTTCCATTATCACAAACAACACCATCTGCTGTTGTCCGCGTCGGTTCAACAGAGCACCTGCAACTTGCCGTCAGAAGTATAGCTGTTTTGGCAGTCGTAACCGCACGGTGCTTTTGTCCACACGTTGTTGACGCAGGCAAGTTTTGTTTTCGGGTCTGCTGTGCAGCGTTCGAGCTCGACAACACCATCGCAGACGCCATTTTCAACCGCATTAAATGTTGCGGACAATTTAGGAACACCTGCACATGCAGTATCTCCTGGAACGCTTTTTACGCACAGGACGGCGAGTTCGGTGTTTGCATAGTTGTAAGCGGGCAATCGAACAATAAGTTGTTCATAGTTTGCAAGAACATATTGAAGTGATTCTATTCTACTAGCACTATTTGCTTTTTCATCGCGTGCGTTGCCATCATGCGCGAAATAAACTTTTTCAAAGATGGGTATTTTTACCTGGTCGTCCCAGTGGTTTGTTTCTGCAACTGCAAGGTATTCTGAATACAGATTGATTGCAGTAGTAAAGTCTTTTTGAGCAAAGGAATCATCCCCTAGTTTTAGCAGATCCGTTTGAGCATAGTCTAGGAATGCGCTATCGCGGAAACCGATAATTATTGGAGATAATGGCAAAGAAACGAGAATGTTTGTTTCGCCTGCAAGAATGGACTTTTCAATTTCAAGCGTTTGTGTTTTAAAATTGCCGTTACTAAAAATAACAAGTGAGGCGTATTGATTTGCTGGTTCTTTTTGAGTGTATCCGCAACCTTTTGTTGAATCAAGTGGGTACAGGGGAGGAACTTTTTTGAAGGCATCCTTTGAATAGGGGTAGCACGTGCCTTGGAAAGTTGTTTCTGCCAATTCTTTAACCTGAGGCTTGTACAACCCTCCGAGTTCAGAATTTACCGTATTTGAAAAAGTCACAAAATTTCCAATGCCTTGCATATTCACGCAAGAAACAGGTTTTTCGGCAAGTGAAGAAAATAGACATAAGCAAGCAGTATTACCGCAGAGCTCAGGCGTTCCTAAATAGGTAGGTGTTACCGTTACAACATCCGCATTCCATTCTTCAATATTATATGACACTCCTTGTTTTCCGGGGGGAAAGCCTACAAGAACCATACCTGAATCGATGTAGACTGTTGTTGAAGAACGCTGAAAAGGAAGTGGGTTGCTTGTTAATGTTTTGATGCTGTGCGCGAGGGAAACCATACTATAAACGGATGCTGTCTCGGCGTTGGAATTGCTAACAAAAACCGCGCGAACAAGAAAGATTCCTATACCGATAACAAGCACGGCGACAAGAATGATGCTAAGCAATTCCGATAACGGCATTGCGACGATGGATTGTCCGCGGCTCATTTTACAGGCACGGGAGTTGGTTCGGTTGAACTGCATTGGAAGTTGCGGCCATTGCGCAGGATGTCATCACAGGTTGATTTGCCTTTTCCGCAACAGGCAGTAACGGGTGACGTGTCAGGTACGTGTTCGCGTGTTTTTGAGTCGATGTGTCTGTCGCAAACATCAGGCATGTAGTCGCCATCTGTATCTGCAGTGCTTGGTGAAATGCACAGGTCGCAAATGTCGGCAAGGCCGTCTTTGTCCGTGTCTGGTATCGCTGTAGTAATTTGTAAATCCGTGCAACGCTTGACTTGTAATTCCATTGCGTTTGGTATGACTTGGCTAATGCCTGACTGAAAACTTGAGCTGGTGTTGCCGATGATGATGAAGTAGATTGCGACGACAACGAGCGCTGCGATGGCTACAACTGTTAATTCAAGTCCGAGACTCATTCCTCTTTTGTTCATGTTGTTCACCGTGCGAGACAGCAATGGTTTGTTCCTTGGCAGTCTGATGTGCTAATGGGAGCTAAGGTATTTTCTGGGCATTCTTCGGTGCGCGCGATGCAGGTACTTCCTTGTCCGGTGCACGTGGTTGCTTTTGCGAATCCGCCGAGTTTGCCTGAAATGATACCAATAACTAAGAGAAGAACAACTAAACCAATGACTAAACTTACAACAAGTTGTATTGTTTCCATTCCTCGTTTCATGGGGTCACGCAGGGGTTTACTTTGATGCCATTTGAGCAACAATAGAGCGGCGGACTACGCGCGTCAACTCGACTACCGAAGCAGATACAGGATTCGGTGATTGCCTGATTTTTTTCGCATGATGCTTTGACTAAGTCCGCTGCTTGAAAGATGCGCGGATGAATGACAAGAATGTAAACTGACGCTCCGACAAGCGCAATAACCGCGAAGACGACCATTTGCATTAAGAAAGAGGCTCCTTTCATCCGAAGACTCCTCCGATGGACATCATGATATCTTTGCCCCAGCCGGTCAAAAGCAGAATGCCAACAACAAGTGCAACCAAAGCGAGCACGAGCATCATCAGCTGGTTAAAATCCATCCCTCTTTTGTTCATGCTGTTTTATGCTCCTTTTTATTTATAAACTCTATGGTTGGAAAATGAATGCTTATTGTTGGCTGATCGGGTATGCGGTGCAACTTGTACTCCAACCTTCATCATGACGTGAAAAACGGACTCCTGCGCCTGATACGCCTGAATCAACGTATTGCAGATAGGTGAAAACAACGGCTTGCTGCTTATCTGTTGTAAATGTATCGGGAACTGCCGTTTTTATTTCACCAGCAGGAGTGGACAAATAATCGTAAAGTGATCCGCCTTTTTTAGCAGGTGTATCTCGAAGGTATTGATGCATGCCCGTTATTTTTTTGTTTCCTGAAGCGGCAAAGCGAGCGCAGACATCGCAAAACACGCCATCGCCGGAAAACGCAGATGTAGTTCCTTCGTGCCATCGTGACCAGCATTTTTCAAGTGCATCGGCAACAGATGCTTTTATTTGGTCATCAGTTCCTGCAAAAGAATATTCTTGGGTGGGACACGTGATTTTGCTACTGAAGACGGTTGCGGCTTGGTGCAACTGTATTGCACGGTCAATGCTTGTTTGGCAGTCTTGGCCATCAAAGTATGCTTTTCCTTTTTCAACAAGAATTGGTCCAACAAACGCGAAAACAACAATAATGGAGAGCATCAGCGCGATTTCTACAATCATTTTTTCCATTTACGGATACCTCAAGAAAGTGATGTCGCAGAACTCTCCAAGTTCAGAACTTTTCATTATGGAGATATGAGTATAGTCACGAGCATCTGATTTATCGCTTGTTCCTATGAACATATCAGTTTTACCGACGGCATAACTTAGTGTTGAATCCGAATGTGTAATGCTAATAACGGAGTAGGGTATTTCGGGGTAAAGATAAGGTAATGCTGATACTGTTTCTGATTTTCTGTCTGCGCTCAAAAATAATGCGTTTGGATCAGTAAGGAATAAACTTGGCTTCACATATTCCATATATGATTTCGCACCGAGAACATTATTTTCCATCCAGGTGGCAAGTGCTGTTTTCACAACGGCCCGTTGTGGTTGAAATGTGGAACAAACAAAACAAATGCGAGACTCTGTTGCAAAATCTCTGCTCCAAGGCATACTGTCAGGAGAACCGTCATCAAACTGATACTTGCATTCTTGCACTAAATCTGCAACGTTTTTCAAAATGACGTTATCGGGGTCGTCTGATTTTGATAAAGTGCCTGCTTCTTTGGTATAACATTGATTGACTTGAAATGTTCTGGTTGGGTCTTTGGCTGCTGCAAACACGTTCGCTCGACACGCTTCTTTGTTAATTACATTTTTTGAGTTCGCAACAAAAGAAACAGCAACGCCTCCAATAATTAAGCCTGCAGCCACCGCTAAGATAACCGCTACAAGCGCCGCTTCGGCCATGCCTTTCAAGGAGCACCTCTATGCGAGAAAATGATGTAGGCAACGAGTGCAAGGAGCCCTAAAAAAAAGATGAGTGGAAGCAGTATATTCACCAGGTGTTCTGTTGCCTGCCCTCTTTTCATGAGTAAACCTATCAGAATTTGCTATAAATACTTATGGTTTGCAGCAGGTGCCGGAACAGTCAGTCCAGCCGCTGATGGGCATGCCTGAAACGGGTGTTGTGCAGGGAAGTTCTTTTGCGATGCATTGTCCTTTGCCAAAACAGAGTCCTGCGTTTGCGTCGGCGGCGACATTCTCGCTACTTTTACCGAAGATGCCGACACGACTAACCACGACGCCTAACAGAATCAAGAGAATTATCAGTCCGAGAGCCAGAGCAACTACTATCCCAATGGACATTTCGCCGCGTGTCATGATGTAGCGACGCAACAATAGCCGTCGCCAGGGATGACTGCCGTTTTGCCGCCGTCGTCGCAGTGCGGTGTTGGAATCGCAGAACCGGTGCAAGAGGCAGGCGAGGTCATGCAAGTGCCTCTACACGTGCCGAGTCCTTTGCCGAATATCTGAACGCGGCCAGTCAATACAACAACGAGAACAATCAGTACAATCAAAGCTATCGCGGTAATAACGATGACGTTAATAGACATACTTTGTCCACGCGTATGCATGTTATTGCACCGCGATACAGCATGCTTGTCGTGCGCCGCCTGCAGTGTCAGCACAATTCCAGGCAGAATATTCTGAGGTTCCAGTAGGACACGCACCCGTGGTACAGGAACCGCCTTTGTTCGAACAGTCAGCTGATTGTGCGGTGAAGACGCCGAAGCGGCCCAAGAACACAACGGACAATACGACTAAAACGAGTAGCGCGATTGCCGCGACAACGATGACATTGATTGAGATTCCTTGCGCTCGCATAAAACACCTCTTTGAATGGTAAAGTTTCAGGTTTGGTGATATATAAAACTATCTCGCTTGCGCCAGATGAACACAACGAGTGCAATGCCCACAGTAACCAAAAGAATCCATTTCAAAGGCACAGGACTGGAGTCAATAACACTCATGCCGGTCGGAGTATCTCCAAGCACTTCTAACGTCAAAGGAATCACAATGCTCATGCATGAATAAGAGTTAGAATCGTTCATAAGCATTACCTAAGAAATTCCGGAAATTTTGCGCTTTCACTACTCGCAAATGCGAAACAAAGTTTTTAATGCACTTTAAGAGAGATTTAGGTAACAGGGGGTTACCGCGAACATGGGATTATTCTCTTTTAAGAAAAAAGACACAGGGATGGACTTGCCACCGCCTCCGATGCCCGAAATGCCGGAGCTTCCGCCAATGCCGGAACCGTTTGACGAACAGCCTCAAGAGATTGAGGAGCCGCAGATGGAACAGCATCACGATTTCGAACCGATGCCGGAAGAACACGAAGAAGAACACCACCGACCTGCACGAAAGGGTCCGTTGTTTGTTGGCGTTCAAGACTATCAACAATTGCTCAACAGCGTTGCCTCCATCAAAGGCAAGCTTGCAGAAACAGATGATTCGTTCAAAAAATTAAGCGATATCAAAACAGCTCAGGACAAGGCGCTTGAAGACTGGCATGCCGTGCTCGGTAATGTGCAGAAAAAGCTTTCCTATGTCGATGATGTGCTGTTTGAGAGGTAAAACAATGGGAGATATGCCTGTATTTGTCAAACTCGATGAGTACCGAGAAATCACTGATGTGATGAACTTGGCACGAGAAGAAATTCAGAAAGCAAAAGCCGTGCTCAACAGAGTGCATGACCTCAAAGCACAAGAAGATGCCGAGCTTGAGGCTTGGCAGAACAGCTTGGGCGAGATGGAAAGCAAGCTCGATGAAGCAGACAAGTTGTTGTTGGAACCTGATGTATGAAAACTGACCATCCCTTTTATGCAGGCATTCACTCGCCAAAAGAGTTGCGTCGAGATTTGTTAATGTGCCAGAAGGATGTGCTCGACTGCATGAAGCGCCATGAGCACGTCAAAAACATTCGCGCAGAAAAGGAAATGCGTTTGATGGAATTGAAGAAACGTCTTCTCGCGATTAAGATGATTATGAACAAGGTCAAGAGTTTGATGCCTGCGCACGCTATCAAAGCGCGCGTAGAACGACCGGAACACTCTGATCAGCCTGTTTCCAAGCCGATGAAGAAGGAAGCCCAACAAAGAAAAACCAAAATTCAAGTGTTGGAAGATGAATTGGCGAAGATTGAAGGCAAGTTGACGTCGCTAGAGTGATTGTTTTTTCTTATCTGTTTTCTTAGCAATCTTTTTAAACAGAATACAGACCTGCAATTTTGTGGCCACACTGTCCTTATGCATGATTGTTCGTGATGAAGCTCGTTGGCTTCCCATCTCATTGGCTGCGGCACAGCCGTTTGTTGACGAAATCATTATTGTTGATACTGGAAGCACAGATGACAGCGTAAAGATTGCTGAATCGTTCGGAGCCATCATATTGCACCAGCCATGGGATCATCATTTCTCCAAAGCAAAAAACTTAGCGTTAGAAAAAGCATCGAAAGATTGGATTGTAGTGCTTGATGCTGATGAGGTCATTCTGCCGGAAGATTTCAAAAAACTCAAACAACTGATAGAGAAAGGTAGTGCTGACGCATACAAACTCGAATTGAGAAATTATGTGAAAGCGCTCGAACCTGGGGCAGTCTCATGCGCCGCAAATGAAGCAACAATGGGCGCGACCGCATACAGACCGATTAAACTTGCACGGTTGTTTAAAAATAAAGGCTACCGATACCAACATCGTGTTCACGAAATGATTGAGCCGAGTGTTGAAGCAGGTAAAGGCAAACTGGAAGACGCAAATATTCCAGTGCATCATTATGGCATTCTCACGACGACAAATCTGAAGCACAAGCAGAGATATTACGCGTGGCTGGTGTTCAAGCAGGTGCAAGAAGATCCGAAAAACGTTCGTTCATTATACCTCGCAGGCCAATTTAGACACGACCAACGTAAATTAGAAGAATCTTTTTTCTATTTCAAAAAGGCTGCAGATATTGATCCGAAATACAAAAATGTCTGGTTCGTGATTGCAGGTGTTTTGTTAGAACTGAGAAAGAGTGATGACGCAATAATTGCGTATGAACAAAGCATTACAAACAATCCTGATTCTCCGAACGCGCCGCAGGCAATTAATAATCTCGCAGTATTGTATGCGAATGCGGGACGAAAGCAAGACGCAAAAAATCTACTAGAAATCGCGATGAAGAAGTTCCCGAATGACCAGAATATTCAAAAAAACGCTAAAAAGGTGATTGCATGAAAATCGGCATTATTGGTGGTTCTGGTTTGGATGACCCGAAACTGTTGCAAAATCACACAGAAAAGGCCGTGACCACACAGTTTGGCATGCCTTCGTCTACGCTTACCTGCGGCACGCTTGCGGGGGTGGAGGTTTGTATTCTTGCGCGTCACGGAAAAAAACACGAATTGCCACCGACGCAAGTGAATTACCGCGCAAACATTCACGCACTGAAATCAGAAGGCTGCACGCACGTGCTTGCCACGACCGCTGTCGGATCATTAAGAGAGGAAATAGGTCGCGGAGATTTCGTGATTCTTGACCAATTCATTGATTTTACACGCCATCGGAGCATTACGTTTCACGAAACATTTTCTTCGGGTCCGGTGCACGTTAGTCTTGCAGATCCGTTTTCGGCATCGTTGCGGGCAGCGCTCATTAACGCGTGTGAGCGTCTTGCAATTAAACATCATCCGAAAGGGACGGTGGTGACAATTGAGGGTCCGAGGTTCAGCACGCGTGCAGAATCGCACATGTTCCGTTCCTGGGGCGCTGATGTAATCAATATGAGCATTGCGCCGGAAGCCACACTTGCGCGCGAAGCAGGTCTTGAGTACGCGGCGATAGCAATGTCGACTGACTATGACTGTTGGAAGACGGATGAAAAGCCTGTTTCGTGGGATGAAATTCTGCACATTTTCCATCAGAACGCTGACAAAATGAAGAAATTGTTGCTCACAACGATTGAGTCACTGCGATAAAACATTAAGAAGAATGCGGAACGTTTCGGGATAGCTTGATTATTTTCCACACGCAGAGCTGAACACGGTTGCTTATTCGTTTACTAATTTAGGGGTGATGCGGATCCAATGTGGCTGAGGATTGAAACTCCCATTCACGTACCGCAACAGCGGTAATGAAACGCGAATATCATTATTGCTACGTTCGGGCATCATTGGTGCTTCTGCCGAGAAAGAAAATGTTTTACCACCATATGCTTCCGCAATAACAAGTTTATCCTTGGCATTATAGGACATCTCAAGAATCCCTTCATATGATAAAACAGGCACCACATGATCATCTGCAACACGAGAACGTTCGACTGCAAACGTACCATAAATTGAAACAAGTCTACCTTCGCAAAGGTTTTTCAAAAGAATGTCTAAAGCTGCAGGATTTTTCAGTTTGGGATCAATCATTTTCAACACGAGGTGCAAGAATAAAGCTCATTGACAACTTATCAATGACTTTGTAGTCGAGTCGCAGGGGGTAGTCTTGATTGAAGTGGATGTCAACTCTGTCTGAGAGTTTGGCTGCCTGAATCATTTTTTTCAAATACTCGATTGAATATTTGGCCTTGACTTTGGCTTTTGAATCGGCTCGAATATGTGTTTCGTCGCTTTGTTTGATGTCGATTTGTGCTTTGCTCAAGTCGCCTTCAGCCAAAACAGAAAAATGTTCGGGTTCGGCTGCAAAGGAAACGCTTTCGGCAATGATGTCAACGTCAGAGATTGCGTCATTCAGCATTGCGCTGGGTGTTGAAATCGTGACAGGGAATGTCAAATTAGGCACTCGCTGTTCTTTTTCTTCCAATTCCAAAATCGGAAGTGAGAACGTTCGTGTGGTCGCACCCTTGAGCTGAATAACAAGTTTATTCTCAGGGCCTGTTTCAAGAGTCAATACATCGCTGGGACTTGCTCGTTTCAATACTTGCTTGAAGTTTTGCAAGTTGATAGCCATGACTTGTTCGGTTTGCACATCATATTCGGTAAAGCAGCTGGAGAGTAACTTAAAAATGACCATGGCGACGTTTGCGGGGTCCATGGCGACGAGTTCAAGACCGTCCTTTGTCATCTTGAAGCGTGCTTCGTTGACAAGCTCGGAAAGAACAGAAACGCTGTCTTTGAGATATGTTGCGTCCGACAATACTAATTTTACCATGCATATGCCCCCTTGTAATCAAAATTGGTTGACGCGAGATATTTAAGCATTATTATACTGTAGTGACTGCATACGAAAAGTGGTATCTGATAAGTAGGAAATATCAAAGAATTATTGTTTCTTTTTGTTGAATTGGGACAAAATAGATTGCAAGGATAGTTGTCTGCCAGTGCGGTACGCGAACAATGCGAAGAAGGCAAGTACAACTCCGATAACGACAAGTCCTGCTAGGTCGAGGATGTTTGCGCTTAATCCAGTCCCGCCAAAGAGTAAAGCGTTTCGAACAAGCGATCCCGCGATAACGACGGGGTTGAGTTGCGCAATAAGTGAAAGCCAATGAGGCAACACGTCAAGCGGCACGATGAAGTCGGAAGCGAACAACAACACGAGTCCCACAAGCACAGAAACAATGACCGCAGTCAATTCTCGTTGCACAAGTGCGCCGATAATCATGCCGATGAGAATGAAGAGTGATGACGCAAGGAGAAGGGTGAGAATCAGCACAGGCAATCCTATCCAGTAGTTGAAGAAGAATCCTGCGACAATCAACATAATCAGTGCTTGTGCTCCGAGGACAATCAGGCAGGAAAGGAATGTTGCTTGGGCGAAAACGCTTTCTTTGATGGGTGCGAGGAACGTTCGGAACGCCGCTTGCGAATGTCGTTCAGTCAACAAAAGTATCGGCGCGACAAGTAATCCTGAAAACAACAAAACAATGACCATGAGGAAGGGGAATGCGTAGTTAACGTATGTTACATCTCGAGTTACAGGCACAATAGTTGTTTTGATGGGTGAAACAACTGCGTCAGCGTCAACAACGGTTATGCTGTTGAGTGCGGTTTCGATTTCACTAAACCCTTTTTGTATGCTGACAATGGAGAGTAATGCTGAATCAAGTTTGTTGCCGATAGTGTTCAAATTCGCGCCGAGAGTGAGTTGTGTGGCTGCGACTTGATCGATGTTTGTTTTGATGGACAGCAAGCGTGATTCAAGTAATTCCATGGTTGCAGTAATGTTGGCTGCGGAGATAACCGTAGAGGTAGTGTTTGCGACAGCAAGCACATCGTCTGCGACATCGCTGGCATTTGTAATGCTGGAACGGATTGCTTGTTTGGTGGTGTTGGATAAGTTTGTGGCGACGATAGCTGCGTCGGCGGCAGTAAGATAGTCTTGGAGTTCATCAATCAAGTCAACGGTGTCATTAACGAGGTTAATGCTTTCTGCTTCCAATATTGCGACGTTGTTAGATGCGTTTGTGAGTCCGACAGAGGTAAAATCAAGCGTGGTGTTTGGCGCGTTGACGGATTCGGAAAGCTGTGTAACGCTTTGTCCTGCCGTATTTACTTGTGTTGTCAATGTTACCATAGTATCTTTGCGTAAATCAACGGTATTGCGAATGGATTGGAGCGCGCTGACGAGTGATTGCGCGAGTTGTTTGCTGACATCGCTGGATTCGTTTGCGATGCGTGCAGAAATCGTGTCAAGTACCGCACTGACGAGTGTCGCTCGAGACGGATCGACATAAAAACGTAATGTGTTAGAAGTTCCAACAGCAAAATGTCCTGGAAACGCAAGGCAAGCGTGTTGGTCTCCGCGTTTGACGCTGTTTGCGCAAGCGTCTTCAGTGTCGTATTGTTGCACGCTGAATTTGGATGTTTCAAGCGCGCCGATGACCGATTCGCTTAAGTCTGCAGGTGATTCTGACCACACGCCAACGCGGACGCGATACAAGTTAGTGGTGTCAAAGACAAGTCCGCCGATAAACAACAAAAGGAGTGGAGCGACAATCATGGCAATAAGAGTCGCGCGCGAGCGGAAGAGAACGTGCAATTGATTCTTGACAATAGTGGAAATCATGTGAGTAGTTCCTCGAATAATTCGCGGACGGTGGGGCGTCCCATTTCAACGTGGACAATGGAGTCTTTTCGTTGTCGTGCGTCTTTCAAAATAGCGTCAAGTGTTGCGGTGGGTTGCGCTGTTTGAATTTTGAGTCGATTGCCGTCTTTGATTGTTTTAGAAACTTGTAAGGTTGCGTCTTTCTTAAGCACAGCGAGCACGTTTTCGTAAGCATGAGAAGCCAACTCAAGTCTGATTTCTTGGTTGCGGGAATAAATGACGCGAAGTTCTTCGGGTGTGCCGATTTCCGCGACTCGGTTGTTGCGCATGATGCCGATGCGATCGCAGACTTGTTCTAATTCGGCAAGGAAGTGTGAGGCGATAAGAATGGTGGTTCCCTGTTTATTGATAGCACGCAAAACATCCCAGAGTTGTGCTCGTAACACCACGTCAAGGTCAGCCACTGGCTCGTCGAGAATCAATAATTTTGGGTCGTGAACAAGTGCGCACGCGAGGTCAAGTCTTTTTTGCATTCCGCCGGACAATTCGGATGCACGAACGTCTTTGTAGTCGTGCAGTCCAACAAGTTTGGAAAGTGTTTGTGCTGCTTGTTGTGCTTGGCGTTCGCTTTTGCCGTGGAGTTGTGAAAAGTAATTGATGTTTTCCGCGATGGTTAAATCAGGTTGGACAGAGGGTGATTGCGCGGCGAAACCAATAAACGATTTAGTTGCTTCGGGGTCAGACGTAACTGATTGCGGGCCTTTGGGCAACCACACGCTAACGCTTCCTGCATCAGGCTGAAGAAATCCCACGAGTAAATTAAGCAGTGTTGTTTTGCCCGAGCCGCTTTGGCCGATGATGCCAAACACTTCGCCTTGAGTAATGTCAAGATTAACGTTGTCCAACACCTTACGGCCATGAAATGTTTTGGTGACGCCTTGGACGCGGAGAATGGGTTTGCCAGGAGTGCTTGTTACAGCGATTGTCTTTCCCAAGTATTGTAACACGAGGTCGCGGGGCCAGCCAGCTTTGACTAATGTCTCTTGCAAATCCTGTTTAGGCATGCCGCGGGAGACACTTTGCTGGACAAACCGCTGTAGCGGGTCTGTCATAGGGGAAAAACAGCGAAAATGCTTTTTAAATTGATGTTACTCTTTGAAAGAAGTAATTTTGTTTATTACCTTCACAACCTATTTAAATCGCAAAAGCCCAAACCAGTGTATGAACTGTGAATTGTGTGGCAAACCTGCGACCGAACGTGCCATCATTGAAGGGGCGACCTTAACCGTATGTGCAAAGTGTGTCCAGTTTGGTAACCGACTCGCACCACCCGCAGTAAAGCAAACAATCAGTTATGCAAAGCCTGCCGAACCCGTTCTTACTGTTGTTACAAACGTGCATACGCTTGTTCGTCAAGCGCGTGAAAAAAGCGGAGTGAGCCAAAAAGATTTTGCGCTGAAACTGAATGAACATCAAAGCGTTATTCATCACATCGAAATTGGCAAACCTGTTTCGATTGAGCTTGCGAGAAAGTTGGAAAAGGCATTGCGTCTGACACTAGTCGAAGAATCGACGCCTGTTCAAGTCACGAATGAAAAAACGAAGAACGTTGCGATGACAATCGGTGACATGATAAAGATTAAGGGCGGCTAAATAGCATTACGCGGCACGAGCCACGCGTAATTTCTTTGTGGAGTGTCCACGTGGCACGAACTTCTTTTTCAAACGTTGCAACGTTGCTCAAACACAATACATCATCAGCAGAACACGGTGTGTCGCAGGGATTAAACAATAATGTTTTTCTGTCTTCGAGCGCGGCGAGTCCGAGGGATAGATTCTGCGGGAATAAGGGGTAGTAGAGCGGCACGAGTTGTTTGTTCGTGAACCACGCAACGCGAGGGTCGCTGGTGACGATGTCTGTTCCTGACGCTGTTTGTTTATAGAGTTGTTCCATCTCGACATCAATCGTTCCTTCATCATACAGCATGCGTTGTGTCCAAAAGATTGCTTGCGTTCCTGCCACTGCAAGTAGTACGCAGGTTAAAAAGAGAAAAGCTGTACGGTAATGATTCTTATGCGCTCGTTCAGCAAGCAGGTTCCAACCTCCCGCTGCCAGCACGGCAACGAATGGCAAAAGCAATGGAATGAATCTGAATTCTTTGTGCGGCAAAAGTGACCAGTACGCAAAGACAAGAAGAAATGAAAACAAAAGCGATTTATTCTTTTTGAACATGGGAATCATTCCTGGAATGGTGAATGCAAAGAAAATGTTGAGTGTGACAAGAGTGATTGCGTAAAAAAAGAAGGGTTCGTGATACAGCCAGAGTCCTGATGTCTGAATAACGTCATTTGCTGCAATAACAGACGCAAGAGGATTGTGATACATGAAGGAGTTGTAGGCGATAAAAACGAACACCGGTACAGTAAATCCGCAGCAAAGCTCAAACAAATGTTTCCAGCGTTTTTCGAATGCGAACGTAAATAAAATTCCTGCGAAAATGAGCCCTTGGGGAAATTTAGTGAGAAAAGATAGTCCTGCAAAGAGTCCTGCGAAGAATGCTTGGCATTTGTGTTTTGTTGCGAACCAGATTGCGAGCAAAGCAAAGAACGTTGCGGGCTGTTCTGTTAACAATTGGTGTTCGTAAAACGCAAGCAGAGGAATAAGCGCAGCAAAGCCAAGTGCCCAGAGTCCTGCGCGTTCACCGAATGCGTCGCGTGCCAATAAATAAACGAGTACAACGATGCCCATGCCAAACAGGAATTGGAGTAAATGCGCCCACACAAAGAGTAACGGGGTGAGCGCGGCAGGCGTAAGAAACAATGGCCAGACAAGTGGGCGCAAGGGTTCCCATAATCCTCCTGCTCCAACGGTCACAATGGCTTTTGCCATGCCTATGTAAACGGAACCATCCCACGTGAGTGGACGAGGTAAAACGTGAAAGAGCAATCGTAAGAATCCTGCGAGCACCAACAAAACTATTTTTATACGCATGCTTCGGGTGGGTCGCGGTAGAGCGAGCAAATGTTGGCTTGCAGGTCTTCGCGGGAAGAAAAGCCAGAAAATGGTGTGTTTTCGATGATGAGTGTGGGGTAGGCTGTGATGTTATACTGTTGTTTGAGGATACCAATCATGGGTTCTTGTTCGAAGGTTGCATCGAGGGAAAAGATAAGGAGTCGTTCGCCGAACGATTTTTTCAAATAGTCAAGAACAAATGCTTGTTCAGTACAAGTCGTGCATTGGTCGTCGGTGGAAAAGAAGTACAAAACGCGCACGACGTCTTGGTTGCAGAGATCGCGGGCTTGCTTACTCAATAACCAATAACGTAATTGTTCGATGGTGTATTCTCGTTTGAGGACGGCAAAATTTTCGTCGTTGAGTTTGCTGTCTTTAACGTAACTTTCCAATCTGTGCGCTGTTTCATCGAGGTTTTTGATGTTGTTGAAAAAAATGGTGTAGATTGCGGGGCAGGCTTCTTGCGAATTCAGCGAAGAGACGTAAGAGTATTGTAGTTGTGAGCTTGCAAATTCGGTGCGTTGGGTATCAAAGAGTGTTTGGACGGTGGTGACTCGTTTGCCTTCGACAACAAATCCGAGCATGAGTCCGAGCGCGAAGATGGCGATGGTGATAAGACCTGCAAAAAGGTAACGTGTCTTTCTATAATCTCGCATGTTACCACCTCTGGTGCTTGCCAAGCACCAAATCACGGGCGACGCCTGCCCAGACAACGCCAAGCAGTAAATAATAAACAAGCATGAAGAACGCAAAGCTAAACCATCCCTGTTGCAGTAGAGGTTCTTTGACGACACGGTGGGCTTGGATGAAGATGTAAATGCTGATGCCAAGCATGCAGGCGGTTAACGTGAGAGTCATAAAGTCTAAATCAAAAACGGACAGGTTCCAAGATAAATTCGTAAGCAATGTCCAAAGGTCAAATCGTATGTTAAGAAGATTCTGAAACGCTTGCATAAACGGAGGAAATGCTGAATAAACGGTTATTCCAATGAGGACAAGCGCAAGTAAACCTGATATGAGGAGTGTGGGCATTTGTATCATGCCGAAGTCGCCATATTTGTTGTTGAATGCGAGTTTGCGGTAGGCGAATGCGTTGAGGAATGCGCCTTTGAACCAGCGGTTGCGTTGCAGGTAAAATGCTTTCCAGGTGGATGGTGTAATGGTGTCGACAAATGCGTCCATGGATTGGACGATTTTGTATTGTTCTCGCTGTAAACGCAAAGTAATTTCGAGGTCTTCGGTGAGGTTGCCTTGTTCGGCGAATCCTCCTATGGTGCGGAGAACGTTTGTGCGATAGACGGGAAATGGACCGGGAATGACGTGCAACGCGTCAACGCGTCCCATGAGGTCTTTGTAGAACATGTTTACGTTGTATTCGTACCATTGGAGTTTTTGCAAAAATGTTTTTGGTTCGCGGACTTTCATTGCGGGTACGACGGCAGCTATCTTATTCGCAGTAAAATAGGAAAGAAGTTTTTTGGGCGCGTCGGGAAAAACGCGACTGTCCGAGTCCATGGTGGCGAAAAATGTGCCGGTGGCTTGCGCGAGCGCGTTGTTGACCGCAATTCCTTTGCCCGGTCGTGATTCATAGATGAGTTTGATGTTGCGGGAAGGATGTTCGGCCATGACTTGTTTCGCAATTATGGAGGTATTATCTTTACTTGCATTGTCAACAACGATGAGTTGCAGTTTGGAAGAGGGATAATCCGCCGCAAGAACGCTTTCCATGGTGTCTCGGATGCAGTCTTCTTCGTTCCATGCAGGGATGGCAACAGTGAGTGTTGGCCAGGTTGTCCATTTTTTGCGGCGTACTTCTGAAGGAACGTCGATAAGGACAAGGAACCAAAAAATTGCGAAGTAGGTGGAAATGGCGGCGGCAATCCAGAGGATGATTTGTTGGAGCGGTATCATTGTTGCGGGGGGTCGTAGACCCATGCTTCGACGAATTTTCCCTGTCCTAGACTTTTAAATGTTTTGCTCTGGTGCAGGAGGAAGAGCAGTCCATCTTCGTGGTCATTCCAAAGTGATGCTTTCATTTCAGGGGTGATAAGTATGGTGGTAACATTCCAGGCTTCGAGTATGTCTCGGGTGCGGTAGATGTTGCGTGACTGCCAAATTTCTGTGCGGATTGTTTCGGGCATGGTGATGGTGTTTGCGTGACCCCACCACGTGACCCATTCAGGTGAAAGTTCTGTCAGGACAAGTCCATCAGGAATGGCTGATTGTAATGCGGCAAGGTCGGAAGCAGTTCCGCCATCGGGTCCAACGTGGCTGATAAGCGAAATGCAGGCAAGTGTTGAAAAGAGCAATCCGCATGCGCAGAGGAGGATGCTTGGTCCGCGAAGGAGTGGAAATGCCCATTTTCTGTGCAAAAGTCGCACAACTCCTATTCCTCCAATGATTGCGACTGCTGTTGCGCCAATGACGACGAGTTCGGGAATAAAAAATGAAAGAATGATGAGGGCTGCTATTCCGAGTGCGATAAAATAGGTTTTTGCTTTGTTTTCCCACAAAACGCAGCCGCCCAAAAATGCGACAATCAATCCAAAAAGGCCGTATCCGTTGAGGACGCCGAATTCGATGATGCCTGCGGGTGCGGAAGGGAGACAAAAGAGGAGTGATACTCCTGCCAGAAATATGGCGAAGAGTGCTGCTCCGAATAATTTATTTTTTTTCCAAAGAACAAGCGAGCCAGTAAGAATGCCCAACAAAAATGCGTGAGAGGGAAAGACAGTTGCGCTGGCAATCCAACTTGGTGAAAGAAGGAGCAGTAATCGAGTTGCGTCGCTTACCTGCCATAACGATTTGTTTGTTCGGAAGAAGCGAGGGAGACTTGCAATTACTCCTGCGAGAATGGATAGAGTAGTAACGAGTATGATACTGATGGAAAGTGTCGAGGAGAATCCGAGTTGGTGGAGCCAGTTGGCGAAGAGGTATGTTTCTGTTCCTGGCAGGAGTGGGTTTCCTATGACCCATCGGATGATAAATGGGAGGAGTCCGAGAATGATTGCCGTGATAACCCACCACATCAGGCATCACGCTCGAGTCCGCAGGCAATTCCGTAAACGATAACGCTTCCTTTTGTGAAGAGGGGGGTGAAACAGATGAGGTCTGTTGCAAAAATAGGGCTGTCTCTACCAGTGATGGCGCGGCTGACCTCGGTCCACAGAACAAAGTCTGCGTGGTATTTGTTGAGTGCATCAATGACGTCAGACTGGAATGGTGCGGCAAGAATGGTGTGGATGTCTTCAATGCGAGTGGTGCTTTCGGGTTGGAGTAAAAACTGGTCGTTCATGATGGGTGTGCGTCCTGTTTGGCTGGAAAGGAGTATTCCTTCAGTCCAGGATGCTGCGATGACTGCGTGTTCGGGGGTGTTTTCTCGGATCCAGTGCATTGCTGCGAGTTCATCGGGAGTTACGGTGTTTGTTTTTGCGTCGTGCACTTCGTCAGTTGCGGGAATGCTGCTGACGAGCAAAAGCAATACTGCAACCAATGGAACGCCGTGTCGTAAGAGTCCGAGTTTGGTTGTTCGGAGGTAGTGTAAAATGTCGCGTGCGGCAAAGCCGAACAGTACCACAAGTCCAATACTGAGCACACGGAGTCCGATAGTGGGAGTAACAATTTGTGCCCATGTGAGGATGCCCGTTGAAAGCACGAGGCTCATGATAAGATACACAGGTCGTTCGTGTTCGACAAAAAGATGGCGATACATGACGTACATGCCTCCGATGAACGGGAATATGCCTATGGAGACGATGACGTCAAGGGTGTGCAGGTCTGAAAAATAAGAGTTGCGGAAAAGTGTTGGTGTATTTTGCCAGATTGCTTGCCAGCCGTGTAAGACAAAGACGTCTTTGTAAAGGACGATGTAGACCCAGAGGAGGAATAAGAGTCCGAAAAAGACAAATTCGTGTTCGCCGTGCGGTCGGTTGATGCGCGCCATTTCTGCGAGGGCGAGGTATGCGACGAGTCCGAGGAGAAAAAGCAGGATGACTGAACTCGTAAGCACTCCTAAGACAAGGAGAATGAGAAAAAAGATGCGCCAAATGTTATTGTCAATATGCAAAAAACAAATGAGTATCCAGAGTCCGATGAGAATGCCGAGGTTTGCACTGGACGCGGTGAGTATATCAGACCAGCCGATAGGGATGAGGGCTGCGGCGAGACTTGCGAGGACTGCTGCCGTTGAATTTTTTGTGGAATGCAAAATGAATGTGAAAACGCCCAACACAAGAAGTCCTGCGATGAACGCGCCGATGAGATGAATTGCGTGGGTGTTGCCAAAAATCGAACCAGTGATAGCTAAAAGATAGTCGTAAACGGGCGAGAACAGTGCGCGAGTGGTAGTTCCGCTGAGAGTGTAGGTAAGTAAGGGGAATCCCGTTGCTTGAATGTGGACTGCTTGGTTAACGTGAGCGTATGACTCAACAGTCAGGCCTTCGTTGTGCGTAGTGGCAAGGCGTAAGATAATCACGACGCAGGCGATGATGACTCCGAGCCATTTGTTCATACTGCTGAAAACAAAAAGTGACTATAAATAGCTTCTGTAGCCTCGAAAGACATAAAAGTGTGCGGAGGTCGGAAATAAATATGAGGGTGGCTACGGGGAATGCGGTTCTTGATGCGTTTCTTGATGGGGGTCTCGATTCGGGCTGCATAACAACGGTGTATGGTCCGGCGGGTGCGGGCAAGACAAATATTGCGCTTCTCTCAACAGTTGGGGTTGTTCGTTCGGGGAAAAAAGTGATTTATATCGATACGGAGGGAGGCATGAGTGTTGAACGACTCACCCAGATCGCTCCAGATCACGAGCATATTTTGAAAGACGTTATTTTTTACAAGCCGACGACGTTTAAAGAGCAGGAAGAAGCATTCTCAAAGTTGCGTAGCGGAACAAATGTGGGGCTGATTGTGGTGGATAGCGTCGCGATGCTGTACCGTCTTGAGTTGAATCCGAAGGACGCTCCTGAAGTAAATCGTGCGATGGGGAAGCAGCTCGCATTGCTGACAGAAATTGCGCGGAAAAAAGACATTCCTATTTTAATCACGAATCAGGTGTATGCGTTGTTCGATTCACGAGACAAAATCCAGATGGTGGGTGGCGATTTGTTGCGATACGCAAGCAAGTGCTTAATCGAGTTGCAAATCACACCGAACGCCCGTAGAGCCGTCCTGAAAAAGCACAGAAGCATGCCTGCGGAAAAAATCACGAATTATGCTATTGTTAATTCTGGAATTGTCGAAGTCAAAGAAAAACGGTTTTCGTTGTTTTGATTCTTTATTTAAAAAAAAACTGAACAAGAAAATAAAAAAGAAAAATAACAGATTTATTCTTCCGTGAATTCTTCGATGGTGAACGGGGGTTCTTGGTCTGCGCCGAGTGCGCTTCTGTTGCGCAGGTATTCTCGTGCGAGGATGTAGAACAACAGTCCCAAGGACTTTTTGCCTTTGTTGTTACACGGGACGACCAAGTCAATTTCGTTTGCTTGGTTGTTCGTGTCACACAATGCAATGACGGGCACTCCGATAAGGAGTGCGTCTTTGATGGCGTTTCGGTCGGGCCATGCGTCGGTGACCAAGATGCATTTGACTTCCATGAAGGTGTCAAGTGCGGAGTTGGTCAAGATTCCAGGGGGATATCTGCCTGCGAATGTTTTGACGCCGGTGTGTTTGCCGAATGCTTTAACTGCTTTCCAACCGTTTTCGCGTCGAGAAACGACGAGAACGTCTTGCGGCGAGTATTGGGAAAGGAATTTTGCTGCCAATCGAAGTCGTTCATCGATTTTTTGCAGGTTCAAAACGCTGAGACCGTCAGGTCGTGTTTTGTAGATGAAGGGTTCCATGTATTTGGTTCGGAATTTGGTTCCGATATGGATGCCTGCTTTCAAGTATTGGTCTTGTGCGACGAGCAATGGATTATCGTTCATGTGTTCTCCGCCACTATGTTTCTAACCTCAAGTGGCATTTGTCAACCCCGAGCTGGTGTTAACGTTTGGTTATACTAGTGGTTTCCTTCAGGCCCTTTATAAAGGTTATGGAAAAAGGAATGAGAAACGGCAACTCCGCGCGCGGCGAGCCGGGGGTTGCCCCATTCGGGGTGGCGAGTAGGCATCAGCCGTCGCGCTGCGGAGGTTGCCACGATAAACACAAACGTATCAGCGAATGCCCCTAACCTTTTTATACCCTTCATCATAACTTCAGTGTATGGCCCAATCTCAAACGCGTATGCCGTCCAGCGGTGCTGGATTGATGCGATTTTCGGACGAACAGACGAGCAAGATTACGTTGCGTCCGGGTCATGTGGTTGTGCTCGCGGTTGTTATCGCAATTGTCATTATTCTGTTGAATATTTACGGCAAGACATTGCTCGGTTTCTCATGATTCCTGGTATTAACCCGAGGGATATGCAAAAGGCGATGAAGCGTCTTGGCATGACGCAGGTCGATCTTGACGCGACGGAAGTCATTATCAAATTGCAGGATAAAGAATTGGTCATCCAAAACCCGAGTGTTGCGAAGGTCAACATGATGGGTCAAGAAACGTTCCAAATCAGCGGCGAAATCGTTGAACGCGCCCTGAACAACGCTCCCGAACTGACCTTGGATGATGTAAAAACGGTCATGGAACAGACAGGCAAGAGCCGTGAAATCGTGACTGAGGCGATTCAGAAGCATCATGGCGATTTGGCGGCTGCCATTCTGGAATTGCAGGAATAACGAGAATTCTGTGTAGTATTTATATAGTTCTCACTTCTTTCGAGGTGTATGCGCGCCACTCCAAACTACCTTGCGGATGCTCAGCAGCGATTAGGCGTGGCAAATCACCTATTGGGGCGCACATATCCGATGGTGAATGATTCACGGATTTTGCTCGCGGTTGCGAAGGAAATCCATGCGGCGGCAATTTCAGGCATGTCCGCGTTGTTGGAGCAGGATTTGAAAGCGCGACGCATTCCTGCATTAGTGAAAGATATGGATAGTCGTTTGGAATTGTTGGAAGAATCGTTGGAACAGCACAAGATTTCCGCAGCGCACCACAAAACGGTGGCACAGTTGCAGGAATTGATGGTGTTGCATGAAAAGGCTCCGGTCGAGTTTTCGAAGCCGGATCGTTTTGTGTTGTGTGATAAGGATTACAAGTTAACAAGTGTCACGGTTGATAGTTTGAAGAAATTCATGAGTGGTGTCCGCGGATTTGTTGCGGATGTCGAGAAAGTTGTGAGTGAAGACCATGCACGAATCCCTGTTTAACGCGAGAGCGGAAATGAAGCGCGCTGACCATCTGATTAGCGTGAGCTTGAAGTATACGCGTACAGTCGATGTCATCAAGCATGTCGTCCAGAGATTGATTGACGCGATGGATTTCGGCATGGAATCTTTGATGAAGTATGCGAAGGACAAAAAGAAAATTGAAGTTGTCCCGACATTGCCGCGTATCAAACTTGAGCAGACAAAGGCATTGTTCAAGGACAATCAAGAACTCCTGAATTATCTCGAGCTCTACACGTTCCTCAAGAAGGTTGACAAGGCAAAGTTCAAGCGCAGTCAGGAATTCCGTCGACACGTTACGATGACCGCGACGCTGGACACGAAGGAAGAAGTTGAGATTGATATTGATATCATTACGGATTATTTTGAGCGCATGAAGGAATGCATGGTGCTCATTGACAAGATTATTAGGGAAACACTCGGCAAAGAAGAACCATGAGCATTCTCGCAATCGCGTCAGGGAAGGGCGGCACAGGCGTTACGACGCTCGCGATTTCTTTAGGGGCAAGTTTTGTTGAGCACGGGCTTGATACAACATTGATCGACGCACATATGTCCTTGCCGAACGTGGGAATACATCTCGGTACGCCGAATGTTCCTGTTGGTTTGCAGGACGCTCTTGACGATCCGACGAAGTTGAATGACGCGGTGTATCATCACGCGCCGAGTGGGTTGAAAGTTATTCCGGGACTTCTTGCGCTGAAGCACGCGACGCAAGGCAAACAACGAGATTTGCTGAAGATTCCTTCGTTGGTCGCATCGTTATCGCCGCAGATTGTTCTGGATTGCGCGTCAGGTATTTCTCAGGAAACGCTTGCTGCATTAGCCATTGCGGACGAAGTTGTTGTTGTGACGACTCCAGAATTACCCGCAATTATTGATGCGTTGAAACTTATCAAGCGTTGTCAAGCACTCAAAACGCCAGTCAAAGGGGTCATCATCAACCGAATTGGTCAGCACTCGCATGAAATCGCCGCTTCAAACATTCAAGCACTTCTTGAAGTTCCGGTGCTGGCGAGCATTCCGAATGATGCGCATGTCAGCGAAGCCCAAGCTGTTCGTCACCCGTTTACGTATAGTCATCCTGATTGTAAAGCGTCGCAAGCAATGAAGAAGCTTGCTGCGTTGTGGATTAACTAATGGCAACCGTTCAAGAAATACGTAGTTCAATGGCTGCGCAGGGCTGGCAACCGCACCAAGTCAATAAGGCTGCTGCAATTCTGCAGTCGGCAAACGCAGTCAAGAGCGACGCGATTAAGTTCTTGGATGAAGTCGTCTACTGGGGCATTCTTTTGTCTGCCATCATCGGCAATTTTATTTTGAGTCTTGTGTTTATTCCTATTTTGTTAGCGTTTGATGATTTGTCTTTAGTTGTCACGGTTGCGGTTCTCGCGGTTGCGTTCGGCACATTGATGGATGTCGTCATCAGAGAAATCGAACATTTGCGCCGAGCGCACTTGATTATTCCTGAACTGTTTATTCCCGCAATTGCTTTAATCAATATTTACATGATTGTGCAATTGAGCAATAAATTCGCGGTTGGCGTTGGTTTGCCAACGCACAATCCGTGGGTGGTCAGCATCATGTATGTGTGCGGATTCATTTTGCCCCATTTTATTCTGAAGTGGAAAAGAAATAAGGGACATTTTCACGGCACAGGATAATTCTGAAAAAAAAGGTGGTTGGGTGAGCGTACGCTTCCTTTTGTCAGTCTCCGTTTGCTGATATCCAGCGTTGTCCGAGTTTAACGGACGGATAGACTGTGTCTGCATTCCACTGAGCGGCTCGAAGCCTTGCACCGGCCGGGGCTGTCCGTTTCATCGTTTCCCACAACACTCGTCAGTCCGGACTCACAAATCCTCGCGGATTGCTTCGGGACATCATGGTTTGCGCGTTGCGGGCCGTGTCGTTTCTGTGACGTTGCCATCCATTACTGAATCTCGGAGAGCGGCCTTTTCTAGGGAGGGAAGACGTTCCTCAGCGACTTGCGTCACCGACGGCAGACTACCCACCCAACCAATAAAAATCGAGTTTTTGCCCTTTATAAACCTTCCGATAGTTAGGCACCAGAATTGATTGACTTATCTCTTAAAAATAAACACGGTCAGCATCGCCTGTCCTTGGTAAACAACGCGTTCATGGATTAATTCAAACTTAAATTCGGTAGCGTATTTCTTGATGGCGTCAACGCAGGTTTGCGTAATGAACAGTGCAGTTCCGCCGGTTTTCATCACGAATTCTGCTTGGTAAAATACGTTTTTGATAACGGCATCCGCTTTAATCTGCGGTAATGCCGAAGTAACTTGGGGCACATACGTCACAACCGTATCGATGGCTTTCTTTCCGAACTTTGCATCAAGAAAATCCAAATCTGTGCGTGAAAAAGTGATTGTCTTGGTTACGCCTGCAATCTTGGCATTTTTCTTGGCTCCACTGATGCTTCCGAAATTGGGATCCATGGCAAGAATGCGCACGTCACGTTCAACGCGGTCTTTATCTATTGCGTCAAAGAACTTTTCCCAGTCAGTAGTTTTCAATTGAGGCAATCTGCGGAACAAAAATTTGTCTTTGCCATAAATATGCGGTGATTGCTTGTTAATCAATAACGCCGCCTCAATCGGAATAATGCCGTCGCGGCAAAATGGATCAAGAAACAAATGGTCTGCAGTATAATTCGAAAGTCGCACGAGTGACGCCGCAAGTGTTCCCTTCAATGCGTTTTGTCCAAGGAAGATACGATAGTCTCGTCGTCCTAACTCCTCGCCCGTCAAATCGATGCAGAACCAGAAGTGTCCTTGGTGGATGATTGCGTAGTATGTGACGTCGGGTTGTTTGAAGTGGACTTTTGCGCCTGTTGATGCAAGCACAGCTCCGACATCTTGTTCGAGTGCTTGTCGTTCGACTTCTTCGGCGTCGCTCATGGCGCGGACGATAAACGTTGCGTCACGAGACATCAATTCAAGCTTGACGTGTTTTTTGAAGTCCGCAAGGACGTCGCCGGTGATGTGAAAGTCAAAGAGCAATTGGAGAACTTTAATGGGTGTTTGCGCTCGGTAGGTATAAGCACACATATCTAGAAGTGTTGAGTCAAAGGTGACAAGACCGTGCTGGACGGTTCCGTTGCCGAGAATATCTTTGGCTTCTGCTGCGCAGATGTCTTCGCATCCTTTGTGGGGGATGGCTAATCCGGGCAGTTTATTCGCCATTCGGTTCGCCGTTCTCGACTACGAGTGCTGCGCTCATGACTTCGTCGCCGTCATCCAATCGCATGACTCGGACGCCTTGCGTATTTCTGCCGATTTCAGAAATTTCTTGGACTGTTGTTCGAATAATAATTCCGTTCTTGCTAATCAGCATGATTTCGTTTGCCAAATCAACACTCTTGACAGCAACGACTTTGCCAGTCTTATCAGTGATGTTGAAGTTGATAACGCCCACGCCACCGCGACCGATCAATCGGTAGTCGTCGACGGGTGTTCGTTTGCCGTATCCTTTTTCGGTGATGCTGAGGAGTGTTTTCTTGGGGTCTGCGAGCACTGCCTCAATAACAATGTCATCCTTGAGCTTGATACCGATGACGCCGAACGCAGTACGACCCATCGAACGTACGTCGTCTTCATTGAATCTGATGGCCATTCCTTCGCGAGTGGCAATAATGATGTCTTGTTTGCCATCGGTCAACAACACGCTAACGAGGCTGTCTCCTTCGTCAATGCCGAGAGCAATGATTCCGCCTTTACGAGGATTGCTAAATTCAGCAAGCGATGTTTTCTTGACGGTTCCTTTTTGTGTGACAAAGAACAAATATTTTTTGTCATCGAATTCAGGAATAGGAATGAATGTTTGTACTTTTTCGCCTTCTTCGAGCTGTAAGACGTTGACGATTGCTGTTCCTTTTGCTTGGCGTGAGGCTTCAGGGACTTGGTAGACTTTGATCCAGTGGACTTTTCCTTTGTTGGTGAAGAACAGGATGCTCGAACGTGTGTTTGCAATAAACAAATCTTCAACAAAGTCTTCTTCTTTGGTGCCGGTGGCGATGATTCCTTTGCCGCCTCGGTTCTGTTGTTTATACGTATCAACGGGCAAACGCTTGACGTAGCCTGCGTGCGTGACGGTAACAACCATGTCTTCGGGCTTGATCAACGATTCATCATCAATTGCGCCTGCTTCGCTGTCAAGGATTTGAGTGCGTCGTTCGTCACCATATTTCTCCTTGAGCGCAGTCAATTCGTCTGTGATGATTGCGAGAATGCGTGATTCTTTTGCAAGAATGTCTTTCAAATCAATAATTAATTTCAGCAATTCTGCTTGTTCTTCGCGGATTTTGTTTTGTTCGAGACTCGTAAGCTTTTGCAACTTCATGTCGAGGATTGCTTGTGCCTGTAATTCGGAAAGTTTGTACTTGCTCATCAAGCCATTGCGGGCAATTTCGGTGGACTTGCTCGCTTTAATGAGGGCAATTGCGTTGTCAATATCGTCCAACGCAATAATGAGACCTTCCAAAATGTGGTTCTTGGCTTCTGCTTCTTTCAAGTCGTACGTTGTTCGTTTGCGAACGACGTCTTTGCGGTGGAGAATGAATTCGACAATGAGTTCTTTGAGTGTCAATACTTTGGGTTGGTTTTTGACGAGTGCGAGTTGGATGATGCCGAATGTTGTTTGCATTCGAGTGTGCGCGAACAGTTGATTGAGAACAACATCCGAGTTCGCACCCTGCTTAAGTTCGAGTACGACGCGCATGCCGTCGCGGTCGCTTTCGTCGCGAAGGTCGGTGACGCCTTGGACTTTTTTGTCGCGAACAAGGTCGGCAATTTCTTCGACCAATTCTGCTTTGTTAACTTGGTACGGTAATTCGTTAATTATAATGCGTGTTCTATTTTTGACTTCTTCGATGACTGCTTTTGCGCGCACAGTGATTTTGCCGCGTCCGGTTGCGTATGCATCACGGATGCCACTTTTGCCAAGAATTATTCCGCCAGTAGGGAAGTCCGGGCCGTGTACAAGTGGCAACAATTCAAGTGCATCAGCAGCAGGTTTCTTAATCAAATAAATAACCGCATCACAAATTTCGTGCAGGTTGTGCGGAGGAATGTTGGTTGCCATGCCGACCGCGATGCCCGAGCTTCCATTAATCAAAAGGTTAGGCAACTTAGAAGGCAACACGCTTGGTTCTTTGCGTGAGCTATCATAGTTAGGAACAAAAGGAACAGTTTCTTTGTCAATATCTGCCAATAATTCTTCAGCAATCGCAGTGAGGCGTGCTTCGGTGTATCGCATTGCTGCGGCGCCATCCCCATCAACAGAACCGAAGTTTCCTTGACCATTAACCAAAGGGTATCGTAAGGAGAATTCTTGAGCCATACGAACGAGAGTGTCATAAATTGCAGAGTCTCCGTGCGGGTGGTAGTTGCCCATGACTTCTCCAACGATTTTGGCGCTTTTACGGAAAGATTTGTTGTGCAATAGGCCTAATTCCTGCATGGAGAAAAGAACTCTGCGGTGAACGGGTTTTAAGCCGTCACGTGCGTCAGGCAACGCTCGTCCAACAATGACGCTCATGGAATATGCGAGGTAAGAAGTCTTCATTTCCTCTTCAATGATGCGAGGGATGATTCTCTGGGTTGGACTAGGTTCAGTTGCGTTTGGCATGGAATGGAGAGCTCGAAAAACCCCTACTCTCACTGCTAAAAAACCGCGGCCGCTTTATAAGGTTTTGCTTCCTAAAATGCGTTTATAAAGCCCAATACGGCATTTAAATGCATTATTGGCTCGACGTAGAAACGATGTTTTTGCGCACACCGAAGCTTTTCGGGCAGTACACGCATTGCTTGCGTTTATCAGTTAAGATGCGGTCATCAGTGTGGTACTTCATAGTATTATGGCAACCGGGACAACGCAACAAAAAAATCATTTTGCTTTTCCTTCTTGAGAATCTTGTTCTTTTTCTGCGGGTTCGCCATGCACAATTGCGTCAACTCGCTCATCAATCTTTTTCTCAACTGATTCAGGCACTCCTTTCGGGAACATTCCTTTGCCGCCGAATTCGCGTGTTTTTTTACCAGACGCGATGTCTTGGGCGATTTCATCGATTTGTTCATCGGTGATTGCAGGAGTTTCATCTTCTTGGTTTGCTGCGGCCATTTCTTCGGCGGCTGCTTTGCGTGCTTCAACAATGGTTGCGTCTTCAAGTGTTTCAGGAGTTTGTGGTTTTTCAGATGCTTCTGCGGTGAGTTGTGCAATCATTTCGGGAGGCATCTTTGATTTTTGCGCTTTTTGTTTTTCTCTTTTTTTGCCGCCAGGCATGGGTGCGGGGTCTACTTCATCCTCACCGTAAGTATCGAGTCCAGTGGAGCTAATAACTTCAACGCCTGCGCCGAGTTTGTGTTTCTCGGGCAGTTCGGGAGCGGGAGTAGTGGGATACGTTTCGAGTTTTTGCGCATTTCCTTCATCGTCAACCAAATCGACTTCAGGCATCTTAGAGAGTTCTTCGTCGATGCGTTTATGTTCTGCGGCAACAAACAATTTGTGCGCGTCGTCGTGTTTTTTGATGGTTTCTTGGTTTGCTAGAACGTTTTTGGTGGAGGCTTCGATTTCTGTTTCTTTTTCTTCGATTGCTTTTTCGAGAGCAAGAACGTTGGAGAATTTTTGTTTCAATTGTTCTTCAGGAATGTCAAAATAATCAAAGAATTTTTGAGACAAGCGAATAAGTTTAGTGCGTCCTTTCTTTGTGCGTGTCAAAAATCCGTCAGATTCCAAAAGTGCGAGGTGGTCATATGCTTTGTTGGTGCGTACTTTGATAATGTTGCTTTGCAGGACGGGGTTCTTGTACGCGATAATCGCAAGCGTTTCCATGACGCTTTTGGGCAGTTCTGTTTGCGTGACTATTTTGCGGACGGTAGAAAGATACGCTTCGCGCACCGTCAGCTTCCAAGCAGTTCCGTCTTGCACAATCATTAATGAGCCTGAGTGTGATTCGTATTCGCCGCGGAGTTGTTCGAGCACGCGAAGTACAAGGTCGAGGTCTTTTTCGCGTACGAGTTTTGCGATTTCCTGCAGCTCGATCTTTTTACCGACCGAGAACAGGACGCTTTCCACCTGCTTTTTGAGTTCGTCCATTAGCTGCTGTATGTGCTGCCTGTCTTTTTAACCTTTTTTTCTTTGATGAGCGGCTCTATAAACTGTTCGACTTTGTCCGCGGGCAATCCAACAAGTTTGGACAGTTCGAGAGACGTTTTGGGTTCTTTGAGTGCGTAAATGATAAAGTTGCGGAGGGTGTTCATGGCGTTGTTATCGAGTACGCTTGCGGTCGCGCGCATTTTTTTGAGTGCCAAATCAACGGTGTGGAGTTTAGCTTGTAGATCGTTAAGAACGCCCTCAAATTCTTTGGACGGAAGCGAAATAGTATCGGGTTCGAGTATTTCGACGCTACTGGGTAATGCATCAAAGCAGAATCCAAGCAAGTGGCTAACGTCTTTGAACCAAATGTCAATTTCTGTGAAGACAGCAAACAAGCCACCATCTCGTTGTTCAGGAGTAGATAGTTCTTCAGAGACAAATTTGAGTGTTTTGTCTTCTTTGAGCTTTGAAACGTAGTCTTTCAGTGTGTCAAGTACGTGTGCTTTGGGACTTCCAAGCATTTCGATGATGACTCGTGCGCGAACCTTGTGTTCCATAGGGGAATAGGAAGGTAAGCGGTTTAAAAAGGTTGTCCTGAGGAATGTCTTGTGGGGTAGACATGATGAACGAGATTGGGATCGGAGAGGAATGTTTCGCGTTTGAGGTCTGCTAATATGTATTGGACGCGAACAATAGCGTCAAATGTGGTTCGTAACTGTTCTGAGAATATTTCGGCATCCTGCAGGGTGCGAAAGACGCATTCTGCAAGGTAGTCGTAGCCGTTGTTGACGCGGTACAGCGAATTGACGTTTGCATATTCCAGAAGTTTTTGTTTAACTTCTTCGCGTTGTCGTTGACAGCGGATAAGGAGGTGTGCTCGAGTAGCAAAACCGATTTCGTTAAAATTAAGCAGGCTTGTTGTTTTGGCCAATACTGTTCCTTTATAGGCGCGTAATCGTTCGAAGAGGGTGCTGATGGGGACGTTTGTTGTTCTGCTGACTTGGGCGAGTTTGCAACGTCCGTCTGCGCGCAAACAACTGAGTATCATCAAATCTCTTTTGGTAAAATCCATAAAAAGAATACAACAGAATGTGCATTTAAGGTTGTGTTGTCCTGGACACAACATCACGCGCAAAGGTTGAGCGTGACTTGGAGCGCTCCAGAAGCGGTTGGAATAGGATTTGTGTGGCTTTCGCGTTCGCCAGTACAGTCGCCAGAAGCAAACGTGATTGCTTCAGTGTTTGACGCGCCCGTAATGCTGAATTGATAGCTGCGTTTCCAAACTCCGAGTGTTCCTTCAAGCATGGTGCCGATAGCGTTTGAGGCTTCATCGCAGGATGTGCCGTAGGGGCAGGTGAGTTGTCCGGCTGATGCGCAGTCTTGCAAAAGTTCAGTAACGGTCGCGCCCCGACAAGGTGTCGTCGTAGCCAACATAGTGGTGAGCAAACTTGACGCAAGTTGTGATTCTTTGTAGGTTTGGGCGATGTTGGATGCGGGCGCGCGCAAAACAAAGAACACGGCGAAAAGAACGCCAAGCATAATGAGTACAACGATAACCGCCAATCCTAAAATTTCCATTTGTCCTTTACGCATACACGAGTACCTCTAAATACCCAAAGCCGTAACTGCCGTCGATGGCGTGGTAGACAACGACGGGCAATTGCAACGCCGTTGTACTGTCTCCTTGTTTGCGATCGTAAATAGTGTAGTCCACGGATTCAGGGTAGACTTGGTGGAATCGAAGTGTGCTATATTCAAATGATTTGAAATATTCTATTTTTGCAGCATCACTTGACATTAAGAGTGCTGTTAACGCCGTAATTTTGTCAAAATCAATGCAGTTTTCGCGCTGCACACCAACGAATGAACAATCGAGTTCGGGCAAGTGTACGGATTTTTGCGCAATTTGTACCGCCCGTATCTGAGTATTTTTGTCAAGGTCGCGATGTAAGGCATTTTCCTGAAGTTTGAAGTAAAAGCTTGCGCCGAATATGAGGAAGAAAAAGAACACGACCAGTACAGCGAGTGTTTCGAACATTTTGACTTGCGCTCTCTTTTGTAAGGTGTTCATGTTAGTAAAGTGTGGGGCAACTTTGGCGGAGCAATGCTTCATTTTCGTCGTTGAGTGTCAGAGATAATCCGCGTAATTCGGTAAGTCCGGAAGAAAGTGATGTGCCTTGTTCGTCGCCGACGGTCGCGACGCGGGCGATAGTTTCGGGGTTGTATGCGCATCCTCGTTCAATGATTGCTGCATCTGCGCGGAAGGTTTCCATTCTGCTTTGAATAATGCGTGCAACGTATCCGAGTCGTCGTGATGCTGCTTGTATGTTGCATCGGTACATGGGTTCGTCTGCGGAAAAAATTGCTGCGAAAAGTGTTGCGTCGCCTGCGTAGTATGCGGATGCAGGAGTGAATGTGGTTGCGGTTTTGCTATCACGCTTAAAGAAAGTTAAGGCGTCAGGAGTAATGTGAACAGCCGCGAGTTCCGTATCACTAAATGAATCATCAAGTTGTAAATCGCCAAATGCTGGGTCAGTATTCAGGAAAACGAATTTAACGCGGATGTAGTTTTCATTTTTGATGCAGTTGGGGTTTGTCCTGCAATCGACATCTGATAGTGTGACAAATGCGGAATTGGCTTGTTCGGGTAGTAATGCTTTGACTTTGCCGACGAGTTGTTCTGACTCTGCGCTGTCGTCGTGGACAAAGAAGTATTTGATGCGGTCATTGGTGACAAACAGCAAATTTGTTGCTCGGAAAGGGATTTGCCAATCAAGACTCCAAAAGACAACGGTATCTCCCTCAATGTGGCTGGGTGCAAAAATAAGTTTATCGCGATAATCTTTGGTGACAGAGCCGACGCTGAAGGTGCACGAGCATTCATCGGAGCAAGTAAAGTCAAGTCCTGCTTTGGGCAATGAGATTCGTTGTGCTGCTCCTTTTGCGACGCTTGCACTGGTCGTTATTGCATCAAGTTCGCCTGCGAGTGTCAATTCAAGGCGTTGTTCGCTGATGGCTCGTTGTTTGAGGACGATGCTGAAGAAGAATGCGAGAATAACCGCGCCGGCGATCAGAACGAATACCCAGTTGAATTGTACTTCGAATTGTCCTTTCATGTCCAGGGTCCGATGTAGGTGTGGTCTCCTTTGCCTTCGAGTCGCAGTGATACTTTGCCTTGAATGAACGGTGTGCAGAACGCTCCGTCTTTTGCTTCGACGCGTTCAAGTAGAATGGGTGTTTCGGAGAGTGGAACTAAAAAGACGTTTTGCGAGCCTCCTTGCCATGATTCGACAAGGAGAGGGTGTGCTTGCGCAAAGGTGTCGGATGGCGCGCAGATTTGGCTGTTTGTGCACAGCACGCAGAGTTGTTGATAACGAGAGGGAACCGTTAAGTCGAGTCGTTTAACGCTGCCGAAATCCAAACTGATGGCCTTAACTGCGTTTGCGAGGTTATTTTGGAAGTCAATGAGTGCGATTTGTTCAGACCTATTGGAAAATTGGCCAATCGCTTTGTATCCATAAACGAGTATCAAGATAAAAATGAGTGATGCCAAAATTAAAATGAAAACTTGTCCGAGGATTTGTCCGCGGTTCATGCTTTCCTCTTGCGGACTCGTTCTCCGCGCAAATACGCAGCAAGTTCGTGTTCGAGTTCGAGTTTATGCGTCTTGTAGTATTCTGCGGTGATTCTAAGTTTGCGGAAGAGGTCTTCCATTTCTTTTTTACTGAGTTTTCCTTGTCGGAGAAGTTGTAATTGTTTCAGCAACAATTTGCGTTCGTTGGCGGACAATCCGGCCAATGCGAGTGTTCGGAGTTTATCGAGGGGTCCTTGTTCAAGTTGTTTGAGGAGTTTGCCGTGGTGTTTTGCGGGCAATTGTCCTTTGACAAAGGTGTCCAGTTGAGTGAATGTTTTTGCGCTGACGTCTTCGGGACCGAGTTTTTTGAGTTCGTCGACAGTGAGCCAGTCAGGCAAGGAAGGTCGTACAGATGCAGGCAAGACATGTGCTGTGGGTTGCGTGGGTGTTGTTTTTTGTTGTTTTGCAAATCTGCTTGTGAATTCTTTCCAGCGTGCGGCGAAGTATCCGGGGTGTTTGCGGTGGTAAATGTATCCTGCAACGAGGAGTATGATGAGCAATAGCAGCAATATCCATCCGAACAGTCCGCCGTCGGGGACGATGGGGCTGGAGCCTTTGCGGTATTCTTTGAGGTTGTTGCGGTTGTCGTTATCTGGGTTCGCGACCCCCATGCCGTCTCCGTCGCATAGGACGTCGCCGAAGTAGCGTATGCGCCAGGCGTCATCAATTTCGTCGCCACAGGAGTATCGTTGGCTTGCGCTGCATCCGAATTCGTCGACGGGTTCACCAATCGGAGTGAAGGGGCAGTTGTCGCGCGCGTCGGGCACTCCATCAACGTCTTCGTCAGCGATAACACTGCACAGGTGATCTACACAGTCGCTGTCTGCGACGCAGTCAGAGTCGGTGTTGCAGGTTTGTCCGGGGTTGCACTTTGTAATGCATGAGCCGCCGCAGTCAACATCGCTTTCCAATCCATCGAGGACTGTGTTGAAACAGGGGTTGTCTCCGCAGACGCCTGCGTCGCAGTAATGACTTGTGCAATCGGTATTTGCTGCGCAGAGTTGGCCGTTGGCGCAGGTGTCGCAGGTTCCGCCACCGCAGTCGATGTCTGTTTCGTTGCCGCCGATACGTTTGTCATCGCAGTAGGTGGGTTGGCAGGTTTCGTTTTCGCAGATGCGTGAGATGCAGTCAATGTTGTCGATGCAGTTGAGGTAGTCTCCACATGGTGGGCAAGCAAGTCCGCAGTCGATGTCGGTTTCGTTGCCTGGGTCGAATTCGCCGTTGACGCAGTGGGGCGGTATCTTGGTGATGTCAATTGTTACACCGTCGCTGAGCATTTCGCTGCTGGTCAATCGTGCGCGGTTTTCGGAAACAACGCGGAAGAAGTATGAGGCTCCGTTGCTGACATTGAGCGGCGTTACGTAGAATGGCAATCCTGTTAACACAACGCTGGGTGTCCAGTCTTTGATGACGACGCCGGTTGTTTTTTGTTCGATGCGGTAGTGGTATCGAGAGACGCTTGATTCGTTGTCTGCTCCGAGGAACGCGACTCGTAATCGGTCAAGGAAGTAGGAGTATTGCGGATATTCGGGGTTGTTGCTGGTGTCGTCGGCGTACGTCATCCACGGAGGCGTCAAATCGATGAAGAAGCTGACGGTGATGTTGCGTTCTTCGACTCCGAAGGGCGAAGTATCCGCGCCAGTGCTGCAATAGACGGGGATGCTGTATGGTCCGGGTCCGGGCATCGGCACGTAAGCGACGTGTGCCATGGCTGATTTGTTGACGTCACCCAAAGGTTTCAGCGTTCCGCCGAGGGAGTAATAGCAGTAGGTGTCTTTGTTTGTTTCAATGCTGAGTGGTACGGTAACATTGCCGTTAAATGCAGGAGTGGTGCTCGTAATATTCAACGGAATAGTCAAGTCAACAACGAAGGGAATTGTTGCGCTGACAGGTCCGAGTCCGGCGACGTTTTTGCAGGCAATGTTGTAGGTGTAGGAGCTTGCAGTTGGTACGGTGACGTTAACGAGGTGGGTGGGTAATCCGAGGATGCCGAAGTAGGGGAAGGTATATTCCATCGCATCGTAAGAAGATGTTGTGGGGCTGTATTTGCAGACGGTCAAATCGTCAGTGGATACTTTGAGTGTGGTCTGGAGCGGGTATTGAACAATAGGGTTAGGTGATGCGTAGGCAGTAAGTATCTTGGGTGCGCTGGTGTCGACGCTGAGCCAGAAGGTGGAGCTTCCGATTCCCGTTTCGGTGTCTTCACAGCGGACGTAGAATTTGAAGGGCACTCCTTCTTTGGTGATTTCGCTGAACGTTGTTTTTTTGTGTTCGTATGTTCCAGTGCTGTCGAAGGGGTTGAGCGAGGTGAATGTTCCAGGTGGCGGCAGTGTTTGACTGCTCCAATAGCGACACTCAGATGGGCTGTCCGTTTCGAAGGTGAGGGGGAACGAGAAGGTACTGCTGACGCCGTATGCTGGTTCTTTGATAGTGACCACGGGCGGCAATGCGTTGATGACAAATGAGCTATTGCCTGCGTAGGGATTTCCTGCGTAATCAGTTACGATGGGCGCAATGGTTTTCTTTCCTTCGGTGAGTGTTAAACTCGCAGTGAACGTGGTATTTTTGCTGCCGACAAAAAGTTTTGTGATGTCACGCGTGACAGGGTATCGCACGGGACCGGCAGTGGTGTTCATGACGAGATATTCAATGATGGTGAAGTTTTTGACGAGGATGGGTTCGCTGAAAGTAATAACGACAGGTACGGTTCCGGTTTTGAAAATGGTGCCGTCAATTGGACTGTACGTTGCGATGGGTGCTGTTGTGTCAACGACGACAGGAATGCTTAACGGTGCGCCCATGTAGACGTCATTCGTGTCACGCGAGTTGACGGAGAAGATGTAGCTTCCTTCAACGAGTGCAGGAGTAGGCATTCCAAAAGTATATGCGTAATTAAATCCTGAGCTGGGTGTCGCGGTGATATTTTGGGTGAGGAGTCCTTTGATGTAGCCTGAGAAAACGAGTTGTGCTGCTTCGTTAAACAATACGCTTGCGATGGGGGTTGTTGAACGAGTATAGACTGTTCCGTTGATTTGGTTGCCAGGGGTGAATGTGTAGTTCAATACTTTGGGTCCTTGGCATGCGGTGCAGGCGAAGATGCTGGTGCTCTTGATGATTTCGAGGTTATTCGCGGGGTCGCGAGTGTAATATCGCAGTGTGTTCCATCCGGGCGTAAAGTTAAACAGAACTTTGGTTCCGTCTTGTAATGCTAAATCATTAATATTGAGTTGAGTACTGTTAACGCCTACAAAGCTGGTGCATGCAGTGGCATTCAATGCATTGGCGCAGAAGTATGTCAGGAAGTTTTTGAGTTCTTTGCGATCACCGGTTGTCGTGTTGGGTGCGCCGATGGTTAACGTAAATTCTCCGGGGGGTAATGCCAGATGTCCGTAATCACTGGAGTTGCTCTTTTCCCAGATACGGATGTTCAGGAAATCGTACTTGCCTGCGCTGCCGACGGGGATGAGCGTCGTTACAGGAGTAAAGTAGTCTTTTTCGCAGCCGGCATCGGTAAGCGCACAGTCAAGCCAGAATGTGTCTGAGGGTGTTGCGTCCGCGTTTTTACGGCATTGAATGGTTGGTGTTGGGTCATATTGGCAGACTTTTATTCCACAAGGGTCTGTGCTGGGAGTCAAAATGCTGTTATCTGCCGCGAGAGTTATTCCGCCAGAGGGTGAGCCACATTGTCCAGGGGTATAGTCTTTGCAGGTGGCTTTGCTGCAGTCGAGTGCTTGTCCGTTGCTGTAAAAGCACGGATATGCAGGGGTGCTGAGCGCGCTTGCTTTTTCAGGGGAGCATTGGTCGAAGACGGCGTTGTATGCTTGGCTGTTGGGCGCTCCTGTTGTGCTGGTTTTGTTACAGAGGGGACAGCTATTGAATCGGTCATCGATGCAAACGCCACCTCCAATGTCGGTGTAGGTGTCACGCCACGAGCACGCGCCAACGAAGCAGTTGTTGCGTTCACAGGAGGATTTACTTTTGTAATCGTAACAGGTGAGTGCTTGGCTGCAGGTGTAGCACGCATCGACGGGTGTTGCGCTTTTGTCCATAAAGCAGTATTTTGTATCTTCGGAAGTTCCTTCGCAAGTGGTGGTGGTGGAGCCAAGTCCGAATATTCCTGTTGAGAGTGTGCAATTGCTGGGCGTGATGCATGCGGGTGTTGTTCCTTTTGCGACGCAAATTTCGCCAACGCCGCACGTTTTCAAAGAAATTAATTTGTTTTTTGCGTCGCAAGAATATCCTTTGTTAAATTTGGTGAAAAAGGCAGTATTGACCGCGGTTGCAAAATCAGAGGTAAATGCGGATGATGCTGTTGAGGGGCTTCCTGCATATCCGTTTGCTTGAAGATATGTTTTGAAGCCTTCATAATAGTAAGAAGAGATGCAGAAGCTGTCGGTGGTAAATTGTGAGTCGCACTCAATATCACCTGTGTTGCCGACGGTTGTTGCGGGTGCGCTGTCTCCGGGAATGCTGTATTTTGCAATAATGCGGTAGGTATAATCAGTGTTCCACTTCAATTCGGGTGAGCCGTCGATGAAACTCGTGCCAGCACCAATAACGCCGATCGCGGCAAAGCTGGAACACGCGCTTCCAGTGCATCTGCTGATGATGTACGCATCAGCTGCGCAGGGCGCAATCCATGTAAGCTGCATTGCGTGGGTTCCTTTAAGGGGGCTTGCGCTGAAATTTGCAGGGGGTGGTTTGTAGTCGGCAGACCCGCACGAACCTGAAGGAACGGGTGGTAATCCTGCGACTTCTCCGCATTTTGTTGAACACGTTTTATTGAGAATAATGTCGGTCGAGGTTGGCACAACAAAGTCAGGGAATGCGGGCAGGCAGCTAGTGCTTGGCAAATACGAGTCTGCTTGGGTGGTTGCGTTTGCGAGATTGCAGCAACAGCCAGATGTTTGTGCGTTGACTCCGATAACTATGGCGAGAAGAACGATGAACCCGATAAGGAATATTTTTCTCATGTTGTTTTGTAATCAGTGGGAATGATGATGGTTTGTTCGTCCGTATATTGTCCGTCGGTTGCGCGTGCAGTGACGGGCAGAATAGTGAAGCTCGCATCAGCGGTCGTGACGGTGTAGGTTGCTGATGGCATAACTGGTTCCGTTCTGATTTGGAACGAGAATGTTACTGCGTCTTCGTCAGGATCGTACGCGCGAACAGGAAGAGTTGTTGAATCAAAACCGGTGCCACATCCTGTTGCATCGACGAATAATACAGATGTGCTTGCGTGGACGGTTCCTGAATCGCAGACTTTGTCCGTTGCATTTTGTATCCAGAGAATCGCAGGCGCGCGGTTTTTGCGAGCAAATTGAAAGAGGTAAGGTTTGCCGCCAACGGTCGAGCTCGGGTCGGTAACAGTGAGAATGTCATCGAAAAGTTCACGGGATGTTGAGATGCCGATGGTACCGTACAGAACGGAGGACGGATCAAAGGTTATGTCGTTAACGTCTTTGTCAATGGTGGCTCTTGCTGCTTGCAGGATTGATTTGGTGCGGACGGGAATATCAACGGCGAATGCGTCGATGTGCGACGTTGTTCCAGTAACAGTGCTGGTTACGTCGAGAGGATACGATAAGAGGAAGGATGTGCTGCGTTCTCCGAAAATGACGCGGAGATGCGGAGTTTGCGGAATGACGGTGATTCCTTGCGGTTCGAAAATAGTCCAGTCAAGACAGGTTGTTGTTGCAGCTAACACTGCGTTTTCGAGTTGTTCTTGAACTGACTGTGGTCCGATCAGTTGCGGGAGTGTGTTAATGCCGTAATATCCTTGTAAGTATTCCGTGATGATGACGCTGCCGTTGTCGTAAATGACAGGGAATGTTTCCCAGGGATATTTTGGAGTGTCTGCAAAGAAAAGTGTTCCTACATCTCCTTGTGGGGGAAGTATTGCGAACGGAACTTTGACGCTATTGTGTAAAACGTAATCAGTACTACTATACGGGTCCGGAGTTAATCCGCCTTGGCTTTCGTAGAGTGTTCCTGCTTGTGCGCCGAGTTGGTTGAGTGAGGTTCGTGCCGCGAGATCAAGGCATTGTCGGGTGAATTCTTCAACGGGTTTGAGGAGTTCACTTGTTTGTTGTTGGGTGTTGATGTTTGATTCGCCTTTTTTTGCGGAGGTTGACCGGGCGGCATACAAAACAATCCCGACCATAATCGCAATCAAAATTCCAACGATAATCAACAAAGTGAGCTGACCGCGCATGTTAGTTAAGCCTCAATTTTGCGGTGATGTCTCGCCATGCTTTGAGTAAGGGTCCGGATCCGGTGGGTGAGCCAGTTCGTTGTCGGACGATTTCCAGGGATCCTGTTGTGCTGTTGCATGATGCGAGGTTGTCATAGCGGAGAATCAAGTCGTTGCAGGGGTTTACGCCGAGGCTGAGGCTGCCATAGTCCGCTCCCAAATAATCGCGTCGGATGCTGTTTTCAAAGATTCCTTCTTCGAGGAATGCGAAGGCGTGTTTGTCGTCGTTGCGCGCGGCGTACATTTTGTTGAACGTGTGTGTGCTGTTGAAGAAAGTATAATCATTCAAAGGTTTATGTAGGTAGGTAAAGACAAATGTTTTCAAAGTGTCCATGGGTGATTTGATAAATGCGATGAACAGGTCGAGGAATGATGCGCTTCCGAGCGAGCCGCTAGGAATGCTGATGACGCTGTTGAGTTCGGTGTTGTACCAGATGGTTTCTCCGCAGGAGCTGTATCCGGTTCCGCTTGCGCTGTCACAAAGGTCTGCATCTTTACCAATTGCGGGCAAAACGCTCTTAGTGTCGTCGATGGGTTTGTTGAGTGAAACTCCCCACGCGATGCCGCTTGGTGTTGATAATACGCAGAAGTTGTTGATGCAGGGAACGCTTGTTCCAGTAATAGAGCAACTTGCAGCTCCCACTAATCCGTCAACTGCTTCGGGCGAGTTGAGTGCTTCAGCGGAGGTTCCGCAGAAGAGTTGATAGTTGGTGGGCGAGACGGCGTCTGCGTAGTCAAGGAGTTCGAGTCCGATGAGTTTGGTGCGCGTTGTCCAAGTTCCGTTTTCGCAGTAGTGGTCGGCGAGGTATTGCCCTGGTGCGACGCATTGCGGTCGAATTTTTGCGGGATCGTAATATGCGGAAGTGTCGTTGTTGTTTGCGAAAAGTCCGTTCGGGTCGACGAGGCATTGATTGTTGCTGGGGCAATACCCGCTACTAGTGTGGTCCCAGTTGTATCGGAGTTCTCGCGGGACCCAGAGTCCGTCTTCGCAACGGTTTCCGTGATAGTTGATAGGGAGTGCGCTACCGATTTGGTTTGCTTGGCATTTGTCGCCGGTCCAGCACGCGGTTGCTCCACAGCAATCACTGACTACGGTAGTTGCATTCGCTTCCCAGATGATGGATTTGTTGACGCTACGGTTACTATTAGTGGGATCTATTTTCCATTGGAAGGTATTTGAGCAGAACAATTGACCGAATGGTGAAGCTCCAGTTAAGACGGTGCAGACGGGATTGTAGCGGGGGAAAGGTGATGGAGGGACAGGACTTGTTTTGCAGCCTTGAAGCAGTCCTGTTACGGCTGCGATGGTTTGGTTTGCGACGAATGCGCCATTAGCGACAAATGTTTTTTCCCAGCATGCCCCGATGGTTCCGGGGTCTTCGTAAGTTTCATTGATGTCATCTGCTTCGGAGCAGCATTTTGTTCCGGTCCAAGTGAATCCGTATGTTTCGCAAGATTCTTTGTTTTTGCCGTCGAGGTTAGGGGTGTAGTCGCCGTCGCTTGTGCAATAGTTGGTGGTGCCGCTAATGTTAACAAGGTCACCAAGAACGTCCCAGTTGTCGGAGAATGGTTCTTGTGTTCCTGCGCATTCAGTAAGTACACCACTGTTGCAAATGAAATCATGCGTTTGTCCTCCGAGAACGACGGGAACAGCTCCGGGAGGGAATGCGGTTGTTCCAGTCGGAGCAGAACCGCCACAGGAGTAAAGCGCGGTGCCAGTGGAGAGTAGTGTTGTTCCGGGGCAGGTGGTGAATTGGCTGATGGTGCCTGCGTCTTCAGGTATTGCCCAGTGTGGTCCGTCTGCTGCAGTACCGCAGTATGCGTTGATTTCAGCGTCCCATGTGCAAGTGTAATCTCCTTCGGTTCCGCCGCAGCATCTGTCTGCGTAGAATTCTCCGCCAGCAGCAGCGCAGTCAGTGTTATCAGAGTCGCAGTTTCCGTCCTCATCTCCGTCGATGCATGCCCAGATGTGCGTGTCGAAGTCGGCGTCGATAGTGCCGTAGTCTTCGTCTTCGGTTCCTAACCAGACCATTGCTTTCGGGGGGAGTGCGACTTCGTGGTTGCAGCCGGCGCCGCCGATGCCGAGGTTGTGGTTGTCGAGGTCGGAGTCAGTTGTGGTTATGGGTAAAAAGTTTGAGATGGGGCCAAGGTCGTTTTTTGCAAAGCGGTTGACTCGGGAGATATTGGTGGTGGGTGTTGTGCAGACGCTGATGCCGCTGTTGCTGTGGTCCCATTCCATTTTGTTGGTGAGGATTGCGGGAACATCGACTGCACCGTCGCTTCCGGAGGTGGTGAATTTCAGCGTTCCGTTCATGTATAGTTTGACGGTTGTCGTGCTGCCGTCGCTGGTGGAATAGTCGATTTCGCCGATGGGTTTGGAAGCTTCAACGGTGATGGTGCGATCGCTGGTGGGTGCTTCCCATGATCCTTCCTGGAAGTGTTCAATGACAGGAATGAGTACGTTGAAGTCCGCGCGAACAAGTGGAAGTAAGAGAAGTATGCTAAGTATGACTAAAGCCACCAACCTCTTTTTCATAGGGAAGTCCTTGTTTAAGAAGCTATAAAAAGGTTATGGTTGGCTATATATAGACTGTCAAAGAGTATTTAAATAATTTATAAAGGTCCGATTGCTTTTTTGGCTTCAGAAGGATGCATGCCCAGAGTCACAAACAGGGAAACTAAGTCCGCAGGGTTGCGTAGTTCGGCAGGAGTTGTCGCGAGCGTCGCGATGCGCATAGACACTTTGAATTGTCTGCAGATGGAGATGTTTTGGCTGATTCTGCCAAGAACTTGCGCGCGTTTTTGGGGAGGTAATTTCAGTAACGGCGCGACAGAAAAACAGACGGCAACATTATTTTTTGCGCAGGCACGTGCAAGAATGTGATTCATACCTGATGCGCGTTGGTGCAGTGAGTCAGCACGAAGGTCGTATTCAAAATTAATGAGTAAATTCGGATGTTCATGTTCTACCACGTGCAAATCACTTTCAGTGCTGAAAACAGCAGTAATCGCTGCTTTTTTGCGGGATTTTTCAACGCTTCCTGGCTGAGCAATAATTCCCATAACGCATCCGTCTGCAGTGCTTGGCTGTGAAGAAAGGCAAACGAGTGATGTTATGCCGAGCTGTTTTGCGCGGGCGAAAAGCTCTTTTTCGTTGCCATTGGGAAGAACGATGTCGATGACCATGCTGTGATTGTTCGGGGATAGTTATTTAAACGTTTGTGCTCGTTCTCGTCGTATGGACCGCGTGCAAAAAATCATTGCCCATGCAGGGATTGCTTCTCGTAGAAATGCTGAATTACTGATTCAGGAAGGTCGTGTTACGATGAATGGAAAGGTCATCAAAATCGGGCAATGCGCTGACCCGTTGAAAGATAAAATTATGGTTGACGGCCAGCAGATTCAGACGGAAAAACATGTCTACATTATTCTAAACAAACCGTTGAAAGTGGTAACAACTCTTGAAGATAATCAGGGTCGCGAAACGGTTCGAGAGTTGGTTGATGTTCCCGAGCGAGTATTTCCCGTTGGAAGACTCGACAGAAACGCGACAGGTCTTGTTCTGTTAACAAATGACGGTGATTTGGCAAATCGAATGATGCATCCAAGATATGAGACGACAAAGACGTATGTCGCGACACTATCAAGCCCAGTGCATCCGCAGCTCATCACGCGTTTGGAAAAAGGAGTTCTTGTTGAGGAGCGTCTTGTTGCCGTGCATAATCCGAAAAAGATTGCGACAAACCGTGTTGAAATCACGATTCATGAAGGAAGAAAGCACATCGTAAAGAAATTATTCGTAAAGCTGGGTACGCACGTTGATGGTCTTGAGCGTTCAAGACTTGGTCCTTTAGAATTGGGCAATTTGAAGCCTGGCGATTGGCGTATTTTACGTCCGGAAGAAGTGAAAGAGTTGAAAATCGCGTTAAAAATGACCAAGTAATAGTATTTGAGTATTCTCTGGTTTTCCAACCATTAGCTTTATAAACCCCCCTCGTGACCTTCGTCGTATGGTAGCACCGAAGCACAGAACACGAACGTTCCGACGCAGAAAGACACTGACGCCGGGCGCAAGACATGTTATGCATTACGCTCGTCGTAAGCCGCAGCATGCGCACTGTGGTACGTGTGGCGTTGTGCTTCCTGCAGTTCCTCGAGCGCATCCTGCGACGATGAAACAATTCCCGAAGACAGGCAGACGTCCAGAACGTCCGTTTGGCGGCGTTTTGTGTTCGAAGTGCACGCGAATGCATTTCAAGAATATCGCTCGTTCATTATAATTTTTTAAAGAAGCTTCCTGGGCGTTCGGTGACGGCGCCTTGAGATACGGAGGAAAAAAACTATGTTAACTATCGGAAAAGTTTGTGTTAAGACTGCTGGCCGAGATGCTGGTCAGATGGCTGTTATTATTGATGTTCTCGACAAGAATCTTGTCATGATTGATGGTCAGGTTCGCCGCCGAAAGTGCAATATTGCGCATTTGGAGCCGACCTCGAAATCAGTTGAAGTCAAGAAGAACGCTTCACATGCAGATGTTGTTCACGCGTTGAAGGCTTTGGAAATCGCGGTTGTTGATCGCAAGCCGAAGGCAAAGTCGACGAATCAGAAGAAGCCGGTTGCGCGAAGTTATGTTGCGTCGAAGGCTCCTGCGAAGCGTGCGGCTGCGAAGGCAAAGGTTGCGGAAGACAAGACAGCAGCGCGAAAAGCTGGCGTCAAGTCGGCAAAACCCGCTGTTGCGAAAGCGAAGAAATAATTATTTCTTTACGAGAGAAAATAAGAGTTCTAGATTGAGCTCGAGCGCTGCGACGGGTTGTTCAAGTTCCCATCCGCGGACAACGGCAGGATGTACTTCTCCAACGGTTGCAAGAACGTGTTTGTCAATTTCGATGGTTGCCGCTCGACCCGAGATAAAGCTGGGATGTGTTGTTTCTTTGACGGTGTAAGTGAGTGCGAGTTTGTCAAGTAAGTATTCTAGCACTTGTCGGATTTCGGTGTAGTTTGCAGTTGGGTGCGTGATGACAACGCTGAGGGCTTGCTTTTCGGAGACTCCTGTTTCTGTGGTTTTGTCATGCGAGAATGTAGTTCCGATACCAAACAATCGTTGGGGGTAGTCGTGATGTCGGTTGTTGCGGAGCACTTCCATCAATGACGGAAGCATCCACGCGCGAAGTGCGTCGTAGTCTGCGTTAAGTGAGTTCGCAAGTTCAACGAGTTGGACATTTTCTTTTTGCATGAGTGTTGTTTGTGCTGCGATGCTGGTGAGTTGGAATGTGTTGGTTTCAAGCATGCCCAGTCCAACGAGCAATTCTACTATTTTTTTGTTGAACGAATGTTTTGGTGATTCGCTTGCGATGGTTGCGACGTGAGGAATCGTTGCATCGATAGTTTGGTAGCCTGCGGCGATGGCGATGTCTTCAATCAAGTCGCGTTCGTGCATGATGTCGATGCGGTATGGGGGAATCAAAACATCTGTTCCTTTGTTGCCATACCCCATTTTTTCAAGCAATTTGCGGGCTTCGCCGTCGGAAAAGTTTGTGCCAAGCAATTTGTTTGCGTGCTGGACATTGAAAGGCATAGTGGTTGCTGTAAGCGTAGGCGTTACTACTTTCTTCGTTCCGTATTTTACGGTGACTTGATGTATTTTGCCACCTGCATCTGCGAGAGGAGTTACAACGAGTACAAGCAACTGATTGAGAACGCGTTGGTCAAATCCTGAACATTCAATGAACACATTTTTTGTTTTGCCAGTAACCCTTCCGGTCTGTTCGCTGTTGATAACGGGAGGCATACTGAGTATGTTGTCTTTTGCGTCAACAAACAGAGGATATTTGTCCTGTCCTTCAAGCAAATGTTTGAATGTTTTTCCCGTCGGATGCGTTTCAAGGATTTGGTGCGCAGTCATGACGCGTCCGGCTTCGAGCGGGTGGAATTTGATGTCGGAAGGTTTGCGCGCGAGATAGCTAATAGGCCACGTGATGTGTTCGAGTGGATAAATACCGATGGCTGCTTTTTTGCGGTTGCGGCAGAATGTTGTGTGCAATTTTTCTTGGTATTGAATGATATTTTTGATTGCAGCGTCATCGAAATTAATTCCCGTTACAACGGCGCAGGCGGTGTGCGGTCGTACTTTTGCAACGCTACTGTCAACATGAACTTCATAACTTGATTTGGCAGCAGAATAATTCGTGATTCCTTTTTTTACGCCCAAAAATGATTTGAATGCGCGTGCTAATCCTTGTTCGTGCAAATAATCCGGACGATTCGGAGTCAATTCCAAAAAAACGTCATCCCCATTAATCGCATCCACTCCAGCACCCATGAAGCTCAAACGTTCTCCGAGTTGTTCGGCGGTGAATTTTTTACCGACAAGTGCCTCAATTCTTTTTTTGCTGAAAGTAACGCCCGCCATCAGAGACCGCCTCGAACTGAATAATTAATTTGGAGCGGTCTCTGAGTGTGCTCAGAGGATTTGCCAAGATTCTTATTCCTCATGTAAATCCTCTGACACATTAGCGCACCCACGCTTTGACGTCGCGTAATTGTTTGATGTCGTTGCGGTATAATTCGCGAAGGTCTGCGATTTTGTAGTATTCGGTCATGAGGCGTTCCATTCCTTGACCCCACGCGAGGACAGGAATGTCGTGGCCTAAGAGAGGAATTGTTACTTCAGGACGGAAAATGCCCGCGCCGCCGGTTTCAATCCATTCTTGTTTGGCGGGGTGCCAGACGTGGACTTCCATGCTTGGTTCAGTATACGGGAAATAGGACGGCACCATTTTGATTTTGGTGAATCCGAGTTTTGCATAGAATTCTTTGAGGTAACCGAATAAGTGTCGTAAGTTTGCATTGGGGTCAACGACAATTCCTTCGACTTGGTTGAACTCGAATAAATGTTTCCAGTCCATGGTTTCGTTGCGGAAAACACGTCCGATGGCGAAATATTTTGCGGGCAAATCTGTTTGTCGAAGGTGAGCAAGTGTTTGTGCGCTGAGGGCGGTAGTGTGCGTTCGAAGGACGTTTTTCTTTGCGATGTCTTCACTCCAGGTGCTTTGGTAGCCAGTGCTTCCGGTGCCGTTTCCATTTTCGTGGACTGTTTTGATTTTTTTAGCGAGCGCGGGCAGCGTGCCGTTGGCAGGGTTTTTGACGTAAAAGGTGTCTTGTAATTCGCGAGCAGGATGGTCTTGCGGGGTATACAGTGTGTCCATATTCCAGAAGGATGTTTGTATCATGCTTCCTTCCATTTCGGTGAAGCCGAGTTCGATCCAGATTTTTCGCATGTAGTCCATTGCTTCGTTGACGAAGTGTTTTCTTCCGCCAGAAATCTTCGGTACTTGGACAGTGACGTCGTAGCGTCGGAATTCTTTGCCGCGCCATTTGCCGCTGCGTAGCAAATCAGGTGTCAATGATTCAATGACGTTGCTTTCGCCGATACCTGCTGCCAATAATTTCTCACCCAGTTCGGTAAGTGCAGTAATTTTGTCTTTGCGCAGCTCAATGGTTACGAATTGTTTTCTGCGCTTCATTTGGTCAAGAATAACTCGCTCGTCCTTAGTCAAATCCGCAACGGCAACGGGAAACGTCTTCGAAAGAAATGTTTCTTCAGGCCAGTCTTCACTTTGCGCGGTTGTTCCTTGCGGCGTTAATTTCACGACGAGGTCTTTGTCTTTGCGCAAGAGAATAAGTCCTTTGGCTCGCAGAACGCCGATGCACGCGTTGAGTTCTTCGCGAGAAATTCCAGATTTTTTAGCAACTTGCTCAATGGTTATTTCTTTGTCGCTCAATGTTTTGAGAAAGTGGCGTTCGGGTAATCCTTTTGTTTTGTACGCGCGGCCATTACTATCCAGCAGAACAAGTTCTCGCGGTTCAACATGGATGGTTACAAGTTGTTTGTTTTCAAGCCATTGCAAGGCTCGGACAACTTCTACTTCCTTGAGTGCGGTCGCATGCGAGAGCGAATCAACGGTGTGCGAGGATTTCAGGGCAGGGAGCACTTTCCGTTCGAGCGGGTGCAGTGCGGCTGCGACTTTGCGCGTGTCCATGCGGCGTTACTTGAAGGATGACGCCGGTTTCATCGTCTTCCATGCGGTGTTGAACAAGCCTTCGAGGGCGTTCGCAAAGAAGGGTGTGCTTACCCAGATACCGAGGTCGTAGGTCGGGTGGACTTCCGTGTCGTCAAGCGGCATGAAAATGAGTTCTTTACCGTCGACTATGCAGAATCGCGCCTTGCTGTCTGCGTTGCGGACTTCGGCAACTGAGCCGATGTCTTTGACTGCGTCTCGTGTGTCTTTGGTGAGCGGTGCCGCGATACGAATCGTTACTCCTTTTTTCTTGAGTTTTTCAAACGTACCCTTGAGACCTTCGACTTTGCGCATCAAGCCCTGCGGTGTCGTCATAATGGTGACGCTTTGCTGGGCGTTTCTGATGGTGAGTTCAAGGTGCGAGTACAGGTTGTGTCGTCCTCGTAAGCTGCCGGATAAATCCGAAGGCTCGACAAGTTCAACGCCTTGCGTGTGCAAGAGGTTCAATTCGCCAAGAACGTCAGTTGTTTTCAGTTCGTCAAGTCGTTTGACGCGGTCAATTGCTTCGTCTTGCATGTTTTTCTTGACACGTTCGACAACCTCAGTTGGCGCGACTGCGATGTACTTGATGGGTTTGCCAAGCTTCATGACGACAAATCCTTTCTTTTCGAGTGATTCGAGTACGTCGTAGCTTCGTGAGCGAGGTACGTTTGCGATGTCGGATAATTCTCCGGCGGTCGAGACGCCTCTGGACAAGAGTGCTGTCCAAATCTTGACTTCATAGAGATTCAATGCGAAAAATCTTCGTAGCTTGCTGAGAAATTCTTCTTTCACGATCATAGTTTCTCCTCCCCCTTTTTTAGTCACACTGCTTTGTGATTTAACGGGAGTAAAACCGAGCGATACTTAAATGTTACGATTTGACGCACACGACACGCTTCATCTGAGAACAAGTGACAATCACACTTCTGCACGAATGAGTGACACTAGTTGAGACGGTAGCGTAGAAGTGCTGCAATGCCGCCCAATCCGTCGAGCTTTTTGCCTGCATCATGGGTGCTACTGACGATGACAATGGTTCCCTTTGCATTGTCAACGGTTTTGAGGATGGTGTCAATAACAGGAAAGGTGCCTTCGGCGCGAGTACGAGAAATAAGTCCGTCAGTGACAAGGAGTGTAGTAATTGCGCCTGAGTGCGCCGCGGTTTCGACTTCGTGTGTTCCGTACGCAATAGCACTTCCTTTGGCGATGCCCGCGAGAAGTTGTTCAACATATTGTGCTTCTTTTGCGGCGCGTTCTTGTCGGAGTGCTTCTTGGGTTTCAGGCCGTTTCATGGCTTCAGTAATTCCTTGTTCGTCGGCGCTGGCGACGGTGGCAAGCACAACTTTCTTTCGCAAGTTAGTGTCAGTCAATTCTTTCAGTAGTTCGTCTTTCCAGAATGCGGGGCTGGCTAAAATAAGTTTTTCTGCGTTAAACCGCGCAACATCTTCTTTCAACAGCACTATAAGTTCAGCAAAGAAGTTTTTGTTTGTTTTTGTTTGAATGCGTTTGTTCGCGACGTCTCCATGCAGAGAATGCAAAATTTCGTGTCCTTTGCCAGTCATGCGGGCAATGATGGCATCTTCTCGATCAAAGCAACAGATCAAAATGGCAGGAGGTTTAGCGTCGGCGGCGTCTTTGATGCGTTGACGTTGAAAGAGAAGCCAAGCTGGTTTCACAATCGTAACTGCCTGTCCTGATTCTATAGTTAAAGTGTGATAGCTTCCGCGCGTGACGTCTTCAGGTCCTTCCAATATTTTGCCAGAAATCCTAAGTTCGGTTCCATATTCGACTTTTTCGGCGGAGAGTTTGAGGAAAATGGTTTTTTTGATGATGTCGCTTTTGCGTTCGCCTTCGAGTTTGATTTTGCGGATGGTTTTGCCGCTGATTTCATCATGTGGGTCTATGACTTGGCTGAGAAGCCATAAGTCATCTGCGTGTTCAGGTATGACTTCGAGAAGGCCTGTTTTGGGCTCATCTTTGATGATTTTCATAGTGAAATCACTCATCCAAACATTTATATATACTTCGTTCCAGAATTCATAAAGAAAAAAGGTGTTTTATGCTGTCGCGAAAAGGCCAAATCAAGCCACCCAGTGGCGGTGCAGCTGCAAGTGTTATCGGTATTATTGCTATTTTGTTAATCTTCTACATACTATTTTTGCCTCCTGAGAACAGACGTGAGTTGTTGTTCGGGGACGATAATAAGAGTTCTATTGATGGTGACGATACTGATGGCCGTACGCTCTTGCTTGCGAACATAGGCAAGTTGGATTACCAGTCGGAAACGTCGTTTGATCACACCATTCCGAATGTGTATCTTGTCGAAACAAAGAATGCGCAAGTGCTTGATTCGTTCAATCCGTTTATTGTGCGTAATGGTTGGTTTGTGAACGAGCCCAAGACTGTTTTGTTTACCGTTCCACAACCGGATTTAACAAGTAACATCAAATTAGTATTGGATGCTTCTGTGCGTACGGGAATTTTGAATGTTGCGCTAAATGACAAAGTAGTATATGAGGCGCGTCCCACTTCAGTAAATGTGAATCCTATTGATTTGCGTGATGTGCAGCGCAGTAACACGTTGACGTTTTCGACGTCAGGTGTTGGTCTTGCGTTTTGGCGCGTGAATGAGTATGATCTTTCGAATGTCCAAATTATTGGCGATACGACTGATATTGAGAAGCAAGAGAGCGCGAATGTTATCACGCTCGAGCCGACGGAAGCTCGCAATGTTGAGAAGGCGTCACTGACGTTCTTCCCGATTTGCACACAGCAGGATGTTGGTGCGCTGACTGTGTTGGTCAACAACGCGCAAGTGTCGCAGAGCACTCCTGACTGTCAGTCAGTAAACCGAATCGAACTCGATCCGACATTGTTGTCTGCGGGCCGTAATACGGTGTTATTCAAGATTTCAAAGGGTAATTATCGCATTGAGCAAATTAAAGTGAAGACGGAACTGAAGGAAGCTCCGAGCTACATTGACTATTTCCAATTGAATGAGACGCAATTCGATGATGTGATTGACAAAGACAAAAAGCTCACGCTTAAGATTACCTTTGTCGATGATAAGGAGCAAAAGCGTGCCGAGATCAACATCAATGGCAAGCGTGACTTCATCGATCAGAAGACGCCGACGTATGAGCGTGATCTTATCAGTTTCGCTGTTGAAGACAACAACTATCTCGAGCTTATTCCGAAAACGACGTTGAACATTGCCAAGCTCGAGGTTGTGCTCGAGTAGAACGATGGCTGAATCGAAGAACAGAGACGACAACAGACCTATCGGGCCAACAATTGTTTTCTGGCTTGCAGTTCTTATTCAGTTTTGTGATGTGTTGTTTGGTCGATTGAATACTGCTCCGACCTGGCCTAACACGATTTTTCTTGTACTGTATGTGGGGCTCGGATTGTATGCGTTTTTTGCGTTTAAAAAAATAAATCAAGATGCAAAAACGCCGTGGTCTGCCCAGCTTTCACTTTTTCTAGGGATCGGTTTGCTTGCATACTTTGTTCCTTTGCTAGGTAATTATTTAGGTGCGCATTGGGCGACGTTCATGGGCGGTATAACTGTAGCGCTCATATTGATTATTGCGCCGACGTGGATTGTGTTCTTCATTTTTTTTGCAGAAGATGCTTTGCAATCGATTACGCGAAAGTTCTCCTTTCTCATTTTATTTTGCTGGATTGGGCTCTTGATTTGGTCGACGCTTCCCGTACTAACTCAAGTGAGCAATCCTTTGCTGGATAATGAAGGGGGAAGTGCCGCAATTCATCCGGGTGATGCGCTGAAGAGCATTTGGACAAGTGTGAAGGCAACATACAATAAATTATTTACAGGGACGCAAAAAGCGATTGACCAACGACTTGCTTATGCTACTGGCGACGCGTACACCGCAAAAGTCGACTCGAATGCACAATTAAAACTCGGGCTTACTATTGATCCTCTAAAGACAACGCAAGCGTCTTTCGCAACAACAGACAAAGTAGGAGTGTATACCACGCTAAAAGCTACAACAATCGACAAGCCGTTGGCTGTGACCGTTGGTTGTTCCGCAAAGAATGGTAACACTCCTGTTGCCGTGACCGATCCTCCAAACATCAAAGTCACTCCTGATACCTCGACAAAACCGTTGGATATGTCTGCGGATGAATCGCAGGATATTGATTGCCAGATTGAGCCGAACACGTTCACCGTTGGACGCGATACTGTTACAATTGAAGCAAAATTTGACATGACGACACTTTCCTATCTCAAAACCTATTTCATGGACAAAAAGCGATTAAGAGAATTGCGTGATGCAAAAATCGATCCGTATACGCAGTATGGAATTACTGACCGCAATCCTGTTTCTATTTACACGTCGGGTCCCGTTAGTGTTGCAATGGGGTTTAGCACTCCCCCGATTGGTATTGACCAGACAGCAGAAGAATTTGTTGGAACGCTTGGAATTTCGCTCAAGAATGAGTGGCCAGGCGTTTTAAAGGATGTGAAACAAGTCGTGTTAATTGTTCCGAAAGGCATCACTATTACATCATTAACTGGTACTGGCACAATTGTTGCTTCGAGTTGTGATAAAATGGGGGCAACAGACTGGTGTGATGACGTCAGCTCAAATGTTTATGAAATTACGCAGCTTTCGCTTCCTCTCGGGCAAATTGCAACGGGCGATGCGATAACGTTGCGTGCGCAGGTACGTATTGCGAGTTCTGATTACGAAGGTCTGCTTGGCGCGACGCCGATCAGCACGAAATATTTCAAGGCAGCAGTAGACTACACGTATTCTTTGCCGAAAGAAACAACGTTACTGATTCGTGATGCGAGTACGGAAACGACGAATACTGAGTGTAAGAACGTGAAGCTGGCGCCTGCAACTACTATTACAACCACTCCGCAATCGACGACAGCAACTGTGACGTTTACAACAGATAGCGCAGTTTCTTCCGAGATCAAATATTGTATTGGTGGAAGTATTGTGGGTTGTTCGCCGATGATTTTGACAAGCCCAACGAGCAACACAACGCACGAGTTCCACCTGACAGACCTCACGCCGGGAGCATTGTACTCGTTAGAGGCAAATGCGTTCTGTGGCAATCGCATTAAGTTAAATGATGAAGAAAAAACATTCCAAACGACCTCATGAAACTTCTCCATTTGCTAACCATATTAATTTTCGTTGTTGGCTGTACTTCTGCGGGTCAAATTAAAGATTACAACATTCGTTCGGGAAGTACGGGCGTGACGATGAAATTTTTGGATCAGAGTCCTCCTCCTGTTATTTACGCAAAGAGTCCTTCTGCGATGACGTTTGAGCTCGCGAATCTCGGCGCAACAAGCATCGAGGAAGGATACGTGAGTATTGCGACGGAAGATGATATTGTGCACGTGCAGGGCGATCGTATTCGTCCGTTTGGTTTGCAGGGTAAAAGTCCTGGTTATCCTGCGGGCGATCAGATGTTGCTCACGGCACAACTGCAAGTAAACGCTCTTCCGCCGCAGACAACGACCTTGACTACGTCCATGGGATTGAATGTGTGTTATCCGTATCAAACGGTTGCAAGCGCAAATGTGTGTGTTGATACGGATGTTGTTGGTCGCACGGCCAAGAAGCCGTGTACGCCAAGTCCTGTTTCGTTGAGCAGTCAGGGTGGGCCTGTTGCGGTTACGAGAATTGAACCGACGCTCATCCCTCAAGAAAAAACAGTTGCGGTGCAAGTACTTATCACGATTAACAATGTGGGTAATGGACAGTTATACGCGCAGGATAAGAGTTTGGAAGCGTGTTCTGCGCAATCGACTGGCGCCGCGTGGAATACTGCAGTTGTAACAGCAATGCTGGCAGACAATCAGCTTGTATGCAATGACAATAAACCTGTTCTTTTCACAAACAAGGCCGCGACAGTCCGATGCGAGTTGCCGGGCGGCATGCCGAAAACTGCGGGCACATACACGACAACAATGACCGTGCAGGTTGATTATGGTTACACGTCAAGCATCACGAAGCAAGTGCAAGTGAAGTCGATTTCTTAGTAGGCAAGTAGACCACAATAATCTTTAAATAACGTCTGGAAAGAAACAAGTTATGGTTCTTGATTATAGGGATACAGTTATGGCATTCATCCGTAGTAAAGGTCCTATTTTGCCTGTTCAAATTTCGAAGGAAGTGAAAACAAATATTTTGATGGCGAGCGCGATGCTGAGTGAGATGTCGAGCAAGGGTTTGGTGAAAGTGTCGCACATTAAAGTGGGTGGCTCTCCTCTTTACTACGCTCCGGGGCAAGAAGCGCAACTGTTACAATTTACAAGTCATCTGAACGAAAAGGATCAGGCAACGCTTGCACGATTAAAGCACGTGACCGTTATGCGTGACCAGGCGGAAGACGCGTTGACGCGAGTGTCGTTACGAAATCTGAAGGATTTTGCGCATCCGTTGAATGTGACTCATGATGGAACGACTGAATTGTTTTGGAAGTGGAGTTCGCTTCCGGACGTTGACGCGTCTACAATGATTAAGTCAATGCTGACAAGCTCTGCTCCTGCACCAATACAGCCAGTGGTTCCTGTGCAAATTCCCACCGCGCCTCCCGTACCCAAAGCGCCTATTGCCGCAGTACAACAGCCTCTTGCAACATCTGTTGAAAAGCGAAAGCGTAAGCGTGCGGAAACGATTGCTCCCGCGCAGGTCGTGATGCCTTCTGATCCGCGTACAGTCCAGCCAAAGAAAGAGGTTGTGCAGCCAGTTGCGCAACAAACATTCACTCCTGCGCCTGTCTCTCCCATTCCAACGCATTCTGAAGTGGTGGACGACGCATTTTTCACGCAATTATCGCAGTTCTGTGCTAAGAGCAACATTAAAATACTCGAATGTGCGCTTATAAAGAAGAAAAGCGAATATGACTTAGTGCTTGAGATTCCAAGTGCGCTTGGGAGCATGGTCTATTACGCGAAGGCACGCAACAAGCAAAAAGTGACGGATGCGGATATTACTGCCGCGTTTGTGCAGGGGCAATTAAGAAAGTTGCCCGCGGCGTTGATTGCGCCGGGCGAATTAAACAAAAAAGGGTATGAGCTTCTCGCGAAGGATTTGCGAGGCATGCTGTATGCCCAAATAAGATAGGAGGAGATACCATGAAAAAACTATTTGCATTACTCATTGTGTTGTTGCTCGCGGCATGTAGCGGGCCTGCTTTACAAAAGCTTCCTGAAGCGCCGATTGCTCCTCTTTCATCTCCTCCTGCCGCTACGACGCAGCCGGAAACTATGCCCGTTATTGATTACTCAATGACTGCTGAGACGCGTGACAAGTTGATGGAAGTGTTCACGGGAAGCACGAAGTATGCAGTGAGCGAGACGTATGTGCAATTAACTCCTGGCAGTCACCACACGTTTGGTATTGCGTTTACAAACCGATTTGCGGATAAAGATCAATTTTTGGTTGATGTGAAGTTCAAGAAAGCATACGATAAAGGAACGAACACGATTGATGGTGTGACTTCGGTGCAGGTTGCGCCGTGGCTTGCGCAGAATGATTTATCCGTGACTGTCTTACAGCCAAATGACCAGAGCATTCAAGAAGTTGTCATTGAAGCAACAAAGTTTGCGAATGGGGCGAATCCTCCGAAGGGAACGTATGTGTTCAGCTTGAACGTGTTCCATAAGGGAGATTACATTCAGGTCGATCAGCCAGTTAGTGGCGAGATTGAGCTGAACGTTCAGGTCGTTTAAGCGTGGGCGTCAAGATATTCGAGCTGGTCCCGAAGACCGAGCTTGAGCTGACTGATCTTACGGGTAAACGGGTCGCGATTGACACGAGTCTTTTTTTGTATCAATTTCTTGCGACGATTAGGCAGCCGGACGGCTCGCCGTTGACGGACAGTAAAGGCAACATCACAAGTCACCTTATCGGTCTGTTTTCGCGCACGACGAAGCTGATGCAGTTGGGTATTAAGCCGTCGTTTGTGCTTGACGGGAAGGCTCCGGTGCTGAAAAAGGCCGAACAAATTCGTCGTTCTGAGCTAAAGGAAGAAGCTGAAGCAAAATACAAAGTTGCGGTGAAAGAGGAAGACACAGACGCTATGCGTAAGTATGCTGCGCGCACGGTGAGGCTCAATAAGGACATGATTGATGAGGCAGTCAAGTTAGTTGAGGCATTGGGTTTGCCCGTTGTACAAGGCACGGGCGAGGGTGAGGCGCAGGCTGCGTATTTGACGAAAGAGGGTGATGTATGGGCGGCAGCAAGCCAAGATGCGGATAGTTTGGTGTTTGGCACTCCTCGTTTGCTCAGAAATCTTGCGATTACGGGGAAGAAAAAGAAGCCCGGACAACTTGCGTTCATTACGGTAAAGCCCGAACTTATCGAGCTCAAATCTGTTCTCAGCACGCTCAATCTTTCTCAAGACCAACTCATTACGTTGGCTATGCTGGTTGGCACTGACTACAATTATGGCGGGATTAAGGGCATTGGGCCGAAGAAGGCACTCAAGCTCGTTACCGAAATAAAGGACAAGGATACTTTATTCAAGACGGTGGAGTGGGATGATTCCTGCGCGACCGAATGGCAGGAGATTTTTGCACTCTTCAAAGAACCTGCGGTAAATACCAAATACAAATTGGAATGGAGCTCCGTAAATGACGAAGCAGTCACAAAATTACTCGTTGACAAGCATGATTTCAACGCTGAACGTGTCGCAAAGACGTTGGGAGATCTTCACGCGACCGCGTCTCAAAGAAGCCAGAAAGGGCTGGATACATTTTTCAAATGACGAAAACACCCGCGTTAACAGAGAATGACCGTGCGTTCATGAAGCGGAGCTTTGATTCGGTGGGTGACATTGCTATTCTCGAAATTCCTAAAGTGTTGTCAAAAAAGCAGAAGTTAATCGGCAAAGAATTTTTGCAATTGCATCCGTTTTTCAAAGTTGTCCTCAAAAAAGGCGGCGGTCACGGTGGAACGTACCGCGTGCAGAAGATGGTTCATTTGGCGGGCGAACGCCGAACAGTTACCGAGCACAAAGAGTCTGGTTTGCGCATGCGCGTTGATGTTGCGAAAGCATACTTTTCTCCACGATTAAGCACGGAACGTTTGCGTATCGCGAAGTTAGTCAAACCGAATGAGAACATTCTTGTTTTGTTTTCAGGAGTTGCGCCCTACGCGCTCGTATTATCCAAGCACACAAAGGCAAAGTACATTACGGCTGTTGAAATCAATCCAAATGGTCACAAGTACGCAAAAGAAAACCTTGCGCTCAACAGACTTAACAACGTGACTGCCGTTCGTGCCGATGCTAAGAAGTGGCTTGCGAAGTCAAAGGAAAAGTTTGACCGAATTATTATGCCATTGCCAATGACCGCAAATGCATTTATTGCTGGTGCGATTAAAGTTGCAAAGAAGAACGCAGCTATTCACTTTTATGCATTTGCTGACGAGAACGCACTTCCGGCCGCGGCAGACCCCGTTCTTGAAGCGTGCAAAAAGGCAAAAAGAAAATGCGCAGTTGAAGGTGTTTTCAGAGTTGGTCAGCACAAGCCGCGTGCGTTCCGTGTCTGTGTTGATGTGAGAATTTCTTAGCCAAACATGCGTTTGTAGTCGCTGTTTGCTGTTTTGCCGGTGACGATTGTGATCGCTTCAAGGAAGTCTTTTTGGGTGACTTTGTTTCGGTTTTCGCGGATGGCGACGTAGCCTGCTTCGGTGCAGACTGATTGGATGTCGGCGCCAGAGAAATTCTCAGTCTTTTTGACGAGTTCATCAATGTCAAGCTTGTCCATTTTCATGGGTTTGGTGTGGATTTTGAAGATTTCTTTGCGACCGATTGCTTCAGGCAGAGGAACAAATATTTTACGATCAAGTCTTCCGGGTCGAGTAATCGCAGTATCAAGAATATCTTCGCGGTTGGTGCAGCCAATTATTTTGACGTTGTCGAGTGCTTCGAAGCCGTCGATTTCGCTGAGGAGTTGCATGAAGGTGCGTTGGACTTCTCGTTCACCGCTTGTTCCCACATCAACGCGAGTCGCGGCAATGGAGTCCAATTCGTCAATAAACACTATGGATGGTGCTTTTTCGCGGGCGAGCTGGAACATTTCTTTGACTAATTTTGCGCCTTCACCAATAAATTTCTGAACGAGTTCGGAGCCGACGACTTCGATGAACGTGCTTTTGGTGCTTGCCGCGACTGCTTTTGCGAGAAGTGTTTTTCCGGTGCCTGGCGGTCCAAACAGAAGGACTCCTTTCGGCGGCACAATACCTATGTCACGGAACAATTGAGGTTTTTTGAGTGGCAATTCAACGACTTCTTTGATGGAGCGTACTTGGTCGGTTAATCCACCGATGTTGTCCCAGGTGATGGTGGGTTTGTCGATGACGACGAATTTTTCGACGTCGAATTTCTTAGGTGATCCGAGTTTTTTGAGAACGGTGAGATTTTTCTGCTCGGCCAAAACTCCATCACCTGCTTTGAGGGGTTCGCATTCTTTGCTGATTTCAACGAGGAATTCGTTGCCGTTTTGTAATCGTAATACTGCTTTGTTGTCGATGAGTTCTTTGATTTCGCAGACGAGAAGGGGTGTTCGTTTGAACTTTTCGAGCTCTCGCTCGAGTGTTTCTGTTTGTTCTTTGAGCGCGCGGTTTTCGTCTTCAATGCCTGAAACACTGTTGATATAGGCATAGAATGCTGCGTCGCTTTTGTCGGGGTTGTCTTTTGTTACCACACCAGTTTAAAGGGGTTAAAAAGGGTATTTAAAGGTTGTTAAGCAAGAATGTGTGTTTATGCGTCAGGATATGCTGCTTTAATCAAATCCTGTTTGTCATGCATTGTTTTACGAATAGGCACCAATAATTCGTTGATTCGCTTCGTTACGGCATTTTTGAGGTCCATCGGATGCAGTTTTTGTTCCGCAAAGTCGCGTTCCAAATCCTCATAGCGTCCGTATGTTTTGTTGCCGCCGAACTTTTCGGGTCGGCTGATGACAAACGGTTCTTCAGTGGCGGACATGAGTACGTATTTAACGAATGAAAGGATGCCGTTGCCTTCAACGGTGCCTGCGGGGCAGTATGCTTTGTCTATTTTGTCCTTAACAGTCTTTTCGTCATCCAGCAAATCAATTTTTGAGTGCGAGACACTTGCGGACATTTTTGCGCCGGGTCCTTGTAATCCGGGAATCAATGGAGTCATCATTTCGATGCGGGATTTATAGCCGATTTTGGGCAGGTTTTCGCGGGCAAAGACAAGAATCTTGCGTTGGTCGACCCCGCCGTATTGCGCATCCACAGCGAGGTATTCTTCGTCGAGCGCTTGCATGAGTGGGTACATGATGCCTGCGAGTTTCGGGCTGTCTCCGAGTTTAACGACTTCAGAAGCTGCCTTTGTCGCGTCGTGGACGGTCACATGCGTTGCGAGTTTCATCATGTCAAGCTGATAATTTTTAGATAATTGGAACGAGCTTCCTTTGACAAACTTCAATTTAGTCAAATCAGCGCCAATACTTGCGAACATTCCTTTGATGACGTGTTCGTAGTAGTGGTAGCGGTGTTCGAGCAAATCCCAAGGCGTATTATCAAGCGCACCATGAACATCGGCAAGTAAGACCTTAACCGTAAACCCTGCCTTCATCAAATCAGTCATTTTGACTGCCCAGACGAAATAGCCAATGTGCGGTTTACCCGTAATCGCTGTGCCCAAGTACACAACAGGAGTTTTGGTGCCGGAAAGAAGTGTGCGTAATTCGTCTTCTCCGATTAATTCGTGGAGGTTTCGCTTGATGAGATGGATGCGTTCTTCCTTACTGAGTTTGGGCATGCCTTGTCGTGCTGAACGGGGCTTTATTAACCTTTTCTGGCCAATCAAAAAGTTTAAATACGACTCCAAGTATTGACCATTACATAATAGAAACATTCAAGGATGGTGTAAAATGGCTGAAGATGATCGCAAATTCTCGAAAGCAGTGATTGGTAAGACCGTTGTAAGTAAAACGGGTAAGCGCTTTGGCGAAGTTGGAGATATTGTTTTTGAAACCAAGAGCGGTGAATTGATTCACCTTGTTTTGAAGAACCGAACTCCGTATGTCGACAAGCTCGAACTTGAGAAAGACAAGGAAGGCAACGCGCTGATTCCGTTCAGCGCGGTTATTTCGTCCGGCGATTTTGTCGTCGTGGCTGAAGAAGACATTGTGTAGAAATCTGCACTAGCTAAATCTTTTTATATCTTTATCTTTCCGTTTTGACTTGGGGAACGTATGTCTGACGAAACAAGTATTTGGACAGAGAAGTATCGTCCTAAAGAATTTTCTGACATTCGCGGTCAACAAGAAATTGTGCGTAAAGTAAAAGCGTTCATCGAGCAGCGTAATATGCCTCATTTGCTCTTTACAGGTCCTGCAGGAGTTGGTAAAACATCGTTGAGTCTTGTCATAGCAAGGAAATTGTTTGGCGAGCATTGGCGCGAGAACGTGCTGGAGCTCAATGCGTCTGACGAACGCGGCATCGACGTTGTTCGTGTTAAAGTAAAGGACTTCGCCCGTACTCGAGCGATTGGCGATGTGCCGTTCAAAATTATTTATCTTGACGAATGTGATGCATTGACCAAGGATGCGCAGCAAGCGTTGCGTCGCACAATGGAGAATTACGCCGCAACCACCCGATTCATTTTGAGTTGCAACTACTCAAGCAAAATTATTGACCCTATTCAATCAAGATGTGCTGTGTTCCGTTTCCAGCCATTGCCGAAGGAAGATGTATTCGCAATTATTGATGGTATTGCGAAACAGGAAAAGGTTACGGTCGACGCGGAAGCGAAGACTGCACTGTATGAGGTGTCTGGCGGAGACTGTCGTCGACTCGAAAACATTTTCCAGAGCTGCGCAGCTATTGCTGAAGGTGCAATTACTGGTCCAATCGTTTATTCGATGGCGAGTGTCGCTCATCCGACGGAAATCAAAGAAATTCTCGAACTCGCGCTGAACAACAAATTCATTGAATCGCGAGGCAAACTCTTGGAAACCATGCTCAAGTATGGTCTTTCAGGGCTAGACATCATCAAGCAATTTCAGGCAGAGTTTTGGAAGTTAGATATGCCTGGCCGCGCAAGAGTTTCGCTCATCGACAAGTGCGGCGAAATCGAGTTCAGAATGGTCGAAGGCAGTGATGAATACGTTCAGCTTGAAGCGTTGCTGGCGCATGTTGCGATGGCAAAGACAGAAAAATAAGACTACTTTTTGTGTGGTAATTTGTAATGTTTTACGATGAGTAAGGCTGCTTTTTTTGCAGAAATATGTGTATTATCAAGTGCAAAACTTCGAACGAATGGCATCGGTTTGTGAAGGTCATGTTTTTTGTTGACTTCGAGATATACCTTAAGTGTATTTATTTTGTTAGTGCCCTTACGCGAAGGTGCTTGAATACGACGATGCAATGTTTTGTGATCGCAGTGCAACCAAACAAAATAAATTTTGGCACCGAGCTTTTTTGCTTGTGTAATCCCTCGTTTGACCTCCGTGTCATCGCGTCCATGAGCATACACTCCCGTTTTGATGATACCAGGTATTCCTGAGGTCAATGCTATCTTGAAAACGTGTTTGCGAAATTTGCTGACAATCTTCCAGAACTGCGGATGTTTAAATGAAAGAAAGGCGTGAATGACATCAAGGGTGAGATGATTGTGAAGAACGGGGTAGCCAGTCAGTTTTGAGAGTTCTTTCGCAACCGTAAGTTTTCCGACACCGGGCGGACCATTTAAAGAAACAAGTTTCATTCGCCCGAATGCTTGATCGTAACGGTTGTTTCTGCGCGTTCTTCGTAGTCATAGCCGACGTTGATAGTGATGGGCGCGACTGCGTCGGACGGGTTGCTAAACGTTTGTGTACAGGTCACAGTAGCAGTATTGGTGAACATTTTGATGAATCCGGATGCTTTGCCATCGCCTTTGGTTTCGAGGCGTGAGCAAGTCAAGCCAGGAACTTTGGTATCGACGGTTACAAGGACGTTGTCTTCGTATTTGCGCGCGCTTTTGTCGCACGTACTGGATTGTTCGTACACTCGGCCTTTGCCAACGTGAGTGATATCAAAGGAAAGTGTGATGCTGTTTGCGCTTCGGCCTGCTTGTTTGACATTCGCAACTTGGATGGGTGCGCCGGAGTTGGCGACTGGTTTGTCGCCGACGATTTCGCAGATGCCGTTTGCTTCAGGATTCAAAATGTTGGCTCGCGAACACAGGAGTGTGCTTGCGCGAGTTGCGTATTTGTAGCAGACATCTGCGCGGAGCGGAAAGTCAAGGGCGTTTCCCGTGATGGTGCTGACATGATTGAAGTTAAGGAATTCAACGAAGGAGGGATTGCCAGGTAAGACTGCGCCGGTGCCGTCTTTGCGGACTGCGGTTAGTTCTTCGGTTACTTTTTTGGTCAAGTCGCCGGATTTGAGATTGAATTCAGGTTCAAGAATGCCAGTGATGCGAACGGTTGTGTCGCCTGCTTTGACGGTTTCTTCGCCTTTGTTTTGAAGTTTGACAACAACGTCGAAGGGGGCGTATCCGCCGTCGAATGCTTCTTTTGGAGGAGTATTAGTTTCAAAGGATGCGGTGAGTCCTTCGGTGCCGCCAATAAATTGTTGGACTTCTGCGGTGTTTCCGCCAGGGGTGCATGCTGCAAGTAGGAATAGAATGGTGAACAGGGAAATTTTCTTCATGTATGGCCTCTTTCGTAATGAAGTTTGTGCGAAGGCGTTATTTAAATGTTTCGTGGCGAGAAATTGCTTACGTAATGCTAAGAATTGTCAAGTCACGAGTGAGTGTTTCTCTGTAGCCGTATGCTACTTTGACCGTGATAGGAGTTGTATACGCGGCATTGCCCGGAATGTTCGCAAATTCGCAGTACATTTCTCCGCGGCCGTTGTTCAAGCGCAAGAATCCTTTGTCAAGCGGTTTGCACGATGGCAAGATGCTGATGCCTGCGATGCTGACGTCTTGGACTTGGACTGAGTTCAGGTCGCTGTAGGTGAGTCCGCCGTCGGAGTAGGGACTGCACTTGTCGAGGATTTGGAGTCCGGGTTTGAAGAGGTCGCCGCCGTGGGAGTTCGTCACGGTAATTTTGAATCGGGTTCGTCCAGGGCTTGGTTCGATTTCGACCGGTCCGATAGTGACTGGAGCTCCCTGACTGCCGCCCATGCTGACAGAATTTGGCGTGCACACTTTAGGTGTGTTGCCGCTGGTGTAGGGGTCAGGGTCGACACAGACGTTATCAGATGCGAGTGTTTCGTAACCGTAGCAGGATGTAACGAGTAAGCGAGGTGTGTATTTGTCGACGTTTCGGAATCCTAATTTGCGGATGGTGCCGCTAAAAGAAACGGTTCCAACGCCGCCAGGTCCGAAGGAGGTTTTGCCGTCCATTTGCGGGAGCAAAACTCCTGAAGTTTGGATGCCCGTAATTATGTTCGGGTCAAAGCCGGAAAGATAAACGCGATCTCCGGAGCCGCCGATGGGTGCTGCGCCGCGGTTTTCCACGTCAAGCACGACTTCGACGGGTTGGTCGTCGTAAATGCGTGGAGGAGGTAAATTCGTAAGCCAATTAATGTAGAGTCCTTCAGAACCAGTACGCCAGTTTTCGCGAGGCTGATTTGAAGACGAACCGCCAGTACATCCCACTAACACTAGCAATACCGCAAGTAAGGCAAGAATACTGAACACTCCTCTTTTCATAGAGAAACTGAGCGATTGTGCATATTTAAAGCTTACTGGGCGCTATTGTTTGAGCCAAGTAACGTCCCAGAGGCTGACATCATCTTCGTCATCGACAATGGCAAGGAGAATGTGTTTGTTGGCTGTGTTTGCGATGCGGTTTTTTGCGGCGAAATCGATTGCGCGAATGTTGTCTCGTTCGCGGACGGGCATGACGAGCCATTTGGAGTGTGCTTTGGGTCCAGCATTTTTTGCGTAGACACGGAAGTCAGTGCCGAATTTCAATCCAGTTTTTACGATGAATTCTTTGTTGCGCAAGTGTCGAAACACGACGTAGGATGTCCAGAATGTTTTTGCTTTTCCGAGCGCGCGCAACAAATGGGTAAACGAGATTGTTTTTTTGTTTTGGAAAACAACAATTTCTTTCTCTTCGAGAAGATACAATGCTTCAAAAGGAGTGAGCAAGACTCGTCCATCTGCTCGACGCGTGCCAAACTTTTTTGTTACGAGTGCGCGAGAAGCAGGACTGTTATCAGTTACGACGTGTCCGTGTTCGAGGAGTGCGCGGGCGAGTTCCATGATGATTTATCCGTTTTTGCGTTTAAAAAGGTTATCTTTTTAAAGGTCCGTCGAGAATAATGCATCATGCACATCACTATGCTTGGCACCAGCGGAACGGTTCCGACCAAAGAAAGAAATCAAGCAGGAGTCTTCCTTGAGTACAAGTCCGAGGGCATTCTGATTGATTGTGGCGAGGGTATGCAGCGCCAGTTCAAGGTAGGTGGCATTCCGCTTACTAAAATCACGCGCATCTTGTTGACGCACTGGCATGGTGACCACACACTTGGTCTTCCGGGCGTTATTCAGACGCTTGGTACGATGGATTATTCCGGCACGTTACACATTTATGGTCCTCCGAAATCAAAATTTCACATCGCACGTCTCTTTGAAGCATTCGTTTTCGACCACCGTATTAATCTGGAAGTGCATGAAGTCGAAGGCGGCATTATTTACGATGAAGAAGACTTTTACATCGAAGCTCTACCGTTGCAGCACAAAGTTCCCTGTCTTGGTTTTTCCGTTATTGAAAAAGAGCGCCACCGCATTAACATGGCTGCGTTGAAGAAGCTCGGCATTCCGGAAGGTCCACACCTCAAGACGTTGCAAGACGGCAAGGACCTGACCTACAAAGGAAAAAAGGTCACGGTCAAAGATGCTACAACTCACGTTCCAGCAAAAAAAGTTACCTACATCACCGATACGCGCATGTGTGAGAACGCTATTACGTTGGCGAAGAATGCGGATCTTGTTATTTGTGAAAGCACGTATGCACACGACCTTCAAGACAAAGCTGCAGAGCACTTTCATTTGTCGGCATATGACACTGGCCTTATTGCAAGCCGCGCGGGCGCAAAGAAACTTGTCTTAACGCATTTCTCGGCAAGATACAAGAACACGCATGAAGTGGAAGAAGACGCGCGTGATGTGTTCGATAATGTTGTTGCGTCGAAAGATTTTATGAAGTTCACGGTTTGAAGTCTTCTGCTTTGACGGTTTTTCTTCCGGCGTTCAACGCGCGAGAAACTGCTGCTTTGCCGTGTTCTTGCGCCAATTTTTCAAGTTGTGTTCGAAGAAAGATCTTGGCATCTTCAGAAACGCGTACCGCTCCAGCGTGCTTCAACAATCGTTCCATTGCGGCGGAGGTTAAAATCGGCATGATGTCTCTTGGTTCTCTCGCTTTTTAATCGTTTCGCCCACTTGCCACTAGACATTCTGCTGAAAAGCATATAAATGCTGAAAAGGAAGATACAATATGAGTCGTAAAAGTAAAGGGATTGGCGCGGAGCGGGAGCTTATCCACTTGTTTTGGGGCACGGGCACTTGGGCTGCGATTCGGGTTGCTGGTTCTGGCGCGATTAAGTATCCGGTTCCGGATGTTCTAGCAGGCAATAACGTGAGAAAGGTTGTTGTGGAGTGTAAAAGCACGAAGGGCAGGCAGCAGCATCTTGACAAGGAACAGGTGGAAGGATTGCAAATATTTGCGCAAAGGTTTGGCGCAGAACCCTGGATTGGTGTGAGATACAACGCGCTTGGTTGGCGGTTTTTCACGCTGGAAGATCTCAAAGAAACGCCGGGTGGTTTCTCTGCCAATTTTAGTCATTCTGAGCTCAAAGGGTTGACGTTTGAGGAGCTGACGGGCTCATTCACTCCGCCCAAAGATTTATAAACGCACCAAAACAGTTTTCTATCTTCCTCTCGTCGAGTGAAGACTATGCCCAAAGCTACCGGAAATCTAATTGAAGACGTCGTGACCAGCTTGGTTGGCGAAGATGTTTTGCCGTTGGTCAAGGCGTTGAAAAACAAGACAAACGTTTCTGAATTCAAGCTCGCGAGCAGTATTCGCCGCGAAATCAACCTCACACGCAACATGCTATACCGTTTGTATGACCATAATCTTGTCAGTTTTATGCGTAAAAAGGACAAGCAGAAGGGTTGGTACATTTATTATTGGACGTTTAATTTGAAGCGCATCAAATATCTCGCGACTGACTTGCAAAAGAAGCGGTTGGAAAAGTTGCAGGAACGCTTGCACCGTGAACAAACAACGCAGTTCTATTCCTGTGAAGACAACTGTATCCGATTGAGTTTTGACCAGGCGACGGATTTCGAATACAAGTGTCCGGAGTGCGGCAAATTGTTGAATCAGGAAGACAATGCTCCGAAGATTGCTGAAATTCAAGCCGAGATTGCTGGTTTGGAGAAATTACTTGCGCCGGTAAAGGAAAAAGTCAAATCCGTGAAGAAGGAAAATAAGCCTGAAAAGAAAGCAAAATCAGTCAAGAAGAGCGTTAAACCTCAAAAGAAAAAGTCCAAGAAGTAATTCTAAGTATTAGTAAATCCATGGATAGTGTGCTTTTGTTTCTTCGATGAATCGTTTGTGCGAAAATATCCCGAGCTCCGTAATGATGCCGTCAATAAGGTTGGCCGGAATAAAATCGTGTTGGGTGACGTATTCTTGAACGTGTTGTCCTCTGTTTGCGAATTTTGATGGTGTGAATGCGCGGAAGGCGTTCGGTTCGTATTGGAGTGCGATGGCCACGAAGTATACTGGGATGTGTCCTTGTGCCAATTGTGCAAGCGTTAACGCGCCAGGAAAAGATATAACTCGCGAATCATCTATTGCTATGCTGGGAAGAAGAAGCGCGTCAGACGTTGCTACGAGCGTTGCTGCGGCAGGTGCTGAATACTTAACAACGGAAACATGTTGTTTGCTAAGTTCTTTTGCAAAGAGTGAGTTGTCAAAGACGTTGACGATTGTTTTTTTTGATTTGGTGAGCGCTAATGCAATGAGGTTTCCACCAAGCACACCAATGGTCGAGTTACGAGGGAGTTTTGCTGCAATGTTTTCGGCTGCGTTTGCCCATGCAAGGGAAACCGCGCTACGCCCTTTTTGTATTCTGCCGAACAAATGTTCTCGGTACGCGCGTTCAGAAAGGGGTGGTATTGCTTTGAGTGAGCGAACAACATTTACCAGTACTGGATCGTAGTCGCGAAGCTTTGCGGTCGCTGTTACTAAAGCTTGATGCGCATCAGCGGTACGATGCACTTGTTCATCGATCGCGCGGAGCGCGTCGAGTACGTGTTGCATCTTAGCGTCTTCGAGACAGCTTGCGCTCGACCGTGAGCTCTTCTTTCAGAATGCGGTGCGTGACTCGCTCGATGTGTTCTTCGATGCGGCCGACACGTCGTTCCATAAGAACCAAAATGCGGAGCGAATACACAATTGCTGCGAGTGTACCAACTATAATTGCTAACGTAATGCGGAGAAGCGCTTCATCTGCCATACTAATTCACCTCTTTTGATGAAGTAATTAAGAGAAAGCTAGTTTAAAAAGGTTTGGGATTGTACTCTATGACTGAGATGAGACTCCGTTTATTCCTTATTTTCTTTCGCGAACTTGAGGCGTAATTCTTTGACGTGTTGTGCGGCGCCTGCCTCGTAGGCTTGTGTGAATTGCGCAGGGGTCATATCAAAAAGTTCTTCGTTTAAGAAAGACACATACTTTGTGCTATTATCTTGTTGTTCTGTGGTTTTTGCATAAACCCAAATAATGTCAGAGTCACGCCATGCCGATGCATCACGGGTGTATCTTTGATCGTTACTTCCCGAGGTCCATTTGAGTGCAAGTACTTCAATCGGCAATCCTGCCGTAACGCGAGTGATGTCTCGCTTAACGCGTCGGAGAACTTCTTCCAAGAGTAAATCAGTTGAATTGATGGTCATCGTTACTATCCCCAAATCTTGTCGAACGCTTGTTCGAGTGATTTTGCGAAGAAGGGTGCGTTCATCCAGACGCCGAAGTCGTAGTTGGCGTGTGTTTCTTTGTCATCGAGGGGCATGACGACAACGTGTTTGCTGTCGATGATTGCCCATCGCGCGCGGATGCCGTCTACGTTCTTAATCGTTCCAAAGGCACTCAAAGTCTTCGCAGCTGCTGCGTTGTCTTTGGTTAAGGGTGCTGCAATCTTAATGCGTGCGCCTTTGTCTTTTGCTTTTTGCAAAGCCAAACGGAGTTCGTCTGCTTTTCGGTTAAGACCGGTTTCTGTCGTAAGAATGGTTACTGTCTTGTCTGCTGCTTTGATGAGCGTGTGCAAGTGGTCGTACAAGTTGCTTCGGCCGCGGATTGCGCCGGTCAAGTCTGCAGGTTCAACGAGTTCAACGCCTTGTTTGTGAAGTAAGCTCAAGTCAGTCAATACGTCGCTTCCTCGAAGGTTGTCGAGTGTTTTTGCGTGGAGTAGTGCTTCTTCTGCGGTTCTTTTCTTGATGCGTTCGATGACTTCTGCGGGCGGTACTGCTAAGTATTTGATGGGCTTGCCCAACTTCATGATGATGAATCCTTTCTTTTCGAGTGATTCGAGAACGTCGTAGCTTCGTGAGCGAGGTACGTTTGCGATGTCAGACAATTCGCCTGCGGTTGATACTCCTCGAGAAAGGAGTGCGGTCCACAATTTTGCTTCGTAGCTATTGAGGCCGAAATCTTTGAGCTTGTTCAGGAATTCCTTTTGGACAATCATGTTGTGTTTCCTCTGTGGGTGTAATGTGTCCTCTTTCCTGTCTTCTGTGTCTAAAAACGCTCACCCCCTATATAAAGCTTTTCTTTTTTGTTACTATAGAATAGCAACACAATAACCTCGCACTCAGACACCCCTATAACACATGGAACTTCATTTCATTTCAAAAACAAAAAACAAACACCTTCATTGCATCTAAACAAAAAAAGTATCGTCGACAAATAAAACAAGAGTAATCCATTCACGAAAACGATCCCGAAACACACCTTCTTCAATATCTATCTTTCAAAACATCTTTTCTTTTACTTTCTTCTTTTCAAGGTTCTTTCTTCTTTCTTTTCTATATAGAAAATAATTAATTAATAAATAAATAAAAACAATAAAATAACCATTTGAATGAATAGAATGTAAAAGAATGGTTCAAAAGTAGAGGTTAAAAAGGTCATTTTTTGGGTTGTTGAGCTAAAAATTTCTTTCCTTCTTCTTCATTTCAAAACATTTTTATTTTTTTATTCCAATACTTCCATATGCAATCAGGGGGTGACAGTCCCAATGAAAGAAAAAAAGAAAATCAACCTAGTTATTCAAAAATACGAAAACATATAAACCTCCATTGCAGTTGGAAAACAGTAAAAGTAAGTAAAAGGGGGGGAATAGTATGGAAGAAAAGGGGTTAGTGAACTTTTTTGAGCAATTTCTTAACAAGCGTTCGTTGTTTACCAACAAGGCAGCATTGCAATCGAGTTATGCACCAGGCAACATTCCGCACCGAGATATACAAATTAGTCAGGTTGCGAACGTTCTCGCACCCGCATTGAAAGGAGAAAAGCCCAGTAATCTATTCATTTACGGCAAAACGGGCACAGGAAAAACGTTGGTGGTCAAATACACCACAGATCAAATTGCGAGTATCTCGCAACAGCGCACGTTACCGGTCAAAATAGTCTATATTAACTGCAAATTAAAGAAAGTCGCAGACACAGAATATCGTTTGGTCGCTCAACTCTCAAAAGAGTTCGGCAAAGACGTTCCTCCTACTGGGCTTCCCACTGATGAAGTCTACCGTATCTTTTTTTCAGCACTCGACAGGCAAAAACAAATCGTTATTTTGGTGCTTGACGAAATTGATGAGCTTATCGGAAAAGCGGGCGATGAACTTCTCTACAACTTAACGAGAATCAATCAAGAACTCAAGTTAGCGCAAATCAGCATTGTCGGTATTAGTAACGATTTGTCGTTTACGGACAATCTTGATCCGCGCGTGAAAAGTTCGTTGAGTGAAGAAGAACTTGTGTTCGCACCCTACGACGCGTTGCAACTCCAGGATATTTTGCGCGCACGTTCCTCGGTTGCATTTAGACAAGACGGAGTCGAATTTGGAGTCATTGAAAAGTGCGCAGCAAGAGCGGCGAATGATAACGGCGACGCAAGACGCGCATTAGAATTATTGCGTGTCGCTGGCGAACTCGCGGACAGAACCGGTGCAGAAAAGCTCGGTCTCCAACACTTAGACCAAGCAGATGAAACAATCGAAAAAGACAGAATGCTTGAGCTTATTCGTACGCAACCAAAACAACACCAAGCCACTCTCTACGCGATTGTCAAAGCGTGTAAGCAAAAGAAGGAGGGAGTCTTCACCGGCGAAATTTACGATGTGTATCAAACGGTGTGTGAGCAAACAAAGCAGCGTCCGCTCACACAACGTCGCGTCAGCGACATTATTGCTGAGTTTGACATGTTGGGTTTAATCACGGCAAAGGTCATCAGCAAGGGCAGATACGGTCGTACAAGAGAAATTTCGCTCGCGATTCCGTCGCAGAACGAGCAGCGTATGCAGAGTTTGCTTGAGGAAGGTCTTTCGCTCGCATGATGCTTGACTCCATTATTGTCGATAAGCGGAAGGCGCTTCTCGAATTTTGCATGAAGCAGCGTGTGCTTCTTACGAAAGCAGCAGTGGAACAATTATCCGACCCAATACTCTTAGATTCATTGCACGAGCGTATGCTCGCGGGCAATCTTTCTGCGGACCAACTTAAAGTAACGCTTTCTCCGCCGCAGTATCCAGTGTCGGTGGTGTGGGAGTATGATGACAAGCCGGGCAAACGGTCGTTGCAGGATTTTGTTGGATATTTCAACACGAGATACAACAAGATTTCGAAGTTGTTGCGTATGCGTCAGGAATTACAGAACGCGACGAGCATTAGTCGAGTATTGGCGTCAAAAGAGCGTCAGCCTGCATCGGTTATCGGGATGGTTGTCGAAAAAGAAGTCACAAAAAATGATAATCTTATCATCACGGTGGAAGATCCGACGGGAATTATCAAAATAATTATTACAAAAACAAATCCTGATGTGTTTGCGATGGCGCAGGATATCGTGCATGATGAAGTGCTCGGGGTTACAGGAACAAGTAGCGGCACTGGCGCAATTTTTGCAAAGAATATTCACATTCCCGACATTCCACATATGGAGGTTAAGAAATCTCCGGATGAGGTGTATGCTGTTTTCCTCTCGTGCGTTCACGTCGGTAGCAAACTCTTTTTGAAGGATGCGTTTGAGCGGTTCATTAAGTGGATTCGTGGTGAGCAGGGAACTCCAGAACAGCGTGCGATGGCGGCAAAGGTGGGTTATTTGTTTCTTATCGGCGACACGGTGGATGGCATTGGTATTTATCCGGCGCAGGAGGCAGAACTCGAACTCAAGGATATTTATGCGCAGTATGCGGAGGCCGCGCGATTAATCAGTCAGGTTCCGAAGCACATTCCGATTATTGTATCTCCCGGAAATCACGACGCACTGCGTCTTTCGGAACCGCAACCAAAACTATTCAAGGATTACGCAAAGCCGTTGTGGGAAATGCCGAACGTGTTGATGACAGGCAATCCGTGCATTGTTAACATTCACGCAAAAAATGGTTTTCCGGGTTTCAATATCCTGACATATCACGGCTATTCGTTTGATGACTACAGTGAAATTGTGCCGAGTATCAAGAACTCAGGGCATAATTGTTCCGAGCGTACGCCGCTTATCATGCGTTTCTTGCTTCAACGCAGACATCTCGCACCGGCACACACGAGTACTTTGTATGTTCCTGACCCGAGAGGAGATCCGCTAGTCATCGATCAAATTCCAGATGTGTTTGTTGCAGGGCACATTCACAAAGCAGGGTGCGAAGTGTATCGTGGCGTGAATATTATTTGTTGCAGTACATTCCAGGCGAGAACGGATTTTCAGGAGCGTGTTGGTCACATGCCTGACCCGGGAAAAGTTCCCATTATGAATTTGCAGACGAGAAAAGTGACGATGATTGAATTTGGCGATCCTGCGGTGGTGCCGTAATGGTTGCCGCAAGTCCTGCGATGCAGGGGTATTTTGACCGCTTGAATGATGACGTCAAAAAGGCGTTTGACGTCGCGACCATTGCAAGAACCAAAGGTTTTGATGCGGCGAAGACTGTCGAAATCTCGCTCGCGAAGAACATGGCGGAACGTGTCGTCGGATTAATCAGCATTCTTGCGCCGCAGATTGTGAATTCAGGCGTTGTCGAACGCATTATCGAACTTGAAGCAAAGTATGGTGCGCTTGATTGGCGTGTCGCGTTCAAAATCGCGGAAGAAATTGCCCAACAAAAATTCTGTGCGTTTAAAGATCAGCACGAGGCGGTCGACATTGGTATTCGTGCGGGGTTCGCGTACGTTACGGTGGGAGTTGTCTCTTCTCCGCTCGACGGCATTGTCACCGTGGAATTCAAGGATCGCATGGATAAGCGCGGAAAATATATTAGTATTAGTTTTGCCGGTCCGATTCGTAACGCTGGTGGCACTGCTGCGGCGGTAAGCGTTCTTATTGCGGATTATGTCCGTAAAAAATTGGGTTATGACGTCTACGACGCAACAGAGATGGAGATTAAGCGTGCAGAAACTGAATTGAGAGACTATCATGATCGTGTGACAAACTTACAGTATTTTCCGCACCAGGAAGAGCTGGAATTTTTGATGAAGAACATGCCTGTTGAAGTGGCAGGCGAACCGTCGGAGAAATTTGAGGTGAGCAATCACAAGGATTTGCCGCGTATTCCGACGAATATGATTCGCAGCGGATACTGTCTGCTCCTCAGCTCGTGTATTCCGTTGAAGGCGCCGAAGTTGTGGAAGCAGCTCGCGGCATGGGGCAAGGATTTTGATATGGAGCAGTGGAATTTTCTTGAGGAGTTTATCAAGATTCAAAAGAAAGCGAAGGCAAAGGCGGGTGGTGAAGCGAAAAAGGATTCGCACGCGAAAATCACTCCGGACTACACATATATCGCCGACCTTGTCGCCGGCCGTCCTATTTTGGGGTATCCCTTGCGTCCAGGCGCGTTCAGACTAAGGTATGGTCGTTCTCGAGCATCGGGGCTAAGTGGGCAGGGCATTCATCCATCAACTATGCACGTGTTGGAGGATTATATCGCCACAGGAACACAGCTTAAAGTGGAGCGTCCGGGCAAAGGTGCAGCATTCACTCCGTGTGACACGATTGACGGTCCTATCGTAAAGCTTGATGATGGTACGGTGCTTCAGCTCGACAGGGAAGCAGAGGCGTTGTTGCTCAAAAAGCGGGTTGTGGAGATTTTGTTTTTGGGTGATGTGTTGATTAATTATGGTGATTTCGCAAACCGTAACCACGTGCTTGCTCCTGCGGGGTATTGTCCGGAGTGGTGGGTGAAGGATGTTGAGCACGCGGTTGTGACGCAGTATGGTTCGTTGGCGTTGGACAAATTAAGTGCAGCAACAACTATTGCGCAGGATAGACTTGAGTCATTGTTGGCAAACCCTTTTACGAAAAAGCCAACCATGCAGGAATCGTTAGCACTTTGCGCGCAGACGAAAGTGTTTTTGCATCCTGATTTTACTCATCATTGGGCCGATATTGACAAAGCATCATTTTTGTTGCTTGCAGATTGGTTGAAGAAAGCAACGCTGCATCACGAGGGTGATTTGGTGCACAAGATTGTGCTTCCGTTGCCGAATGCGGGCAAACGGGTGCTTGAACTTCTTGGCGTGCCACATATTGTTGTCAATAAGGAGTTTGCGGTTATTGAGAATCCGCATGCGGCTGCGTTGGCAATTGCGCTCGGGATTAAAGATACTCTTCCGACGGATTTGCATGACAGAGTGAAGCTTGCGCAGGACGAGTCGGTGCTTGCATTGGTGCAGTCCTTGTCAAGTGTTCCGTTGCGGGACAAGAGTGGAACGTATATTGGTTCGCGTATGGGTCGTCCGGAAAAGGCGAAGCAGCGTAAGCTCACTGGGAGTCCGCATGGTTTGTTTTCGATCGGTGAGGAGGGTGGTCGTATGCGTTCGTTCCAAGCAGCATTGAAAGTGGGTACGGTTACGGCGGAGTTTCCATGGTTTAAGTGCGAGACGTGTAAGGTCGATTCTATTTTTTCAACATGCTCCGTTTGTAAAAATGAAGGTACGCCGCAATATTATTGCAAGCGTTGCGCGAAACAAATGCAAGAAAAAGTGTGCGGTTTGCATGGTCCGTGTTTTGCCGCGAAGGAGCAGACGATTGATTTCAAGCGCATTTTTTACGACGCATTAAAGTTGGCGAAGATGGAAACTTTTCCTGATCTTATCAAAGGCGTGAGAGGTACAACGAATGATACTCATTTTGCCGAGCATCCAGCTAAGAGTATTTTGCGGGCAAAGCATGATTTGTTCGTGAATAAAGATGGCACGATTCGATATGACTGTAGCGAAATCGCACTCACGCATTTCCGTCCACCTGAAATCCGTGTATCGGTTGCAAAGCTTCGAGAACTCGGTTACTTGTTTGACATTCACGGCAAGCCTTTGGAATCCGACACGCAAGTGCTCGAACTGAAGCCTCAAGATGTCGTGCTTCCTTCGTGTCCATCCGGTCCAGTTGATGACGAGCCCGCTGATAAGGTCATGTTCCGCACGGCGAAATTCGTGGACGACCTCTTGGTTTCAGTCTACGATCAGCCAGCATATTACAACTTGAAAACGCCTGATGATTTAGTTGGTCACTCAATCATTGGTCTTGCGCCGCACACGAGCGCAGGAATGCTGGGCAGAATTGTTGGGTTTTCAAAGACGCAGGGTTTTCTTGCGCATCCGTACTTTCATTGTGCGTGCCGTCGTGACTGTGATGGAGATGAGTTAGGATTCATCCTGCTGATGGATGCGTTCCTGAACTTTTCAAAATCTTTCCTTGCAAAGTCTCGAGGCAGTACGATGGATGCGCCGCTTGTTCTTACCAGCACGCTCACTCCGAGTGAAGTTGATGATATGGCGTTTGACGTGGATATTGTGTGGCAGTATCCGCGCGAGATGTACGAGGCTGCGCTTCTTTACAAATCAACGAACGAAATTAAGCTCACGCAAATCAAACACGTGTTGCACAAGCCCGAGCAGTATGAGGGTATGGGTTTCACGCACGACACGTCTGATATTAATGCAGGCGTGCTCTGCAGTGCGTACAAGACCTTGCCAAGTATGGAAGAAAAGCTAAGAGGTCAGATGGTTATTGCGGAAAAGATTCGCGCGGTCGATACTGCCGATGTCGCGAGATTAGTTATCGAAAAGCATTTTATTCGTGACACAAAGGGCAACCTGCGTAAATTTTCGATGCAAGAGTTCCGGTGTGTTGTTTGTAATGAAAAGTTCAGGCGTCCGCCGCTTATTGGCAAGTGTACGGGGTGTGGCGGCAAGCTTCTTTTCACCATCACAGAAGGTAGTGTCGTGAAGTATCTTGGTCCCACAATCAGTCTTGTTGAGAAATATCACCTTTCACCGTATCTCAAGCAGACCGTTGAGATTTTACAAAGACGCATTGAAGGTGTGTTCGGTAAGGATGCAGAAAAGCAATCTGGCTTAGGAGAATGGTTTACGGAAGCAGAAGCGGTTGTTTAGTCGTGAACAACGACTGCATGTGCGAACGGTACGCCTTTGACTTTCTTGATGTGGTGTTCATCAATCAGGCCTTCGTGGACGCCGAGTGCGACGCTTTTTTCGCCAACTAAGTTAATATGGTCTGAGTTTCGGATGATGTCGCCTGCTTCAATGTCTGTTTTTTCGTCTCCTTTGTAAAAGTCGTTTGCGAGGTCGAGAAAAATGCTGTTTTCTTCGAGTTGTTGTCCGAGAAGTTCCGTGTCGCAGACTGCTGCGAGAATTCTTCCGTCTTTCTTGTGGATTTTGACGAGTACCATGTTTGGTTGCTTAGAAGCTTTTCACCGGCTTGCGTTCGCCGCAGACGCTGCAGGAAAGAATCGTTACGCCGCCTTCTTTTTTGAGGTCAGTGTCGGGTTTGCCGCACTTTGGACAAAAGACAAATGTTTCGGCGAATTGTTTGATTTTGTCATTGATGCGCGAGGCGGGCATTTTGGTGCCCAGGACGAATAGTGGTCCGCGCATGGCGCCAGGTGTTGCGAGTTCTTTGAGGAGGTATTTGACGAGTTGATCAACTGGTCTTCGGATTGCTGCGGCGATTTGGACGAGGTTGCCGATAACGGTTTTTGCTCCTTCGAGTCGTCCGGATACTTTTGGTAACTCGAAGCGTTCTTTGACAAGCACGCTTTCAGGCAAGTTTTTGCGTGCGCGGGCAAGTAATGTTTCGTAATCCATACCGTCGAGAGCTTGATGGAGGTTTATAAATGTTTATCCTTGGGTGTATGTGTTTCCAAAGGTATTTAAATCATGAACGCGAGCGAGAGTCTATGGTCGTTGAGGCGTTTTCAAATCCGTTTCGCGCGGAAGCGCGGCCTGTGCCTCTTTTTTTCTTGGGTTTTGCATATGCCACGATTGCTTGTTTTTTGAGTTTGTGGATTTTTGCTGATTACGCTAGTTTGGTCATGGTGTTTCTCACGGTCTTAGCGGCCGTTCCGTTGTTTTACAATACGATGCAGGTGGAGGAAGCGAAGGATATTGAGCTGGATTCTGAGCGTTCAATTTTGAAGGAGCACGCTCGAGCTCTTACGTTTTTCATGTTTTTGTTTTTAGGTATGGTTGTTGCGTACACCACGTGGTATGTTGTGCTTCCCGCAGCTACTTCGTCAAGTTTGTTTAGTGTGCAGGCGCAGACGATTGCGGGGTTGAACCAGCAGGTGACGGGGCATATTGTGCGTGCGAGTTTGTTCAGCCGTATTTTTTTGAACAATGTTAAAGTGTTAGTCTTCTGTATTCTCTTCTCGTTCATTTATGGTATGGGCTCGTTGTTTATCCTCACATGGAACGCGAGCGTGATTGGTGTTGCGATGGGTAACTTTATTCGTACGCACATGGCGGAGTACGCATCCACGCTGGGTTTTGCGAGAATAGGTTCTTACTTGTATGTTGTATCGCTGAGCTTTTTGCGGTACTTTATTCACGGGATTCCGGAGATTCTCGCGTATTTTGTTGCGGGTTTGGCGGGTGGAATTATTTCTGTTGCCGTGATGAAGCATGATTTTGGGACGAAGAATTTTGAAAAGATTATTTTGGATGCGTCTGATTTGATGTTGCTCGCGATTGGTATTTTGTTTATCGCGGCGATTATTGAAGTGTACGTGACGCCTGCGCTTTTCTAAACAAAAATACGGAATTATTCGAGAACTTTAAGTTTTCCGGGGCTGACTTGGAATATTTCTCCTGTGGATAACAAGTGGTCTAAGTCTTCGGATGAGCAGTTTGTTTTGCTGAGTATTTCATCGACGTCTGCGCCGGTTCCTGCGTCGTTTGCGCGTATGGCTTCGAGGATGTGTTGGCGCGGTTTCGGAGCGTGTTCTGCGGGTGCAGCGTGCGCAAGTGGAATGTGCGGAGTCGTTATGGGTCGTAATGCGAGTTCGCGTTTGCGGTGTTCAATCCAAAGAGGAGTATCTAAGGGATGGATGAATTCGGGAACGAGAAAGCGGTCATTTTCGAATTGGCGCGGCCTTCCAACGATGAGGACGGGTGTTCCAACATGCGCGGTTGCGAGCCCAGGAATGTGATCGAAAATGCGGAGGGGCAATCGTTCGGTGCCGTCATCGAGCATTAATGTAGGAAGGTCTCCGTCGCTGCGGTCGACGATGATTCCGATAATGTTGGCGCGCATGATTTCCGTGCCGTCAGAGAGTTGTATGCTGCTGGGTTCTTGGCTGCGTTCCATCCAGTGGCCGTTGAGAATGTCGCTGATGCGTGTTTTGACAGCAACAAGTGATTTTTGCGAGCGCTCCATGGGTGTTGTTTGGCTGGGTTGGCTTTATAAAAATTTGTGTGGCGCCGTCGATATTGCTGCAGCAGTCAGGATTCGGCAGATATGCGCAGAACGCGTTCTGCAGATATCTTTAAATAGTGTTTTGCCCGCGTTTTGAGTATGCCTGCGAATGAGGTGACTGCGTATGCCCAGCGTTTGAAGTCGGCAGGCTATTCTCCGGGTCAGGTTCGTGACGCATTGATTGGTTCTGGCGTATCTCCTGTGATTGCTGCGAAGGTAGCTGGAACAAAAAGGTGGGTGCTCTGGGCGGCTGGCAGTATTGCAGGCGCGTTTGTGGTCGTTATTATTCTAATGGTTGCTTTGTCGGGTCCGGCGTTTTCGTTGGTGACGCAGACGAGTTTTTCGGAAGTGAAGCCTGGCGCGACGTTGTCTTTCTCAGACGCATTTACGTTTGAGCGCGATGTAGGTAACAGGATTTTACTAAAGCATGAACTGGTCGCTCCCGCGACGGGTAATATTGTTGCGAGTTCGCAGCAGGTTGTTACTGCGGTTAAAAGCGCGAAATCAACCGTTCTTATTCCTGATGATATTCCTCCGGGCAGATATTTGGTGCGTACAACTGCCGAAGCCGACGGTCATACAGTCGAATCGAGTTTTTCGGTGAAAGTTTCTGAGTCGAAATCTGTTGTTGAAGCGTATGTTCCCGCGATGTCTGGCGGAAGTCCTGTGACGTCTCCTGGCGAGCCCGTTACGCCGTTGAAGTGTGATGATTTTGATGCGTGTACAACGGACGTCATTGAAAATAATGAGTGTGTTTACAAAACAGTGGCCGTATGTTGTGGTGACTACATTTGCGATGGTGCTGGTGGTGAGACGGCAGGTGGTTGTGCTCGTGATTGCGCTCCGTTGCCGACGGCAAAGACTTCTGTTGAAATAATTGCGGATGCGGAATCTGAAGCTGCAGATAATCTTGTGCATGCTGAACAGCTTTGCGCGACGTTGGCGCAGGTTTCGGATGCCGACCAATGTTATGATACTGTTGCAAGAAAAGCAATCTCCTCAGTTACGTGCACAAAGATTGGCGTTGACAAACAGCGAGACAGTTGCTTATTGTATTTCGCAATCAATCAAAAAGAGTTTAGCGTGTGTGACCAGATGACGAATCCGAATTTGCAGTCGTCGTGTTTTTCGTTTAGAAATCTTGCTGGTATTTCTCAGGAAGCAAGTGTGTAATTAAAGTTTCTGCAAAAATCCTGGTTTCGGCTCGTATAAGTCGCCGCCGCGTTTGAGTTTTTGGACGATTTCTTCGAATTCGGAGGGTGATATGCCTTTCTCAGTTGCTAAAGCCTCAACGTCATCCTGAGGCACAGGCTTCATTTTGTGCTCCAGTTCAGCAATTATTTCTTTGATGATGATAATCTTGTTGCGCGTGCTTGCGGTCGTATCTGAAGCAATTCGGTCGATGTCGAATGAGCCAGATTCGTCCATTGCGACTAAGCTGAGGTAGTGGTGCACGAGTTCAATTGCCTTTTTTGCATTCTTCTTTGTGACCTTATCGGACAAATAGAGTCTTGCGTGTGCTTCTGCCAATCGAATGAGTCCTTCGAGTTGTCGTGCGGAGATAGGGACTGATTTTATGCTTCCGTCTTTTCCGCCGGAGGAGCGCATTTGTAAATAATAATTTTTGATTTCTTCAATTGCGCCGTCAGTGAGCACGGGTGAGATGCGTTGTTTTGCGTAGGCGATGTATTTTCGGATGAGATTGGTGTCGATGTCTGCTTCGGTCTTGAGACTTTTGTGTAACTCAAGAACGAATTTTGCCATCTTTTCATCTTTGGTCGGGTCAGGCAGGTCTTTGATGGGGAAGATTAAGTCAAATCGGTTGATGAGCGTGGGAGGTAAAGTGATTTGTTCGGCGACGGTTGCGTAGGGGTCGAATCGGCCGAACTTCGGGTTTGCGCCCGCGAGCACGGTCGTTTCCGCGCGGAGTGTTGCTTGGATGTTTGCTTTGCTGATGGTGATGGTTTGTCCTTCGAGTGCTTCGTGCATTGCTGCGGTGTCGTCTTTGTCCATCTTGTCCATTTCGTCGATGCAACACAGTCCTTTGTTGGCGAGAACGAGCGCTCCTGCTTCGAGGCTCCAGCCACCGATAAACTCATCCTTCACCACGCTAGCAGTTAAACCGGCGCCAGAGACTCCTTTTCCTGAAATGAATCGTCCTTTTGGCGAAACCTTGTGGACTCGTTTGAGCATTTGTGTTTTTCCTGCACCGGGGTCTCCGATGAGGAGGATGTGGATGTCTCCTCGCGTGACGATACCGTCGTCTCGAGTCTTACGTACGCCGCCCATTAACTGCAGAACGAGTGCTTCTTTGATTTTTTCGTGGCCGTAAATGCTGGGTGCGATGCTGGCATACATTTTTTTCTCGAGTAATGGGTC